>JAYUWH010000127.1:0-10627 GCA_043753645.1 Bdellovibrionales bacterium
CGTTTACATAGCAAGAAATTTAGCGAATACAAATTTTTTTGCAGGACAGATTGATGATATCGGAATATGGAACGCTGTTCTGACTGCAGGGCAAGTCAATACGCTTTATGAAAGTACCCGACTTGTTAATCCACCATAATAATAGCTTTTGATCGCGCTCGCTCCACGAAGTATATTAGAGGATAGGAAGTTTAAAGGTGACATCGTTCTTTGCCCTAACGGAGTTGCCCAAAATAAGATTTAGCCTTGAAAATTGAAAGTTTTGTTGGCGATAATTTTACAGACAATTTAATTATTAGGATAGCTGATGCTGCCCACCGCTGAATCCGTGTAACTTCCAAATGGTGAAATTTCGGCTAATTGTGTTCCATCTGGTAAAATACTAAATAATCTAAATTTAATTGATTCTCCGGGTGCTATTCGATGAAAATAAATCTTAGAACCATCAAGGCTCCAATTTGGTTTGCTATTTATGTTCGTATCATTGATTAAAAAACTTTGTGAGGCACCATTACTTGTCATTTTTTTAATTGACCAACTACCAAGTCCAGACCATGCCGTCGTGTTGACTTGCTGTAACCACATTATTGTTAAACCATCTGGGGAAAAGTACGGGTCATAATCGTCTTTGGAATCAGCGGCAGTCAGCTGAGTAATTCCGCTGCCATCAACGGCTGACATAGTGTAGATATCTAAATTTCCATTAACAGTAAAACAATTCAAAGGAACGCATCGATTAAAGACAATGGCTGCACTGTTCGGCGACCAAGCGGGATCACCATTCCAACCACCAGTTGTTGTCAGCTGTCTTTTTATTGCGCCCGATTCAGAATTTAAAATGAAAATATGGATCACACCGCTGTTAACGGCCCCACAACTCACAAGCTCGGCGCCGTTAGGTGACCACTCGGCATGTCCTTGCATTGACCAAGAATCTGAACCATGACTTCGCAAAACTTTGGTCGTTTGTGTTGACACATCATAGATCATTAAATCGACTAACGTATAATTTTCATTTGATCCCTTGGGCTCTCGGTAATAAATAATTTTTGTGCGGTCTGGTGATATCTTGGGCCACCAGTTTTCATAATTTTCATCATTCGTAATTTTAATTATATTGGATCCATCCGTATTGGATACATAAATTTGCTTAGAGGAAACGAGTGGATTGTAAGTGAATGCCATTTGATTGGCTACCAATTTTGATCGCGAAACAACGACAGTCGAATCTTTCTTCTGACAAGAGATTATTAATATAAGGATAATGAGATACTTCGGTACCACAAAAATAGTGTATCTTGCGCCTCTCATTTAGTCAAGCGACGGTAGCAGTTGCAGGTTATAACACTAAGGTTTTGAATTTCAAAACGATTCGGCTTACTCTGGGACGCACGTAATCTAAAATAAATAACCAAATCTCAAATCGAAATTAGAAAAAGTGAAGCTGAGCGAGCCCTGTTTGGTGTCGGTTCCTGAATTTTCTTTGTATGTCAGCTGGTGGGACTGACCATAGTTATCAACGCATATAAACTTGACGGGCGGGGACGATTTGCTGTGTATCACTATCAAAATATTCTAAAGATGAGGGTAATCTATTTATATATTTTTCTTTGCGAGTTCGCTTATAAAATTTTTAAACGGCATTATTTCAATTCCATCCGATGTCTTACGACTTATATTTCCATTGTAAATAATTATTTTTCGTTTAACTGAATTTAATTCAGCTATGGCTTTAAGTCCTTTAAGATCTGTAGTATTAACTTGTGGAGCAGACTTAACTTCGATTGCAATTTTTTCTTTTCCTCGTGTTATTAAAAAATCGACTTCTGTATTTTTTGCTTCGGACGGAGACCAGTAATTCAGACTGTCTATATCTTGATGAATTTCTTTTTGAATTGTAAGTAATGTAAAAATAAGACCTTCGAATAAGCTTCCTTTTTCTTCTGGGGCCACTTCGCCTTTTATGTTTTTACAAGAGCGCACAATACCTGGATCAATAAAATAAAACTTAGCTTTTTGCTGCTCTCGAACTCTTATTTTGGCTTGATAGGCTTCGAGCCTTCTGACAAGAAGTGTATCCTCCAATATTGAAAAAAAACCTTGCACAGTAGCTCTTTGAACTTCTGAATCTCTGGCGATAGAAGATAAATTAATTTTCTGGCCATGCATCAAAGCTGCAATGGGTAAAAATCGAATAAAACCAGATAAGTTTCGAACTAAAGCTTCAGCTTGAATTTCTTCTTTTAAATAAAGATCTACATACGATTTTAAAGTTTCTTCGGGGTCATCAGATTTAATAATCAGTGGTAAAGTCCCTAATTTAAGGGCTTGATACAAACTAAAATCATCACCCATCTCATGAGGAGTTAATGGATACATATATTTTAAAGCAGCTCGTCCACCCAGTAAATTTGTCGAAACTGATTTAAGCTTTCTTGCACTTGATCCAGTTAATGCAAATTTAATTTTTTTATTTTCAATCAACCGATGAACTTCATTCAATAAATCTGGAATTTTTTGAATTTCATCTATGATAACAAAAGAATTTGCCTTGAGACTTGATAGCTCTTCATACAATAAATGTGGATTTGCTGAAAGCCTACGAAAGTTTTGGCTATCAAGTAAATCAATCGTGTGGGTAGCAAAATTGAGATTTTTGAGCATGGTTGTTTTACCAGAGCCCCGCGGGCCTAGTAGAAAAAAGCTAGTCTTGGGTAAGTTAAAATCTCTTTTGTATGACATAACATCAAATTACGCCGTTTTTTGATGGTAAGCAATCAAAAAAAGTACATGATTTTTGTCTGCCCCAGAAGGTGATGCAGGTGCATTAATACTGCAACTGCACAACGAGTAACTTGGATTGCTCAGAACACCGTTGTTAACGGTTGTTCCGTTTAAATCAAAATTTAAGTTAATAATAACATGCTCGCGACCACCCACGGGATTTTTACTCGCGCCATTCAGCACGTATCGCCCCTGCGAATCCAATAACATATCCCAAGCATAATCAGATTTCGTGGGATTAGCGCGCCCTGTCGCCCCAAGGCCACCAGCCTGAAAGAGGACATAGCCAAGGCCAGCGGTTGCACCACTACCGAAGTTAGAATCTAAGCTTCCATCAGCGTTGTAGCGCCAAATCGCAAGCTTTAAACCTTCAGCCGGGTTGTAACTCTGGCCAGAAACTACATGCTGGGAGTGACTAAAAGGCTTTGTGAAAACAAGAAAGAAGACGTCACCAATTATTGGTTTGATGACCACTAAGCTGTTTACAAATATACTGATTTTTATGAAATTGGAAACTGACCGGCTTATCATTCGCTTATGGCAAGAAAATGACCTTCTTTCTTTCCTTCACCTATCTAACGATCCGGGGCTGAATAATTTTTCAACCGGACGATATGAGAACATGACAGAAGAAAAGGCGCGCGCATACTTTCAGGAAAACTCACAACAGTATATTAAACAAAGGATCGGTCGTTTCGGAGTGTTTCTAAAAGGGCAGGTGGATCCAATCGGAATCTGCGGACTTTACGAGATTAGCGAAGAGCCTTTTGAGGGTCAACTTGCGATTGGTTATCGATTCGCCGGAGCCCACTGGGGCCGGGGCTTTGCTCAAGAGTCGGCTGCGGAGCTGATTCGGTATGGTCTCGAGGACCTCGAGTTAAAAGAAATTATGGCGCTTATTGATCCACGTAATTCACGCTCGGTCAGGGTTGCTGAAAAGCTAAATCTTTTGTGTGCAGGCGACGTCATTTACAAAGGAAAACTCTGTCAACAATGGACCACGAGTCTGAAAGGATAGGAAGAATTAAGGCCGAATTGTTCAATCCCAGCATCTAGTTTTTATTGGTAGTTGCTAAAAAGGGTCTAATATAAATTACAATATTAATATAAGTTTCGGCCATGTACCTAATGTACATGGCTTTTATTTTGGACATTTCAATACAATGTTAATGGCTCAACTTTGAAAGCTGATGTAGATTACAATGGATAAAAAAATATTTTGGGGCACTAGCGCATCTTTAATTGTCTTCATAACTTTGATTTACTACCAATTTGAACCCCCAGACAAACTAACGTCGAATAATTACGTCCAATCAAATCGCGCAAAAGAAGACCTGAATGCGTTTAGAGCTAGCTTCTTTTCAAAAAGTCCGAAAAGATCACTTTTTCTAATCGATAAACACAACAGATTCCAACATAAGGCAGCGGTAGATTTTTAGAATTTAAAACCTCAATAACTGCATCAAGATTTCGATACATTAAAACGTCAAATTCACGGGCGACCAAATATTTAGATCGTAAAAAATCTGAAATTGTTTCCAAGGTCGCTACAGGATTCAAAGAAGACTTAATCGTTTCATCTTTGATAAGATTCAAATATTGCTTAACGTCATCTTTTTTAGAACTAGCTATCATAAATGAAACAATGAAAAATGAATTTCGTAATTGAAGTTCCTCATCTGTAGTGACAGATGAGGAACTTGAAAAAGTTTCTATTTTTAGGCAGGATGCGCCAAAGTTCAAAAGTACTTTTACTGGAGTGCGCCCCGTCGATCAAACCCTTTGGGGCTACAGTGCCTGATCAACGGGGTGCACTCCAGTAACTTAATAGACAATACCGAAAACAATTTCTTTAGCGTGTGTAATTGTACTATTTTGATACATCTGTTTTTGATACGATGTTCGCGTCTTCTTTCAGATTTTGGAAAATAGGTACCAAAATGCAGTTAATTGCATTTCAGTTACTACCAAAATGCAATTGACTGCATTTCAGTTACACTGTAAAATAAGCTATGATTAAACGAACAATTACGCCGACAATCCTAGAATATTTAGATGATAAAATTATATTACTGTCGGGGCCACGGCAAGTTGGTAAAACGTCACTTGCCAAAAATCTAGCATCGAAATTTCAATATTTTAATTACGACAGTTCAGAGCATCGAACTTTGATTCATGAAAAAAGCTGGCTTCGTGACAAACACACGGTTATTTTTGACGAAATTCACAAAATGAAGAAATGGAAGCAGTGGATAAAAGGAATTTATGACACAGAAAAGGAAAAAAATTTATATTTATTAACCGGATCTAGTCGAATGGACACTTTCAAAAAAGTTGGAGATTCGCTAGCCGGTCGCTATGTTTCTTTCAGGCTAAATCCATTTTCTGTAAAAGAGCTAGGAAGTAAAAATCCCAACGAGACTATAAAAGACATGTTGATGTTGGGATCTTTTCCTGAACCTTTTCTATCGGGGTCGGAAAGAAAAGCTGCTATTTGGCGAAAATCGCATTTGGATATTATAATTAGACAGGATTTGATTCAGTTAGAAAGCATTCGCGATCTAGTCAGTATCGAACTTTTAATTCAAGCCTTAAAACGTCGCGTGGGCCAACAAATAGTTTATAAAAATATTGCTGATGAATTGTCTGTAAGCCCGCACACCATCAAAAAGTGGATGCAGATTTTAGAATCCTTATTTGTCATTTTTATTGTCTATCCTTATACAAAAAATATTCTTGATGCTGTTAAAAAAGAGCCTAAGGTGTATTTTTATGACATCGGGCAGGTGGAAGCTGATGAAGGGTTTAAACTTGAAAATTTAGTCGCATTGCATTTACTTAAAAGAAATCAATTCTTAGAGGACACTCAAGGAAAAAAGCTAAGGCTAGCATATCTTCGAGACAAAAAAAAACGCGAAATTGATTTTGCAATCGAGGAAAATAATCAATTAACTCATCTGATCGAAGTCAAAAAAGCAGGAGATCAGTTCAATACCAGTTTGAATTATTTTTCCTTAAGATTGAAACCCAAACATGCAATTCAACTAGTTTTGAATTTAAAACAAGAAAAAGATTTTAAAACTCATCAGATTCGTCAATTAGGAAAGTATTTACTTAGTTTAGAAACTTAACTCGAAAGGTATTGGGTTGTTAAATTCGTGAAACCATTTCGTGCAATGGACACAAATTCGCAGCTCATAGAATTTCTGAGAAAAAAAGTAAGTCGAAAGTCTTTTTCGTAAAAAAGCATAAAGTCATTTTATTTTGCAAGCTCCTGTGCCACAGGCCGGTTGTGAAGTAGCCCCGCCGTTATTATAACTTATGACTGTGTAACCAAAGTCCCCACAGCTGCCACCGTAATTTCGATATGAAGTATATCCCCATCCGCCGTTGTAACCCACTGAGGCAGCATAGTAATTTGTTCCATACGTATAAACTGCAGTGCTGCTGCTGCCATCATCAACCGCAAAAATACCTGTGCAGCTGCTACCCGTGTAATAAAACGTAGCTGGCGCAGGGTAAGAGGTAGAATTTAAAATTTGCACAGATCCGGTGGATGTGTCTGCAGAGCCCCATCCGTTTCCGTTGGCTTTGCAAGGCGGAACCATGCAGCTTAAGTAATTTCCGACTACCGTTTTGTGCCATCCGTTTTGTAAACTTTTAATCCGCCAGCTGCAGCGTCAACATACGCCTTAGTTGCAGCATCTTGTGGATTCACAGGATTTTGCACGTTGGTAATTCGCGCTGTTCCGTAAACGTTAATGGCGCCAGCAGAAGTGTTCAGGCCTACTCCATCAACTTGATTGTACCAGCCATTGCCAGAGGTGTTATTGCGAAACCATCCGTTGGCATAAATCTCATTATTTGCGGTTATATTTGATGCGATAAATGGCGCTTAGCTAGTGCCCGGATTGTCGAATGTCCGAATATTTCCGGCTGCATCCATACCAATTTGCACAGCCACGATTCCGGGCCAATGAAAGGCAACACGCGGCGATGCTGTCGTGATAACTTCAATCGGCGCTGTGCTGCATCCTGTGCCTGTTCCACCGGTGACGTCGACTTGCGCGGCCACAGTGACCGTTGTTAAATTGTCACTGATGCTGGAATTACCAATTCCGGTTGAGGCCGTAAAGCGGGGAATGTTGCCGGCACTGCCAGAATTTCGATACATACCTGTAGCACCAGTGCGATCCTGGGTCGCTTCATGGTTCCGAATAAAAATGATTGTTCCCACGGAACCAGAAAAACTATTGATATGCACAAGCCCTCGCAGAAATTGGCCTGTTAGTTGACAAGGTAGTTTCCTGTACTGAGATTAAATAATCTTAAATTACATTAGTAGCGTTTTAAGCCCTGAAAGGCCGCAAAAAGCGTCTGATATCAAAACAATCGACAGGAGATAATATGAAAAAAGCGGTAACGGTAGGTATTTTAGGAGCAATTCTTTCTCTCGCTTCGGCGGCTCACGCTGGCGATACAAACTGTGAAGCCACAGGAGTAAGCAAAGTATTATCTATTGAGTATGCGCGTGCGACCCATGCATGGTGCCAAGACAATTCAAAGGCTACCTATATGCTCGTGTCGCTTCTTCAAGCGATTTCTGAAGGCAAAGCAAGCTTCCACGGCGGTTCAGGTGATTTGATTAAAGCCAGCGGTTTTACCGCAATCGCTTTGGGCGGATACAAACTTGATTCAGGTATGATTCACCGTCGTGATGGGAAAAAATATATATCTGTTCATTTCACAGGAACAGACGCTAAGGATACTGACGTAAAATACTACCAAGCGACATTCCAAGTTGACGAATCTGTCTTCGGTGATGCCGTTCAAAAGAACTAATCGCCTTTGGTCTCAAGAATATCATGTTCAAGACGATGACGCCCTTCGAGAACGTTTTTGTCTTTAGATTATTCAAATGAGGTCTCGGTGCAAAAGCGTTAATTACGTTCGCGCCGAAGCAAAAAGCGGGCGAAGTACCACGTGGTGATGAGCCATGCTTTGAAAAACAACGTCCGCCACGTTCTATTTTTCGTAAGTTCCCGCGAAGCCAGAAATCTAAGCGACCTTGAAAAGAATGAGATGCTTGTTCGATCTGGAAAACTCATTATCCATCACGTCTCCGAGAACAAAGTCTATTGGTCTGGCACTCCCGACGCTGACTTCATCACTCGTGGAGTGATGGCGGTCTTGAATAAAGGCGAATCACAAGCCAACTCTATGAAGATGAAAGCTTCCTACAAAACAAAGGCATTAAACGGTTGGTGGCCGTATCGACATACGCTGCTTGGATATATTTATAAGAAAGACCGCGAGAAATTCGACAATCCAATCAAGGGAACGTTGGAGTGCGGTGAAAATCTTGTAAATGCATTTAATTGATTGCATGATGCACGCTAGGCGCAGGTTCCATAAAGCATGGCTAGAGGCTAAGAAAAAGCCAGGCCTAGCTGGTAATGCGCTAAAAATGTTTAAAAAATTATACAAGTTCGAAGAAGCATACAGGCTACAAAACTTAACGGCAGAAAAACGCTTTGAAGCCAGGCTCAATGAAGTAGGTCCGTACTTAGAAAAAATAAAGGCTTGGTGCATTGATCGAAAAGACAAAGTTTTAAAAACCACTACGCTAGGTAATGCCATCCATTATTTTATAAACGAGTACGAAGAGCTCTCTGGGTTTTTAAAAGATGGCCGTTATAAAATCGATAACGGATGGGTCGAACGTGGAATTAGAAAATTTGCGATCGGCAGGAACAGCTGGATGTTTTGCGATACCGTGCCCGTTGCGCATGCTTCAAGTTTATTTTACTCATTTGTTATCACTGCAAAGCTCAATAGAAAAGATCTGTTTAAAGTGATGACTGATATTTTTTACAAACTACCGACTGCAAATGCAATCGATGACTACGAAAAACTTGCTAATAAAAGTTAGACGTTTTTGAGATTAAAAAAACGTTAGGTGACGATCAGAAAACCGTCTCAGTCTGGAGCATAAAAAGAATTTTGTAAATAAATTCATAATTATTTAATGGAATCAAACTTTGTTTGGCTCAAAATAAGACTGAACTCAAGTCCCGCCATCTAACTTCCGAAAAGTTAACTATGGCACGTAACACCAAGTTTTATTTATTGTTTTGTATGACAACAATGGCATTACTTATTTCGTTAAGTGGTTGCTTACAAACTGATGATCTAAAAGGTTCAGATGCACCCAGTGCTGCCGGTAACTCAAGCAAGACATTTAATGGTTGTATCGGTGGAACTGGTATTGATGCTTCACAAATTCAAGTTAATTTCGAATTTCCAAGTGATGCCGACCGAGTCAAAGTCTATCGCAACGGCAATCAGGTGTATTCATCTACAAATCATGGCGCACTCACATTTACGGACACATCCCTGTCTGAAGGAGTGCAGTATGAATATTCCTGTGAACTTGTGTACGGTGCAAAATCGTACCTGGGACAAAATGTTCTAACAGTTGCCACAGTTTCAACAAGCGCACCTGTTTTTTCCGGAGCTATTTCCGTTCAAAAAGTATCGACATCATCAGCACGAGTAAATTGGGCCGTGCCAAGCACTGCCGGGCCAAGTGCCGGCACCTATAAAGTTTATTACAATCCAGGTACTTCAGTGAATTGGTCGCTGAGCGCCAAAGCAACTGTGGGTGCAGGAACATATCAGAAGTTATTGACGGGCTTAGGGGATCAAATGCCTTATGCATTCGGCGTTCGCGCGTGCACGATTTCAAGTGTTTGTGATTCGAACACTGCACTGGCAGCTACAATTATGGATCAGGGTGGAGCTCCAACAACTATGGGTGTAGTTTCTGCCGCGGTTGTCAATGGCGCTGCCGTTTTACAAGTTCCATGGGCTGATTCGATGGGTGCTGTACAAAATCGTTATGTTTACCAACGGACGGGTGCAACTGGTGGAACAAATTTGGGTTTGTACACGTTGGTCAGAACGATCACGGTCAGTGATTTGACAAACGTAAGCTCGCAAATATCAATCGCAGGATTATCAGAAAACACGACATATTGGTTTATAGTGCAAGATGCCGATCCACTTGCAGTTAGCAATAATAATTTAAATCCAGTTTCGATCACGACGGGCGATTTGCAACCTCCGGTATTTAGTGGAATTAATTCTTTAAGTTTAGGTTCACCCGCGGATCAATCCCTACTCATTAATTTCACGGCGATTGCGCGTGAAGGAACTGCCGACTCCGGAGCAATTAATGGAACAAGTTATTACAACATTTATACGACGTCAGCTGCATATCCTGCGACTCCAGCAGATCCTTGTACTTCTGGATTTTTATGGGGAATGTCTTCTCAATTAGCAGCGCCCTATGCTCCGGGTGCGCAAAGTATAACTTTAACAGGTTTGTCAGCTCGGACCACTTACCGAGTTTGCTTAAAAGCACTAGATGCTGCCGGAAATATTTCAACGAATACGGATAATTTAAGTATCACAACGCGTGATTTAACCGCGCCAACATTTGATGGAATTCAAACAATTTCATTTAATGCCAGTGATTCTAAAATTTATTTAACTTGGAATGCTTCACCAACTTCAGACACCGCCGAGTATCGGGTGAAATTATGGAAAAACACAACGACTCCCACTGCGGGTCAAATCACAACATTTTTCCGCACAAGTGGAAGTTCAGCAACGGGGACTTTATTTGCATTAACTGAATATAGTTTTTCCAATTTAGATACTGTGTATGCCGTGGTGGATGCGTGCGACGATGCGCAAGTCATTCCAGGTGGTACAAAAAATTGTGGAGTATACGCAACGAATACGGCAAAGAATGTAGCGCTACCTGCATTTTTACCTC
>JAYUWH010000128.1:0-3503 GCA_043753645.1 Bdellovibrionales bacterium
TAATTGTTTCTACGTACATGGGGTGACTCCTTTTAGTAAAGACACACCCCTTGACCAACTTATTCTATTTTCAAAGAACAAAGCTTCGCCATTCCTGACAAAACCTTCATCAGGGGTGTTTATTATACATTGTTAAGTGTTACAATTTAAAATTTGTTTTGTGAGAAAATGTCTGGCTCCCCTTAGGCGTCCCTAGAGGGAACTAGACATTTTAAGAGGGTGAAATAGACGTTAAAAACAGCTTTGTGGGTTCGCCACTTTTCCCACCCTCCTGAAAAATTCGACCCTCATCTAAAAGTGATTTTTTAGCTTCTTGAGCAGTTTGTTTAGAGTAGCCAGCAAACTGTCTGAAATTAAACCCTTTATCTGCTTTCAATATTTTTTCGAGTAAAGCGTCCTTGCAACTGACACCTTTTTTATTTTGCTCCACATCAGTAATTTCAGCAGGTGTCATATTGAATTTGATGTCATGCTTTTCAGTATATCTAGGCTGAACTGCCAAAACTTTTTGATTATTCTCACCTGATAAAAGTAAGCAAGTGTCGACAGCGCCAAAGAAAGCTGTTGAACCCATAATTCCTTTTGCTCCAGTTGCTTCACTTTTGTTTTTGTGATGAACAATTAAAATATGACAGTTTTGCTTTCTTGCTAGCCCTGCAATTTCTTGTAGTGGTTTGTACACTTTTGCATAGTCATTCAAATCAGTTAAATCTGAAAATGCTACAAATGTATCGATCACACATAATGACGGATTATGTTTGGCTATATCATCAGATAATTCCTTCATGTTGTTGCCTTCAGACCAAGTTCTATCGCCTATTAGCAAGTTTTGTGCAGCAGCATCCACCCCGATAGAAAGTAAATACTTTTTCAACTCGGTTGGCGTTTCCTCAAGTGCCAAATATAAGACGCTTCGTTTCTCGTTAACAGAACAGTTCAAAAAATCTGTTCCATAAAGGCAAGAGTAAATCAAATGTCTGACGAGCTGACTTTTTCCACTCTTTGGATCACCAACCAACAGCGAAGTGCCACCTGCGCTAAATAGGTTATCGATAAGCCAGCTTTGTTCAGGCTCATTCAGTGCATAATCTGAGAATGTTTTTAAGTTACCCATGCCGTTGATCCAATCTATTTAACAACAAAATTAAATCGCGAATCATTCCTGCTAATTGTAAACTAATTTCGTTAGTTCGGTTCAGCAGTGATGTGCTTTTAAAATAATAGCCTTCTAAAAGGTTAACTTTTGCTAATTTTCGAAGGCATTCTCTAAGTGTTTCAATGCATTGATTAATCGTGTATTGAGTTGAAACAAGTTTCATTATTGCACCTCCTGTTTTGTGGATTTTTGCGCGAGCCATTCCTCAAGGTCGCTTAGTTTGAAACGAAGTGACGCACCAATTTTAATGAATGGAATTTTTTTTCTAAATACCTCTGAGTAAAGTCTTGAACGCTTAAACCTTAGAAAATCACAAGCTTCATTAACATCCATGAGTTTTATTGTGTGGTTATCAGGTTGCACTTTGCGCTCCTGTGCTTTCATGATATGCGACTATTTCGCGGATGCGGCCAGACAAGCCGCGATCGCCAAGCGCTTTTAACAGCCTTGACCTAATGTATTGCCAGTTTGGACTATCACCCATTTCTTGCTCTATGGGGTCGATGATCATTGATCTGTATAGATCAACAACTTCAAGTAATTGGCGTTCTAACTGCGATTTCGGCTTATTCTCTAGCATTTTACCTCCTGTTTCGGAGGCTAGATCAATGAAGGGAGAAATTCCGTCCAGTCCAGCGCTCCATAACAAGCACTTAAATACTATTTATGAAAAAATGAAATGGACAATTAGCGTCGAAAATTTGATTAATGCGCTCAATTGTCCATTGACTAGCTTAGTTGTGGAATCTTTTTTTATGTCGCAACAACCTCTTTTGTAGGGTCGACTCCTCGAAATTTTTTCCAAAATCCCAAGGAACTAATGTTGGAAATATTTGAAGAAACTCTATCAGTGATTTTGGACCGCCAAGAACGTTAGCCATTTTAAGAAGTGTCTCAGTGATAATAACTTGTGTTTGTTGTTTTGAGGTTTTAGCCATTTCACAAAGTCTCATTACCTCAATGTTTTCAGAAATAAAAGCTAGCTCTGTCCTATCGTCAGCTATTTGATTTTCAACTTTGCTCATCTCTTTAGTCATAGAAGATGAAATGTTATTAAGGTGCTCTATTGTGACAAAAGCTGTGATCGAACCCAGTCGGCTAGAGTCTTTAACTTTCGACTCACTTAATTTAAAAGAGACTAAAAATTTTTCAAAAGCTGATATTTGTTGTTTAAATTTTTTGAGTGATGACTGTAATCGTTCTAAATCCCGTGCAGTCTCTAAGACATCTAGGGCAAGGCGTGAGTCATTCAAAAATTTATGTATGACTTGTGGGTAATAAATAATTATTTCTTCAGGGTAATTTCTACTTACAGTAATTTCTTCGTTTTTCATTCCAAGTTCCCGTCCCTTTGCTTTATTTGATTAAAGCTATTTAGTTGATTTGATAATTCGATTCGAAGTAACTCTTTAACTCGTCGTTTGTCATAAAAAATAAGTAAAAACGCGGCACAACAGGCCATTTTTTAATTAAGACGTTTAGTTTATTTCTAAAGTACATTAAAATAGATTCATGTCGAAACCTATAGGGTCAGCTAAGACTGGTGGCCGTACCAAAGGCACTCTGAATAAGAAAACGCAGCATCTATTCGAAGTTTTAGAGACCATGAGATTTGATGTGCCGGAACGGTTAGTTGAGCTGTTACCAAAGCTTTCTTTGGAAAAACAGGCTGATATTTTACTGAATTTAATGTCTTATCTTTATCCAAAACGAAAGGCATTTGAATTAACGAATCTACAAAGCTTCAATATACCTCAGGTGATATTAACAATGCCTGACAATGGACGTTCGGAAAAATTAGATAAGGAATAATATTTCTACTTCTATTATTCCTACTGCTAATTCTTTTTTTTATTAAAGTCCGCAGTTAAGTGTAGAACACCTTTTAAATGTTCCACTTCCTGCGATTTGTCCGTTTACCATTAAATTAAAATCGACATTTGAGTCTTGAATATTGCCTTCGATAACTTGTATCGCTAAAAGCATGTTGTTTTGTGTTGAAGAGCTTGAAAATGCATAGCCACGCGACTCAAAACCTAAAGATTTATTTATTGGAAATGTTGAAAGCTGGGTTTGAAGAATGTAATTATCATGCATTTTTCCGGAAGAATCTGGGAAAAAAAACTGCAATGTGTTTTGATAACCCATTGGATTTACGATAATGGTAGCTAAAGCTACAGATGTGGTCTTTGAATCAACCTGATATATTAATTGTAAGTTGGAACCTTGGACAAACGAGTCGCAGCTTTCAGAACCGTAGCTGTATGCACTTGTGTCGCAAATTCGCATTGCTTTAAGTAGACTTCGAATTTTAGTTACGTCATGAATCTGAATCGAATCTGTATAT
>JAYUWH010000129.1:0-3494 GCA_043753645.1 Bdellovibrionales bacterium
CGAAGTCGAAAAAAGATTTGTCGGTTATTCTAAAAGATATCCGAGAGTTTAGAGTGCTTGATCCAGCGTGTGGCAGCGGAAATTTTTTATATATTTCATTTCGTGAGTTGAGACGCCTTGAGGTTGAAGTCATGGAACTTCTTGCTGAGAAAGAAAAATCTAAGCAAATGAAGATGGCTCTTGTGTCGCCAAAAAATTTCTATGGAATTGATACCAATGGTTTTGGATTAGAATTGGCTAAGGTTGCACTTTGCATTGGCCGAAAGTTGTCGGCTGATGAGTTCAAAGTTCCAGACAATATTCTTCCATTTGAAAATTTGGATGAGAATTTTATTAATAAAGATGCGCTTTTTATCGATTGGCCTGCTGCTGATGCAATTATTGGGAATCCACCGTTTCAAAGTAAAAACAAAATGCAAACAGAGTTTGGGAAAGAATATCTATATCTATTGAGAAAGCGACATCCGGACGTTTCTGGCTACGCCGACTATTGTGTTTATTGGTTTAGAATCGCGCATAAAAATCTGAAGAATGGCGGTCGTGCTGGATTGGTTGGAACCAATACAATACGGCAGAATAAGTCACGAGAAAGCGGACTTGATTATATTGTACAGAATGATGGCGTAATCACAGAGGCGGTTGGCTCACAGGTCTGGTCGGGCGATGCTGTGGTTCACGTTTCAATTGTAAATTGGCTAAAAGGGAAGGCCTCTGGCTTAAAAAAATTGTTTCTACAAAAAGGTGATAAAGAGGATTCCCCTTGGGAGGTTGTCAGCCTCAGTTTGATACCCGCATCGCTTTCACCTGATTTTGATGTTACTTCAGCGTCTGAATTGGCTGGCAATAAAGGATTTGCATTTCAAGGGCAAACACACGGTCACTCTGGTTTTCTTCTTTCAGTTTCTGAAGCCAAGGAATTTTTGAAAGATAAGAAATACGGAGATGTACTTTTTCCGTATCTCATTGGCGACGAGCTGCTTGAGGGAATGGGCAAGCCGCAACGTTATGTAATCGATTTTGGAAATAAGACCCTTCCTGCGTCGATGGCCTACAAAAGAGTATTTGATATTGTAGAACAGTCTGTGCTGCCAGAGCGGAAAGAAAAGGCAGAAAAAGAAGCTAAGGAAAACAAAATTCTTATTAAAGATAATCCTAAGGCAAAGCCTAGCAATACCCATCAGACACCTTATGCTCAGTGGTGGAAATTGCGACGTAGAAAAGATGAGTTTTTCAAGTCAATCGCAGATAAGAACCGGTATATTGTTTGTAGTAGAGTAACAAGACGTCCAATTTTTGAATTTGTTAGAAGCGACATTCATCCGAACGAAGCACTCGTTGCGTTTGCACTCGATGACTATTATTCGTTTGGCATATTACAGTCTGATCTTCATTGGAAATGGTTCCTCGCAAGATGTTCCACGTTAAAAAATGACTGGAGATATACAACAGACACTGTTTTTGATTCTTTTGTTTGGCCACAAGATCCAGCCTTAAAAGATGTTCGAAAAGTGGCTCAGGCCGCAGCTGATTTGCATCAAATCAGATCAAAAATTCTGGATGAGACAAAGTTAGGATTGCGCGGCCTATATCGGTCCTTAGATTTGCCTGGAAAAAATCCCTTACGGGAAGCGCACGAAAAACTCGATCGCGCTGTGATGGAGATATATGGATTTCAGAGCGGTTCTGAACTGAGCTCAATTCTTGATTTAAATAAGACTGCCGCAAAAGCGGAAAAAGAAGGCGAAACTTATACTGGTCCCGGATTGCCAAAATGCGTTAAAGATCCTAAGTCATTGATTACAAAAGATTGTATAGAGCCGGAGTAATTATTTTCTAGCCTGGAGTTTGCTAAGTAGTTATAAAGAACAACGTTATCAAGGGGAATGTTTTGGAAGTTTCTGGGGAAATTACAAAGAAAAACGAAGAGTTAAGCTACGGCTTTGTATCTGTAAAAGGATCCGAAGATGTTTTCTTTTCTCCGGATACCGAATACAGCTCCATCACTTTCGGATCTTTGAAGGTTGGCGACAAAGTCAAAATTCAAGTCAAAGAAACAGATCGTGGTCTGTTTGCAACTTCACTTGCTCCGACCATTTCTAAAAGAAAATCACCAGAGCCAGAAGCAAGTTTATAGTTCCTACCAATTAAGAAATATTTTGTAAGACTTGAAACGCAAATTTTATTTTGTCTTGCGGAAGATTTTGAATCAGCTCAATCAATTCCTGTCTAGGTTCAATTGATTCTGAAAATCGACGAACTCGTTCATAGAAACTTTTCTGCTTGATTCCACCATAGACGGCCAAGAATTTATCAAGCCGATCACCCTTTGGAACATCAGACCGCCCATTCTCGATATGCGAGATGTACGAGTCCGTGCAGCCAAGCAAAACCCCAGCCTTGCGCATCGACAATCCTGACTGAATACGGAGCTCACGGAGTACCCTGGCTTCGTTTGTCATGATCACGCGCCCCGATCGCCCCGTTGGCCCCGCATTTTTTTCCAACTTTCCACAAGAATTTACTAAGTGCTGAGTAAGCATGTAGTCCCCTTTCCTCCACTAACATCGGCGATGGGTTCAGTTTCCTCCGCCTTGGTTGCTTCCCGCAGTCAGTAAATTCCCTTGGTGCGACTTAGTTTGCATTGATTTCAGAATCGTAACTGTTTAGAATCTCTTTGAAATCAGGACCAAGTAATTGCGGCAAGTGGAGAACACATTCAACGGGCAGTTCCCGAGTTCTCCACCATTTTCCCCCGATCGCGTACTTTCAAGTAGTTACGGAGCGGGAAAAATTTCTTTCGTGACGGAGATTCGATAACATAGGGAAATCATTTGAATGTGATTTCCCTATGTTTCCCGACTAAATTTGGCCACTTTTCGGCTGTGAATCGGCAAAAGGAAATTGCTTATGAAGTCTTACTACCACGCACACGAGTCAGCTTATCAGCAAATTAAATCCAAAGGATTTGTCGGCTGGGGAAATGCTAAAAGCTTAGCGGAACTCGGCGATAAAAAAACCAATGAATACTTAAAACAGAAGATAGAAAAATATTTTTCCAACGTTGTAGGAAAATCAGCTTTGGATCTCGGATGTGGAACTGGAACTACTGCATTCACGTTGGCAAAGCACGGATTAGCTACGACTGGAATCGACATCTCAGAGACAGCTCTTGAAATGGGAAGAGATTTGGCTCGTCAGCAAAATCTGGAAATTCAGTTTGTGGCAGGCGATGTTCTAGACTTGAAATTACTCGATCGAAAATTCGATTTCGTTTATGATAGTCATTTTCTCCATTGCATCGTTCTCGAAGAAGATCGAAAGAAAGTATTCGATGAAATTAAAAGTATTCTTAAAGCTGACGGTATTTTTATCTTAGATACGATGGTTATGCCGAATAAGGAAATCGATCCCGCGACCATGTTTGACACGCTACGCTTCGATCAAGATTTTATCTTGTGGCATAAAACGAAACCGTCAACAGATCGAGGAATTGT
>JAYUWH010000130.1:0-31045 GCA_043753645.1 Bdellovibrionales bacterium
AATGTCATCGCAAATCATCAAGGAAAGTTATCTGACAGCAAGGCTTCTGGCCATACGGAATTTATTATTGAAATTCCGTACAACGTTGAGCCTATGTCAGACGCTATTTCAAAAAAGCGGCAGCAAAATTGCTACTAAAATGACATGTCGTTAGCTGATTATTTCGCCAAATTAATAGTGAAAGTTGAAGGTTCTGAAATCAGCAACGCTGGTAAGGATAAAAACGGTTTTTTCAAACCCACACGAACGGTTATCATTAGAAATCTAAATTTGCTTAAAGACTTGCACGATAAGCCACGTGCAAAGGTTATGGTGCAGGCGGCGTGGACTGCCATCGCTGAGGAACTGCCGCCTGAATGGTTGATACTCGACATCGAACAAAAAAAAAACTTCAGAAAATATTAAAATCGTAAAAATATTACTTAATCCTTTTCTTTTGGGATCTCATTGCCTTCCAAATTTTTCAAAGTGATAGAATTCTCAAAGCCTGGCTTGAGTTCGTTGGATTTATTCTGAACGGCAGACCAAAAGGCTTCAGAGGCTCCGATGTCGAACTTTCCTTTGGTGCGTGAAAAGGGGATATGAGCAGCAACTGTATTGTCTTTATTATTTTTTAAAAGCCAATTTCCAAAAGCTCCTAAAATTTCGTAGAAAAAATGCTTTACTGAAACAAAATTTTGATCTTGCGCTATGACTGTGACATCTTTCAGAAATACATTAGCATAGCCTTTCACGTCTCCACGGGATGTCGCGGCCTCGCCGTAAATACTGATTTCACCTTTGCTGAGATCTAAAGGCAAATAAGTCATTAGCAATTCGTTCACTGTGCGCGGATGAAATTTCACCATAGAAAAGTTGATATCTGCCCGCGGAAGTTTAGCTAGAATATCTATTTTGCCGCTGGCCTTTAGCAAAGCATGCTGTTGAATTATACCCCTAAATTGAAAGGGACTTAATGCTTCCGCTGAATTTCTGGCGCGAGTTCTAAGATCAGTTGCGGTAAATTCAATTTTTTCAATTTGGACGGGTTTCTTTTTACTTAAATCATGATTGGTAAATTCTATCGAAGAATCGGAAACAGTCAGACTTTCTACGGTAATTGGGATAATGACTTTTAAGGCTTCTTTCCAGCCGGGCTCATCATTGCCCAATTGTTTTTTATCATCATCTTTGCTGTCAATGAGTCGAACTTGTGCTTTTCGTAATGTCACATCTCCGCTGAGTTCTTTTTGTAACAACCGGCGCCACGCTAAAGATAAATCAATTTCATCGATTTCTAAAATTGGTGGCTCCTTCCCCGCAATCTTTTTAATCGTTAAACCTTGCAATTGATAGGCGCCGCGATAAAGACTAAGTTCGAAGTCTTCAACATGACCGTCATAATTTCCCATTTTATTGGCCAAGGCCCAATTGATTCCATAAAGACCAGCGATAGGAAGCAACAGCCGGATAATTACAAGCACAGCAATTACAATCCAAACCCAAAAGGGGATGCGACTTTTAATTATTCCATTGGCCAAATTATTTTTGGCATTTTCAAGTACCGTAGACATTCAGCCTCACTTTTTTGCTTGATCAAGTATTTTTATAGTTTGCTTAATTTTAAAATAAGCTGACCAACAATTCTGCTTTTTCTTAAAGCGAATTATAACATCTTTAGCTGAAAAAGCACCAGGTGATTTTAGTTTTCTTAATTCACTCCAGGCTATTGGTATCGTTACTAAAGCCTGTAGATTATTTCGAAGTGAATAAGGAACCACGGCGGTGGCACCGTCACTATCAAGCAAATTCCTTTTCAGATTAGGGTTTCATAACAACTTTGACGCAGTTGTCGTCTTTTTTATTAAAAACAGTATAAGCTTTGCTGACATCGGACGTCTTCAACAATACCCATAAATTCATGGCCTAGAACCATGCTTCTTAATTGGGGAAAAAAGCCGTTATAAATGTGGAGATCTGACCCGCAAATGGCGGTAGCTATGACCCTGACAACGATATCTGTGGGCTGCTCTATTTTTGCATCAGGAACATTTTCCAGACGAATATTATGGGGCTTGTGAAACACAGCAGCTTTCATGTTTGTACTCCTCGATTAAATGTTCTTAAACCACGAAGGTCAGTTCTTTGCATAAGATCACGAATGCTGGTAATGCAAAATCAATGCACTAATTTAAGAGTCATTTTTGACGTTTTTTTATTTAATTTTTCTAAAAAGATTTTAATGGAATATACCAAGAAGCTGCCATTGGAATTATAATGGAAACTGAAGCGTATTTAGGAATTAAGGATCGTGCATGCGATACTTTTGACGGACGAAAAACCGAACGTGTGAAAAGCATGTACAAGTCGGTTGGTCAGTCCTATGTTTATCTGACTTACGGATTGCACAGCTGTTTTAACGTCGTCACACAGGCTAGTGCTTCTTTGCAAGTTCGATATAGTCTTCGTAAGAAATGTGATTGTCGTATTTAACAGTTGTTTCAATATCAATAATTCGATTTGCAACTGTCTGAATAAACTCATGATCATGAGAGGTAAAAATAACATTTCCTTTGAAGCGCTTGATGCCTTCATTGACGGCGGTGATGCTTTCTAAATCCAAGTGGCTTGTTGGGCCATCAAGCAACAGTACATTGGCACCAGATAGCATCATCTTCGCTAACATACAGCGCACTTTTTCTCCGCCCGATAGGACGCTAGGTTTTTTTAAAGCCTCATTGCCGCTAAAAAGCATTTTTCCTAAAAAGCCACGTAAAAAAGATTCATCGCGTACTTCAGAATACTGCCCAAGCCAATCAACTAATGAAGCCTCTGTTGAGTGAGTAAAATATTTTGAATTATCCGTGGGAAAATAATTGCGAATTGTGGTGCCACCCCAGACTACTGAGCCAGAGTCTGGTTGAACTTCGCCGGACAAAATTTCAAGTAATAAAGTTTTTGCTAAGTCACCACGTCCTAGCAAGGCAATCTTATCGTTCTTTCGCATGGTAAATGATATATTCTTCAAAACCATTTCACCTTCGAAAGACTTACAAACGTTTTCAACAGTTAGTATATCATTACCAAGTTCACGTTTCATCTCGAAACCAATGAAAGGCTGCTTGCGAGAAGATTTTGGAATTTCATTAAAATCTAATTTTTCTAATTGTTTTTGCCGGGAAGAAGCCTGTCGCGATTTAGAAGCATTGGCACTAAAACGCTGAATAAAGCTTTTAAGTTCTTCAGCCTTGTCAGCACTTTTTTTATTTTGGTCTGATAACAAGCGTTGATTAAGTTCACTTGCTTGGCGCCAAAAATCATAATTACCTGTAAATGTTGTCACTTTTGAAAAATCAATATCTGCTATATGAGTGCAGACCTTATTTAAAAAATAGCGGTCATGCGAGATAACAATCACTGTGTTTTGAAAGTTTAATAAAAAATTTTCTAGCCACTGGATCGCATAAATATCTAAGTGATTCGTGGGCTCGTCCAGCAATAAAATATCCGGCTGTCCGAAAAGTGCCTGTGCTAACAAAACTTTAACTTTTTCTCCGCCGGCCAATTCATTCATTTTCTTCAGGTGCATCGACTCAGGAATTCCAAGTTCTGCTAACATAGTGCCGGCTTCAGATTCAGCTTCCCACCCGTTAAGTTCAGCAAAAAGCATTTCTAACTCAGATGCGCGCACGCCATCGGCTTCAGAAAAATCAGGATTTGCATAAAGTTCTTCTTTTTCTTTCATGACCTTATACAGCTTTTGATTTCCCATAAGCACGGTATGTAAAACGGTATGTTCATCGAAAGCGTAATGATCTTGCTTTAATACTGACAAACGCAAATTTGAATCAATTTGAACTTCGCCTGTATTTGGTTCAATTTCCTTAGCTAAAATTTTTAGAAATGTAGTTTTACCAGCTCCGTTAGCGCCAATTAGGCCGTAACAATTACCAGGCGTGAATTTGACATTCACGTCTTCAAATAATTTTTTGCCACCGAATCTTAAACTGACATTGGATGTACTTATCATAGACGACGGAACTTACTGGGAAAGACGAAAAATAACAATCTTTCCGTAAAAATTACAGCGAAGTAAGGGCTAGCATGAACTTAATATTAGCTTAAAACCAAATGGACGAATTTTAGGTAGCGTAATTCGTGGCAGCCATGGGGGAACGGGTGGTCAGGCCCTTGTCCTGAGACTCGAATGATTTGGCCCCGCCGCTTAGCTTGTGACAAGGACTCGTTTATAATCTCAAAAAAATCTTCAAATGATATATGACTCGAGCATGAGCTCACTGACAGTTGACCCTGCGATTTAATTTTTTTGGCAACGGCCGTGAAAAGTTCAATATATTTAAGTCGGGCCCGTTCCTTATGCTCTTCCGAGTGGCCCATAGATGGTGGATCTACAATAATATGATCCCAGGCTTCGGTCACGGATCCTAAATATTCAAAGACATCAACACAGAGACCCTGGTGAAGTTTAGGTTCTAATCCATTTAAGGCCCAGTTTTTACTAGCTAGTTCTATGGCGCCTTCGGCGATATCAAGGCTTGCAACTTTTACAGCTCCGCCTAGGCCTGCATAAACGGAAAAGCCACCCGAGTAACTGAAAAGATTAAGCACAGACTTGCCTTTGCTTACAGACTGAATATATTTTCTATTCTCACGTTGATCTAAAAAAAAGCCTGTCTTTTGCCCCTTTTCTAAATTCACAACAAAGTTTACACCATTTTCTTTGGCAATTATTTCTTCACAACATTTTTTGCCACCAAGTAAAACCAATCCGCCCTCGGTTTGACGTCTAAGTTTTTCAACGACTGAAGTGCAGCCACTTTCTTTCAAAAGCCAGTCCGTAATTTTTTGTTTTTCCCAAAACTCGTTGGCGCCTTGCCCATCGAATTGAAGAACAGCAACATCCTTATAAACATCACATATTAGTCCCGGTAATAAATCGCCTTCGCCATTAAATAGTCGATAGCTATCGGTATCTGAATTTAAAACGCTTTTTCGCAACTGCAAAGCCAAGCTAAAACGCTGTTCAAAAAGTTGAAAAGTTGGCGGTTTTTTATCTAGACTTAAAACCCGCAAACACAGGGGGCTATGGGGATCGTAGTAGGCCCAAGCTAGATGTTCATTTTTGCTATCTAGCATTTGGCAAAGTTGTGCACGATTAATTTTAAGTGGAGCTGTAACCGCATCGCGGTAAACCCATGGATGGCCCCGCAGAATGGTACGTCTTAAATTTCGGTGCAGTCGAACTTGTAGCATAGACATAAAGAACTATGCAGCTTCAGACGTATCGTCGTCGGCAATGGTTTTTTCTTTTTTAAACACGCGATTAACTTCGGTCATAGATGGAAAATTTAGGTTATTGGCCAAAGGAAGTGAAGCTTTTTGGTTTGATAAATTATAAGCTTCAATTTTACGGTTTACGAGCGCAGATATTTCAACCATGTCTTTGATTACACGAATAATAGAAAGTTCACTTTTGAAATCCGTACCCATGAAGTCTTCTTTGCCGATTTCGATTTGAGGCTCTTGAATCTGAGGTTTGTCAGTGTTATCACCTTTTTCAATGCGCTTTGAATTTTTTGAATTTTCCGTAATTAAAAGAGCATTGATTCGCTTAGATAAATCAAAATAGCGCTGCAGTTCTTCACCCGTTTCTAGTTTAATTTCAATCAGTTCCACTAGTGCTAGATCAATAGGATCTCCATTGGAAACCGCACCTTTAAATAAAGCTCTGTACTTGTAGGACTTCTTTTTAATTTTTGATTTTAAATTAATTCTTAACATTGAAACTTTAGCATGTAAGGACTGAATGTAATTTTTAGCCTCAACATTTCGTTTGTGCTCAAGCATTTTGAAGCAAAACAAACAAAATGATCCAAAAACTGTAAGTTCAATCAGATAAGTTAATAATGTGTATATGCTGTCCATGCTTGGCTCATCGGCTATCAGATAACGAAGTTGACTGGTTTTAGGTCTAGAATTCTTCGCCGATGTCCCTAAGTTCCACAAAGATAGAAATTCTTAAAATGAAACAATAATGGGACAGCGTAAAAAAGTTCGACAGCACTTATTCACTCATTTCGAATTAATAGCGTGCTGAGTTTAATAATTAGATGGCCACAATCGTGCTTTGTTTCTTTATGGATTAATTTAATTTTTATCAGAGGAGCCCATTATGACGTCAAAAATACTCAATCTTGTTTTAAGCACCGCTTTTTTAGGTCTGGTTGCGTGTGACAAAGGTGGATCAGATGATAAAAAAACAACGGCCGTGGTCCCAGCGGCTCCCGAAAGAATATTTGCAACTTCTTCCAACGGTATGCAGGATCAAAATAACTATTGTGAAATTTCTGTCATTTCAGGAGGGCAAAAATCCGTAATTTGCTATTCAGTCGCCATCAATGGTGGGCCAGCCTGCGCAGGGCCAGTCATTCCATTTACTGACGCAAACTTATGTCCAACTATTCAAAATTTACCATTCCAAATGAACTCATGCGGTCAAATCGCACTACGTTCGCTGGTGCAACAAAAATGTGTTAATCAAAATCAAAACCAGAATTTAAATCCAAATTTCCCACAACAACCAATTACGAATATTGGCGGGCAGCCCATTGATGCAAATTTTAAAACCATTCAATGTGATTTTGAAGCTATTCGTCTTGAGCAAACTTACTGGTCTTCGCGTGAATTCAGTACTGGCCGTCTTACAACATCATTCCCAATTGATTCGCGAGTGAGTCAAAAAATAAATCTACGGGGTCGTTTCTTTAACTTTGATATTAGCAGTTTTGGTGACACAACAATGACTTTTACACCAGCCAGTCTACGAGGATCTCCAGATAAAATTACTGTCGCAAATAGCGGCCTTAACCGTACGATTACAACAAGCCAAACGGGTTTTGCTGGTCAAGAAGTTAAGCTTGAGGCACAAAACGATGATGGCACCATGCGATTAATGGTTTCTTGCGTTGGCCGGTCACAATTCAAGAAAAACTTAGCAGCAAAGAATTATTCTAAGTTAAGTTGTAAGGGCACTTCTAACTTGGGATCTCGAACTGAAAAAATTGATCTTTTATTAGCCTATGACAACTCACTGACGCAAAACGAAATTAATTTAGCAGATAATCTTGTAATGAACGTGTCAGGAGACAGCGGACCTAGCCAAGACGATGCGCGTGTTTCAATCGCAGCAACAAGCATGGACGATGGACTCACGATTAAAACATCTGCTTATTTAAAAACGTCTGCACAGCTAAAAATCGACAGTGGCTACTTAACTGTCGATGTAACTTGCACACCAGTTCAATAAATTGTGGTGACGACGCAGGCTGAATTGTCAGCTTGCGTTAAATATCCGCATTGACTCTCTTTTTCATAATTTCTAGAATTTTAACACATGAGTTTCTTTGATAAATTTGCCGACTACTTTTCTAACGATATCGCCATCGACCTTGGTACAGCTAACACATTAGTTTATGTGAAGGGCCGCGGAATTATTTTGGATGAACCTTCAGTGGTTGCAGTACAAAAAAATTATCGTGGAATGCAAAATCGTGTACTTGCCGTTGGAAAAGAAGCCAAAGAAATGCTTGGCCGTACTCCGGGTAGCATCGTGGCTATTCGACCCATCAAAGACGGCGTCATTGCAGACTTCGAAGTAACTTCATCAATGCTGAAATATTTTATTACTAAAGCGATGGGCGAAAAAAAAGCGTTAGTCCGACCTCGAATTATTATTTGTGTGCCTTATGGAATTACTCAAGTTGAAAAACGCGCCGTCAAAGAAGCGGCTCAATCCGCCGGAGCTCGTGAAGTTCATCTTATTGAAGAACCTATGGCAGCCGCTATAGGAGCCGGTTTGCCAATCACCGAGCCATCAGGAAACATGGTTGTTGATATGGGTGGTGGTACAACTGGAGTCGCGGTGATTTCATTAGGTGGTATCGTTTATTGTAAATCTATTAAAGTTGCCGGAGATAAATTCGACGAAGCCATCGTAAATTATGTACGACGCCAATTTAATTTATTGATTGGCGAGCGAACTGCCGAATCCATTAAACTAAAAATTGGTAATGCCTACCCTTTTGATGTCGAGCGCGTGATGGAAGTCAAAGGTCGAGATCTAGTTGCCGGAGCTCCAAAAACAATTGAAATCACCAGTACTCAAATCAATGATGCCCTGATGGATCCTTTATCTGAAGTGGTCGACGCTGTTCGTACAGCCTTGGAAAAAACACCACCAGAGCTAGCTTCTGATATCGTGGATAATGGAATCGTTTTAACCGGTGGCGGGGCTTTATTGGCTAATTTAGACGTGTTACTTCGTGAACGAACAGGTTTACCTGTGTCCATTGCTGAAGATCCACTAACTTGCGTTGTTATGGGTTCGGGTAAAGTTTTAGACCAGCTGGATCTTCTCAGCCAACTGACTATCGATTAACATAAAAGCATGAAAAATATGACGGAACAGCAGCTGTGGGTTGCCGTTCATTTGCTTTATCCAAATTCGTCTCAGGCCTTAGATGTCTATCATATTATTTTAGGATCAGTTCCTAAAATAAATGATGCCAATTATACTGAAGTTATCTTTTCAAGATTAGAAAATTTTTTCTTAAAAAATCCAACAGTGCGCTCAGGCCAACCCTTTCGAGTTTTTGAAGAAAGTTCCTTGGAACATTGGAATGTTCTTTATAAAAAGTCGCTTAAAAGTCATTTGCTAATTATTGTGGGTCTGATTATTTTTGAATTTTCTATTGAAGATGTCTCGCGATTATTAAAAATTTCGGACGAGAAAACACGTTTTCTTATTAATCAGGCCTTTAAAAAACTAACTGAATTCAGTTTAAGAACCCCGGCCATAGACATGCAGTTTCGTTTTAAAACAGTTAGTGATCAAAAGGTATCTTATTTCTTTACCAACGAAAATCTGGTCGGCTACTGTTTAAATATTCTGTCACCAAAAGATAAAGTTTTAGTTGAGCAAGGCCTACTTCTTTATTCTCAGCTTCAAATTTTGCAAAAAAAATATATTGAAATAATTAGCGAATTACACCGGCTGGTAAAATCAAGCGAAACTCAAATCGAGCCACACCCGTTAGCACCAATGGATTTAGCACAAGGAAAAGCTCAAGTTAAATCCATTGGTTGGCAATTACCGAAAAGCATTTGGATAGCCTCTGCGGTCACTGGAACTTTTTTAATTTTAGTTATTGTTAGACCCATTTCTTTTAATAAATTAATTAAGCGCAGCGGAACGACATCCATAAAAATTCATGAAATTAATAGTCAGCCGACTTTAGCTGAGCAGAAAAATGACGAGATAAAAACTAAAACCGTAAGCCTTCATGAAATGCCTGTCGAAAGCAAAACTAAAAAAGAATTGTTTGCGGCTGCAGCTAGCTTAAACGCTATCATTGAGCCCGCAAAAAATGTCGGTAGTAAAACAATTGAAAAAAAGAATTTGGTTAAAGCGAAGCAGGGCGGACTTTACCGCGGAAGTATAGTCGTTTCCGATTTAGAAACTGTCGCAACAAAAATCACAGATAAATTGGTAGACTTAGGTGGCAGAAAAGCCGGAGAAGTTGAACTTGGCTGGCGAAAAAATCCCCATTTGGCTTATTATCATCTCACAATGCCTGAGGGCAGCGTACAAGATGCTAAGGATTTCTTGAAGAATTTTGGTCAACTTAAATTAGATTTTGAAAATCATCCGCGCCTAATGCCGAACGGTACTAAAAGAATCATCTTAGAGGTTCGCGAAGTTGAGTAGACGTAAACATCTACGTAACGAGCGCAAATATAAGTCTTTAAGAACCATACTTGTTATTTGGTTTTTCATTTTCTCGATTATTCCGTTGGCTTTTGTGGCCTGGTATTCGTTACTAAAATTTGAAAAAGCGATTAATAAAGAATTAGCCCAGCGGCTACAGGGTAATGGGCGCGAAATCGAAGTCATGATTGCCGATTTTTATGCTAATATGTTAAAGGCCCGAGATAACTACGTTACTAATCCCCATTTAATTTATGCGATGTCGACCGCCGATGGTGCAGCCATAAAAGAAATAGCGCAGACTTGGATCGAAAAAGATTTAGCTGTTTCATTATCTTTTTACGATCGGGACGGGCGTTTATTATCGTCAGTATTTAAAGATGAAAAGAACGGAATCCGCTCGTTCGGCGCTACCAGCGGAAAAATATTACTCAATGAAAAGTATTTAAGTCATCTTAAAGAAAAGCCAAACATGGGGCTTGCCGATTATCCGGCTGCAAATAAAATATCTTTGATTTTTTTTTCTAAAGTAGTTTCAAATTCCGGCAAAATTGTAGGTTACGTGGAACAGATCATTGACTTAAAGGACCAGTTTTTAAATAAGATTAAATTACGACTTAAATTAGAAGCTTTTTTAATGCGAGATAACGGACAAATTATTACGGCAACTCAAAATGAATTTAAGTCCATTTCAAAAGCTCAAATTAATGAAATTTTGCACAGTTCAGACCAAGATAAATTTTTTGAAGTTGCCACCGAGGCCCAGCCCTACGGATTTATTCTTTATCCTATTGAATGGGATAAATCCCATTTTTATGTTGGTTTAGGTACCACGAAAAAAGAAGCGAAATCCGTTTTAAAAAGTGTTAATTATGCTTTTCTTACAATCATTGGAGTCGTCATTGTATTTTTGGTTATTACGATTTTACTTAGTGCAGATTGGTTTTTGAAACCTATCCATGAACTGATTCAAGGACTAAAAGCTTTCGAAAGAACGGAAGGGCTAGTTCAGTTGCCCAATAAAAATAATACAGAAATTGGGCTGCTGACAAGTGCATTTAACGAAATGAGTCTGAAAATATTTCAAACGCGTTTAGATATTCGTAAAAAAATCAAAGAACTTGAGCAAACCAATCAAGAATTAAAAGAGGCGCAAACGAAGTTAGTTCATTCGGCAAAAATGACAAGCCTAGGTCAATTGGTCGCTGGTGTGGCCCATGAACTGAACAACCCAATAGGTTTTATTTATAGCAACACGAAGTATCTAAAAGAGTATTCTGAAAAGCTGTTTAACATTATTGAAATAGCAGCGCAGAGTCCGCAGAAGTTAGATCAAGTTAAAATTGAAAACGACTATGAGTTTATAAAAACGGATCTGCCACGGCTGATAAAATCTTGTGAAGAAGGCGCTCAGCGCACAAAAGATATTGTCGTTGGTTTAAGAAATTTTTCGCGGCTTGAAGAAGCGCAGCTAAAAGAAATAGATTTACGAGAATCTTTAGAAACGACTTTGGAGCTTCTGCAGGGTGAGATTAAGAACCGAATTCAAGTTAACCGTCAATTTGAACCCATACCAAAAGTACTTTGTTATGCTTCGCAAATTAACCAAGTGCTGATGAATATTATTTCCAATGCTGTGCAAGCCATACCTGGAAATGGTCAAATTTGGATATCAACATTACCCCTGAAGGCGTCTGCCGATACTGCTGGCCGAGTTCAAATTTCAATCCAAGACAGCGGCGCTGGAATGACGCCCGAAACGTTGGAAAAGATTTTCGAGCCCTTTTTTACCACCAAAGGGGTGGGGCAAGGTACAGGTTTGGGTTTAAGTATTTCTTACGGCATAATTCAAAATCACGGCGGAGAAATTCAAGTGCGTTCGCAAAAAGGCATCGGCACGGAGTTCACTTTAATCATTCCAGTGCAGCCAGCTATAAAATAAGTTATAAAAAAGTGTCTCAATTTGGAACGCTAAAATAAGATAGTCTTAGTTTTAGCACCGGACTTGCCGATAAAATAAGAAGGTGAAAAAACTTTCCCAGTATCTTAATTATTTAATTCTTCTTAGTATCGCAATTTACGCGATTGTTTACTTTTTAAATTCGAATAGGGACAGTAAAGGCGAAACCGCCGAGGCCAGTCATGCACAAGATCCGGTAGAAGTTGACCGTGTTGTTAATAAATTTATGAAGCAGACAGCTGATCAAACCCTCCGCGATCAAGTAGCAACCCAGATGGCTATCAAAAAGCAAATGACTAAATCTATCGTTATAGAAAAGCCGCTCAAAGAAAAAGAAGAAAAAAACGAAGACATGCCCGCAGAGAAACAGATTTGGCGTGCCGACCGAAGCGAATCTCCTTCAGAGCAAATTCGTTTGGATCTGTACAACCGCGATCTGCAAAAACAAATGGATGAGCAAGAAAAAAAGGAATATGCACGACAGTATATTGAAAACGCAAGACAGGCTGGTTATCATCTTGAGCTTTCGAAAGATTTAAAAGTGATTCGCGTCACACCTATTCGAAAACCAAGTCAAGATGAAGATATTTTTGAAACATCACCTGAAGATTAGATTCTTTTTACGAAAGCTAAAATAAGTCGTATCAGAAAAAATAATATGGTCTGCCATCGGAATTTCAATCAGCTTTGACAACTTATATAAACGGCGTGTTAGTACAATGTCTTCGGCTGAAGGGTTCACATCTAAACTTGGATGGTTATGGGCAATAATAAAGGTGAAGGCGTTCGCCTTAAGGCATTCACGGAAAAGATCTCGGGGATGAACTGGGCAATGGTTAAGCGTGCCTTTTGTCAGTAAGATGCTTTGGGTTAGGGTCAGTGTTGAATTAAGGGTCAGAAGCCAAAACTCTTCGGCATCGGCGTTAAATTTTGGTTTCAAAATATCAAAGGCGTTCAAACTGTTGTGAATTGGTGACATCTCCTGCAGCCCAGCAAAAGATGTAGCGGTGTTGTCAAAGCTAGAATTAAGTAGAAGTTCAACTTTCGTACCGAATTTCAGTATTCGATCTTGCTTGAAACAATAATCCTAACTGCTATTATAATGTCACTTAAGGGAGATTCCATGAAAAATATGACTTTAGTTGCGATAGTTCTATCTGCTTTGGCTTTGACGGCGTGTGGGCCAAAGGCGTTCGTTAAGGGCGAATACGATGATGTTAATAAGGAAAATCTGTTAAATGACCAGTGGTCTGAAACCGACATGCAAATGATCGTTAAAACTATGGTTGAATCTTTGATACAGCATCCATCCGTTGCTAATGCTAGAAAAATGCCGATTGTCATCGTGACTAATTTGCAAAACAAAACATCTGAGCATATTGATACTCAAAGTATTATGGATATGGTCCGGGTTGAGTTAACAAATACCGGCAAAGTCGCTTTTATCGACAAAGAAGCGCGGCAAGATATCTCAGATGAATACGATTATCAAAATTCGGGAACAGTCGCGGCCGACACCAAAAAATCTCCGGGTGGTCAAGTTGGTGCGGACTACATAATCAATGGCCGACTTGATTCGATTGTTCAAGAGGTTGGTAAAGATAAGTCTGTATTTTATAAAATCACATTAAATATGACGAATCTAAAAACTAGCGTCATTACCTGGACAAATCACAAACAAATCCGAAAGACATTTAAGAAAAAATCTGTTGGTCTTTAATTTTTGTTGATGAAGTATGTACTAATTTTATTTGGTGTCATTCTCGCAGGCTGCGCAACTTATCAAAGTCGGGTAGCGCCAGCGCGCGATTTGTTGGCCGCTCGGCAGTGCGAAGCTTCTTTAAAAATATTATCTGAACTTGCCGCCAAAGAAGATGGTGACTCTTTGATCCATCTTTTAGATTACGGATCAGCCCTTCAAGTGTGCGGAGATTATAAGAAAAGCAATGACATTTTTTTAAAGGCTGAAACTGTAGCTGAGCAAGCGGACTATCATTCAGTATCACGGGTTGCCGGCGCAACTTTACTTAATGAAGAAGTGATTCAATACAAAGGTGACACTTTTGAAAAACTTTTTTTAAACGTGTCACTTGCGTTAAATTACATTCAGCTTCATGAGTTTGATAATGCTTTAGTCGAAGTTCGAAAAATGAACCAAAAATTTGAAAAATATAAAGCAGAAGATAAGAAAAATTTTGAACTCAATCCCTTTTCAAAATATCTTTCAGCTTTAATCTGGGAAGCCGATAGAAAGTTCGATGACGCCTGTATCGATTTTAAAGACGCTTATTTTCTTGATCCAACTTACAAATACATCGCGCAAGATATGCTGCGCGGTTGCTGGAAAGCCCGTCGTACAGCCGAATTTGATGAGCTGGTTAAAAAGACGAAAGCAACCCCTGAAGAAATCAAATCTGCAAAGCAATCAACTAAGAATGAGCTGATTTTAATTTTTATGCAGGGCTGGGGCCCGCGTAAACAACCTCGCGCTGAAAACCACATGTTTCCAGAACTTGTTAGCGTTCCAAGTCACACTCAATATCTACAAGCTGAATTGATTAATTCCAGCAATCAAAAGGTTGAAGAAACATTTCGCAGTGAACCTGTTTATAGCGTTGAAAAAGCAGCTATAGCCACACTGAATGCAGATTACAAATCGTTGGTGGCTCGTCGTATCGGTTCACGTGTTGCCAAGGAAGTTTTAGCTGATCAGATCCGCCAAAAAGATAAAGCTTTAGGACAGCTGGCTTGGCTGTTGATGGTAGCCTCAGAAAGAGCGGATTTACGACAGTGGTCCATATTTCCAAAATCCATTCAAATTTTAAGGATTTCATTGAAAGCCGGAACCAGTTCGATCCGTTTGACTGGTTTAGATATTTATCTGAATGAATCTGAAAAGTTACCTGATCTAACTATCAACTTAAGAGACGGCGAAAAAAAGTTTCAGTTGATTCGAAGCTTAAGATAAAAAAAAGCCTTCTATTTAGAAGGCTTTTTTTAAAAACTGTAAAACTAATTTACTGATTAAAATTCTGATTGTTATTCGGAAGTGGCAAATTCGGTGTTTCATCTTCCTGATTTGCTCCAGGCAATACAGTCGCTTTGTCAGCAACAGCTTTAGAAGTTGAATCCACATTCATTCGAGCTGCTGAAGCCACACGATTTTCTAAATTCTGTTTTAAATCGTCTGTTGAAACGCGATCAACATTTACATTCACAGCGGCTTGCTTGGTCATATAATCAATGGGAAAAGCTCCCAGTTTAGCCAAGTAACTAGAAATGCTACCGTTAGCGTTTTGGATAATTTCGCGCAAAGTAAAAAGCGGAGCGTATTGCGAAGCTTTTTTCTCAGATTCAAAAATAATTTGAGTCAAAGTTGCTGCAGTTATATCGTTTTTAGATTTATTGTCGATTACCATAACTTCTTCGTTCGATCGAATCATTTTGGCAATGTCGTCCAAAGTTACATAACAGCTTTGTTGAGTGTCATATAATTTGCGATTTTGATAACGCTTAATAATTTTCACTTTAGCGCTAGGTTTTATGCTTAAACTATCCATTTGACTCATCACAATGGCCTCCATGTAACTGGTTTATTTCCTTCGAGTTTTAGCTTAAAACTGAAGCTTTTCACCTGTCTATTCTTGCGCAAATTAGCCCTGCCGCCACCCCTTGTCAAGCAACTCGATGCAAGTTGAATAAATACAGTAGCTAATACCCTTCATTCTATATCAAATGGTCCAATTACACCGAAAAACTAGCCGTTAAGTTTATTTATAATCTAACAATTTCAATATCTTATACTGATCATAATTTTTATTGGTAATGATCTCAATACAGCAAGTAAAACCTTAAAAAAGGTCTAGAAAAAAAGAAAATGAAGGGTATTTGATCAGATTGGACTCGAGCTGCGGAGGCTTTCTAGCCGATGAGTTTCCTATGGGAGCTCGCATGAAAATTCGCAATTCGATATTGGTGCTCAACTTCATTTTGGTTTGCTCGGGCTGTTCTACGGCGGGCTCATCTTTTTTCGATTCGGCCTTGAATGATCACAATCGTGTACCGGCATCATTACAATTGCCGAAAAATTATGATGGAGACACTCCGATTATCGATACTGCTCATAATCAAGCTGAGGCCGATTTTTTATTTATTAAAGCAGATTTGGAATCGCTGCAAGGCCAGGGCTTAGATTCCATAGAGAATTTGAAATCGGCTTTAGTTTATGATCCTCAGTCGGCGACTATTATGCAAAAAATGGCGCTTGAGTATTACCGCAAAAATCAGCTGCGCGATTCACTTTACTGGGCCGAGCGAGCTCATGCTAAATCAGGCGATCGTCGGGATTTATCTTTATTGCTTGCTGGGTTGTATAGTGCCACCAAAGATTCTACAAAAGCAGAGCAAATTTATCTTGGGCTTTTGAAAACAGATAGTAGTGATTACGAAGCCAAACTTTACTTGGGTGCTTTGTATTCTGAAATGAAAAATTATAAAAAATCGGCGGAATACTTTTCCCAAGTTGCTAAAGTAAAAAACACGTCACAATATTTAGCCCATTTTTACTTAGCACGAATCCTTATTGATCAAGATACAAAAGCGAATAACAAAAAAGCCCAAGCCGAATTGCAGCGTTCTATAGATCTTAAGCCTGAATTCTTTGAATCTGTATCCTTACTTGGACAACTTATTCAAAAAGATAAAGGCACAGTTGAGGCTTACAAATATTATGCACAACTGCAAAAGGCCAAAGGGCCCCTGCCAAAATTAGCAGAATTGTTGTCTCAGTATTATGTCGAAAAAGGGGATTATGATAAGGCCTACGAACAACTAGAAATTTTAGATAATAGTGCTGATGACCAAATCCAAGTAAAATTAAAAATGGCATTAATATTAATTGACCGCAAAATTTTTGATTTAGCCATTGAAAAGCTTGATGAAATATTAAAGGTGGCACCTGAGTCGGATAAAGTTCGATTTTATCTATCTGCAGTTTATGAAGAAAAAAAGCAATTTCAAGCGGCCTATGACCAGTATATGCAAATTACCAAAGGCAGCACATATTTTGAAGAGTCGCGGGCTCATGCGGCTTATTTAGCAAAGCTTTTAGGGCAATCCTCAAAGGGTTCAAAAATTTTGGATGAAGTTATAGCCGATAAGGTTACGAATATCCAAACTTATTTCCTAGCGGCGCAATTTCACGAAGATGCAAAAAATCTTAAGCAGGCTCTTGATATTGTGAAGAAGGCGCAAAACACATTTCCTAAAAATGCTCAAGCCTATTTTTACGAAGGCACGTTGCTAGATAAAATGAACAAAAAAAATGAAATGCTGATTAGCATGGAAAAAGCTCTGCAGTTAGAACCAGAAAATTTACAAGCTATGAATTATATTGCTTTTTCTTTGGCGGAAATGAACCAGGATTTAGAAAAAGCTGAAACTTTGGCGCGGGCTGCCCTTCAAAAAGAAAAAAATGATGGTTTTATCTTAGATACTTTAGGATGGGTGCTGTTCAAAAAAGGTAATTTAAAAGAGGCCACTGTGCTCTTAGAAAAAGCCCATGAAATTCAACCGAAAGTTGGCATAATCGCCGAGCATTTAGGAGATGTCTATTTAAAATCTAAGAAACTAGATAAGGCGCGGGCCTTATTCTTAATAGCTAACGAACTTGAAAATGATTTATCTCACAAAAAAGATCTAGAAGGTAAGTTGGCATTGGTAGAGATCAATCTAAAAAATACAATTAGAACGCCAGCATCGAACGACGCCGATGCAAAATCAAATGGGTTACCATAACCGCGAAAATAATTTTCCAGTCAGCACTTAGTGCCGGAACAAGAGAGAAAATAAAAATTAAACTGGAGGCTAAGAAGAACATTTTCTTTTCAGCTTTAATATATTCAAGGACTCGCGCTGGTGTTAATACAATTTTAAATTCTGCATCTGCAGCAACGGCAAATGAACAAATAAAAAACATGCTGGCAATCAACGATAATCCAGAATTAATAGCTACGGACATTAAAAAGAACGGCCAAATTTTTTCGTTGAAGTAAATAGATAAGAATGACAAACAACTGCCCCACATTAATACCAGCGGAATCGAATATAAGAACAAATACAAAGCCCACAGCTGCGATTTTTTACTTAACTTGTGTTGGGAAAGTAGTAAATTCATTTGCAGCAAGGCAAACAACGCCAATAACGATCCACCGGCAAAATTGCCGGCAATCAAAATAAAACATAGAGTTAAGAATAAAAACAAATGACGTAACTTCATTGTTGCCTTTTTGCATTATGGTAACTTTAATAGGGGCACGATGACAATGAAAGAACGACTTCTTATTCTAGCTTTAATTTTTCAAGGCTGTGCCACACATTTCCCCGTTGAAAAGTTAAGTGGTGAGGTTCCAATTCTTATCGACACAAAAGCGCAAATAAAAGATTTACGAAAAGATGATAGCCATGGCGCAAAGATTGAAATAATTTTAGTAACCCAAAAAGCTATTCGAATGGAAGTTACGGCCTTGTTTGGTTATCCTATTGCTTCGATAGTTATGACTCCAAAAAATATTCAATATGCGCTTCATACTTCGAAACAGTACGTCGAAGGTCCTTTTAGCACTAAAACTATGTATCCTGTCTTTAAACAAAATATTGATCCACGTATTTTGTGGAATGTAATTCATAATCAAAATCCTGATTCTGCAGATCTCAAGTGCGTTATCGACAACTTAAGGCGACCCATAAAATGCGTGGGATCAGGTGCCCTTTTGGTAGAATGGTCCTATGATCCTAGTGATAGTAATCAAAAGCGCATTGAAATCAAAAACCCCCAGTTTCAAATGATTTGGGTCTTTAAAGGTCGGAGTATTGCAAGTTCGGCCCAAAACGAGACTTTTGTCCTGAAAAAACCCGATGGCTACACTCAAATACAATTAAAATAATTTGTAGTCGCTAACCTTTTTGGGTCGGTGCATAATCATAGATAGTTAAGATCACCCGATTCTCACCTTGAATATCATTCAGGTAGAAGGAGTCTCGATGTCCACAACTATAAACTTCAAAAATCTCGTTGAAAAATGGCAGACCGGAAATCCTGCTGTTGCTTCACACTGGACCGGAACATTTCAGGAGTACCTGGAATTGGTTAAAGCCAATCCCAAAGTTTCGAGAAATGCATATCAACGACTATTTGATATGATCGCTGAAGCCGGTACGGAAGAATATATTGATTTTAAAAAGCAAATTATTCGTTATAAGTTTTTCGATGACAGTGATAATAATGGTAAAGATGCTGTGTTTGGGCTTGATGTTCAGCTAATGAAATTGGTAAACGTGCTGAAAGCGGCGGCCTTAGGCTACGGCACTGAAAAGCGCGTGATCTTACTTCATGGCCCAGTAGGTTCGGCAAAATCGACCATCTGCCGACGTTTGAAAAAAGGCTTAGAAAATTATTCGCGCACAGATCAAGGTTCTCTTTTTACTTTTGAATGGATCGATGAAAACGGTAAACTAGAAGGTTTACTTGGAAAAGACGTAAAATCATTTTCATCGCCAATGAACGAAGAGCCATTATTACTTATTCCCGAAGAAATGCGTCCGCAAATATGTGATGAAATAAATCGCGGTCAAAATGGTGATTTTCGCATTAAAATTGTTGGCGAATTGTGCCCGCCGTCACGTTTTATTTATAAAGGCTTGATGGAGAAATACGGCGGCGACTTGATGAAAGTTTTATCGCATGTCCGGGTTAAAAGATTTTTCATTTCTGAAGCTGATCGCGTAGGAATCGGAACTTTTCAACCAAAAGATGAAAAAAATCAAGACTCAACCGAATTAACGGGTGATATTAATTACCGTAAAATTGCCGAATACGGATCGGACTCAGATCCACGGGCCTTTAACTTCGATGGTGAATTTAATGTCGCCAACCGCGGACTGATAGAATTTGTTGAGGTCTTGAAGTTAGATGTCGCATTCTTGTATGACTTATTAGGAGCATCACAGGAGCATCGAGTGAAGCCCAAGAAATTCGCGCAGACTTATATCGATGAAGTTATCATTGGCCATACTAATGAACCAGAATATCGTAAATTACAAGACAATGAATTTATGGAAGCTCTTCGGGATCGAACTGTAAAAATTGATATTCCTTACATTACACGTTTAAAAGAAGAAATTAATATATACAAAAAAGATTTTAATTCACAGCGTTTACGTGGCATTTCAATCGCTCCGCACACGATCGAAGTTGCAGCTATGTGGGCCATTTTAACCCGCTTAGAAAAACCGAAAAAAGCAAATTTAACTAGGTTGCAAAAACTAAAACTATATAACGGCAAAACGTTAGCTAATTTTACTGAAGATAATGTGAAAGAATTGCGGAAAGAAACTACGCGCGAAGGATTAGATGGAATTTCTCCACGTTATATTCAGGATAAGTTGTCTAACTCGCTAGTGATGGCTCAGCAGATGAATAAAGGATCCGTAAATCCGTTCATGGTGATGAATGAACTTGAAAGCGGCCTTCGCCATCATTCGTTAATATCGAATGAAGAATTGAAGCAAGAATACAAAGAATTATTAAGCGTGGTGAAGCAAGAGTACGAAGAAATCATTAAATCAGAAGTACAGCGGGCCATCAGCGCTGACGAAGGCGCATTGCAACGTTTGTGTGGAAACTATATTGATAACGTGAAAGCCTACACCCAAAAAGAAAAAGTTCGTAACCAATACACGGGCTATGATGAAGAGCCGGACGAGCGTTTAATGCGCGCAATCGAAGAAAAAATTGAAATTCCAGAATCTAGAAAAGAAGATTTCCGCCGCGAAGTCATGAATTACATTGGCGCTCTTGCAATAGACGGAAAAAAATTCAATTACAAGATGAACGAACGATTGCATAAAGCCTTAGAACTAAAATTATTTGAAGACCAAAAAGACAGTATTAAGCTAACGTCCTTAGTTAGTTCGGTAGCTGACAAAGACACACAAGAAAAAATTGATATTGTTAAATCGCGTTTAATCAAGGATTTTGGTTACGATGAAATCTCGGCAACAGATGTACTTCACTATGTCGCAAGTATATTTGCTCGAGGAGATGTGAAAAACAAATAATATGGCTATACGCGAAGATCAAAACCGCTTTAAGTCGATTATCAAAGGAAAAGTCCGCCAAGACTTTAAGCGCTATGTAACGAACGGTGAATTGATCGGAAAACGCGAAGGCGATTTCATTAAAATACCAATGCCACGAATAGACATTCCAACTTTTCGCTACGGACCGAAGCAAGATGAAAAAGGTGTGGGTCAGGGTGATGGCGAAGGCGGCGAGTCTTCAGGGCAACCTGGCCAGTCCGCCGGTAAAGCGGGCGAGGCACCCGGTGAACACATGATCGAAGTTGAAATCTCGATGGAAGAATTAGCCGAAATTTTGGGTGAAAAGCTTGAACTTCCGAATATTCAATCTAAGGGCAGCAAAAATTTAATGGCTGAAAAAAACAAATACTCGGGAATTTCTCCGGTAGGGCCCGAAGGTCTTCGAAAATTTAAGCAGACGTATAAGAAAGCGTTATCAAGATATATATCCTCCGGAACATATAAACCGGATGATCCGGTTATCATTCCGATTCGTCGTGATTTTCAATACCGCACGGTTAAAAAAACACATACTCCGCATACCAAAGCCGTTGTTATTTACATGATGGATGTGTCAGGTTCAATGGGTGATGAGCAAAAAGAAATCGTTCGTTTAGAGTCGTTTTGGATCAACACGTGGTTGAAAAAACATTATAAAGGTTTAGAAACTCGCTTTATTATTCACGATGCTGCAGCAAAAGAGGTCGATGAAGAAACTTTTTTTAAAACCAGTGAATCGGGCGGCACACTAATTAGTTCGGCGTATCGCTTATGTCAGCAAATCATTCAGCAAGATTATCCATTCAGCGAATGGAACGTGTACCCTTTTCATTTTAGTGATGGCGACAATTGGAGCGGAGAAGACACCCGACTTTGTGTCAACCTATTGAAAGAATTTTTTCTTCCTAACGTTAATGTTTTTTCCTACGGACAAGTCGAAAGTAAATACGGCAGTGGTCAATTTCTAAAAGATTTAGAAAAAGAATTCGCCAACGACGATCGATTAACATTAAGTGCTGTTGAAAATCGCGATAAAATTTTGGATTCAATTAAAGATTTTCTGGGAAAAGGTAAATAGTTTTACAACAGAAACGAGATAAACATGGCAAATCTAACTCCTGATTTAGAAAATGAAAGACGAAAAATTTGTCAAATCGCTAAAAACTGTGGCCTTGATTTTTTTGATACTGTTTTTGAGCTTATAAGTTATGACCAAATCAGCCAAATTGCTTCTTATGGCGGGTTTCCGGTGCGCTACCCCCATTGGAAATTTGGCATGGAGTACGAACAATTATCCAAGTCTTACGAGTACGGGCTGTCGAAAATCTATGAAATGGTTATTAACACCGATCCTTGTTACGCGTATTTGATGGAAGGTAATTCCATGATGGATCAAAAATTAGTGATGGCACACGTTTATGGCCACTGTGATTTTTTCAAAAACAATGTGTGGTTTTCCAAAACCAATCGAAAAATGATGGACGAAATGGCCAATCACGCGACACGAATTCGGCGTTATATTGACCGCCACGGCTATGATGTCGTTGAAAAATTTATCGATCACTGCTTAAGTTTAGAAAATCTGATCGATCGTCATAGTATTTTAAATGGCCCCACCAAATTTAACGAACCAAAGCCAACGACGCTAAATGAAAATTATTTATTTAAGGTGGAAAAAGGATATATGAAAGATTATATCAATCCTCCAAGCTATGTTCAGCAGGAAAAACAAAAGCAAATCGATAAAATCGAACAAAAAAATCGTTTTCCATCTGAGCCTGTGCGTGATGTTTTATCTTTTTTAATCCAGTACGGTCCGCTTGAAGATTGGCAGCAAGACATTCTAACTATTGTTCGTGATGAATCTTATTATTTTGCTCCGCAAGGAATGACCAAGACCTTAAATGAAGGCTGGGCCTCATATTGGCATTCGCACATGATGACTAAGCATATTCTAAATGATTCAGAAATTATCGACTTTGCGGATCATCACTCTGGGACCACGTTCATGCAAATGGGTGGATACAATCCCTACAAAGTGGGTATCGAACTATTTCGTGATATTGAAGAGCGCTGGAACAAAGGGCGCTTCGGTCGCGAGTGGGATCAGTGCGATGATGTGCGTGAACGAAAGAATTGGAATAAGAACACTGGTTTAGGAAAAGATAAAATCTTTGAAATTAGAAAAATTTATAATGACGTGACCTTTATTGATGAGTTTTTAACTGAAGATTTTTGCGTCCGAAATAAGATGTTCGTGTACAAGCTAAATAAGGAAGCAAATCGCTTCGAAGTGGACACTAAGGACTTTAAAGCAATTAAATCGCAGCTGTTGTTTCAAATGACGAATTTTGGCCAACCCATTATCAAAATTGAAGACGCAAATTTTGAAAATCGCGGAGAGCTGCTGCTACAGCACGTCCACGAGGGGCTTGATTTGCAACCTAATTATATGGATGCCACAATGAGAAATATCTTTTTCTTGTGGAAACGGCCTGTAAACTTAGTTACTATAATGGATAACGAGCCGCAGCTTTTCAGATTCGATGGGAATGACTATACGAAGCATAGTATAAACATTGAAAAGCAAACTGGGCCAAGCACTATGGGTAATATTGTAGCGAGTTCTACTTCCATCCCATAAGTCGTTTATATTCTAGAAAGGATATGCGGGTGTCTTCTAATTCAAACCAAGATAAAGACCGCGTATTAGTTTATTCGACTGACCCCAAAGACCAAGACATCATATCTGGAAAGGCCGCAAAGGATAAGATTGTGGCGCAAAATCGCGTGCTTATAGATACCAAAAAAGTGACTGTGGTATTTCGCCTCGAAAAAAATGGTCGAGGCGGAAAAACAGTCACCATTTTAGATCAATTGCCGAACCATGAGACCTTTGTCAAAGAACTGACAAAAGAGTTAAAGGTAAAATGTGGAGTGGGTGGATCGTATAAAATGGAATCAGGCGTTGCGCAAATTGAAATTCAAGGCGACAAACGAGAAGTAATAAAAAAAATTTTAGATGCTAAGCAAATCAAATATAAAGGAATGTGACTTATATGCAAACGACGCAAAAAATTGCCATAATCGATGATTTCGAAGAAAGCTGCCAATTAATGGCTGAAGTTCTAAGTCCGCATTTTCAATGTGACTATGTTTGCCAAGCAGAAAAAGCTTTAGATTTTGTAAAATCTTATAATCCCGATTTGATTTTGATGGATTATAAAATGCCTTATGCAACTGGTGTCGAACTTTGTAAAATTATCAAAGAAACTCCAGAAATTAAAAATAAACCAATTATTTTTGTATCGGGTGCCGTAACTTCTGAAGAACGCATTGAAACATTAGAATCTGGTGGAGACGATTTTCTAGCAAAACCATTTCACCCTAAAGAATTACTACTGCGTGTACAAAAACGTTTAAGGGACTACAGCAAAGAGCAATTGGTCGAGCTTAAAGCCGCAAATCTGAGAATGAATTTACATTCCCGCCAGGTTTACATTGATTCTAAAGAAATGACTTTAACGCCAAAACAGTTTGAAATTTTGAAACTGTTAATCGAAAATCAAAATAACTTAGTATCACGAAACCAGTTTATGACAGATGTTTGGGGGCACTTTGATGTCACGCCAAGGAATGTGGATTCGCAAATAAATTACCTGAAGAAAAAGCTGGATGGATTTACTGGAATTATTACCGCGGTGCCTAGCTTTGGTTATCGGCTAGATATTAAAAATTAATTCTTCGCAGAAATTCTTTTTGCTTTAAAAAAGTTTTTTAGTAGCAACGAGCTTTCTTCGGCTAAAACGCCGCTAGTGACCGAAAAATTATGATTTAATCTTTGATCGACAGATAAATCCGTAAGACTTCCTAGGGCTCCGCCTTTGGGATCAAAAGCGCCAAACACTACTCTTGCAATCCTTGATTGTACCAAAGCGCCAGCGCACATGAAGCAGGGTTCTAAAGTGACGTACAATGTGCAGCCGTTAAGACGCCAGCTTTTCCTTTTTTTGCAGGCGCGGTGTAAGGCCACAATTTCTGCGTGGCCCAGTACGCTTGTATTCTTTTCGCGCATGTTGGTCGCTTTAGATAGGATGACACCGGCTTCATCCACAACCAGGGCTCCGATAGGCACTTCTCCGAGTGTTTCACTTTGCTTTGCTAGATCTAGGGCTTTTCGCATGTACGCATGGTCGACTTGATGCGCGTCGTTATTAAGTCCAGCGGTGGGGGTTTTCAGGTGTGTTATAAAAAGTCCTTTGTTATACATGCTTAATTGATTTTCACTCTAAAGTCCACCTCGAAAGGCCGGTGATTACTGTGGCATTAGTTAAAGTTCGTGACGGAGAAAGTTTCGAAGGCGCATTTCGTAAGTTTAAAAAATCTTGCGAAAAAGCGGGTATTCTTTCTGAAGTTAAAAAACGTGAGCATTTCGAAAAACCAAGCGTAGCTGGTAAAAAGAAATCGATCGCGGCTCGTAAGCGTGCAAATAAAAAAGTTCGTCGCAGCTGGGGAGAATAATCCCAAGCTTTTCTTATTAAGTCTTCTTCGTCAAAAGCGGAGAAGACTCAAATTAAATAAAAATTCGTTAGGAATTATTCATGGAATTACGTGAAAAAATTTTAGCTGATATCAAAACAGCTATGGTTGCAAAAGACACTGTTAAATTAAACACACTTCGTTTTTTAAACGCGCAAATCAAAAATAAAGAAATAGATTCTAGGCCGACTCCAATCACTGCCGAAGATATCATGGCCGTCATTAAAAAATTAATCAAACAGCGTAAAGAATCGATCGAGCAGTTTTCAGCTGCTGGCCGTAATGATTTAGCTGATCAAGAATCTTCTGAACTTAAAGTTTTAGAATTTTATATGCCTTCTCAAATGACGAAAGAACAAATTGAACAGTTAGTGGCTGACGTGATCACCGCTACAGGAGCCAAAACCATTAAAGAAATGGGCACGGTAATGAAAGAAGCAATGGCGCGCTCTGGCGGCACAGCTGACGGCAAAGTGTTAAGCGAAGTCATTAAGTCTAAATTAAATTAGTTTATATATTTGTAAAATTTCCGGAGGCCTTCGTTGCGTTACCCACCCGAATTTGTTGATCGTGTGCAAGAGGCTAATAATGTCGTCGACATTATTTCTCAGTATACCCAGTTAAAACAAAGCGGCAATGGGTACATGGGGCGTTGTCCATTTCCGGATCACGCTGAAAAAACTGCAAGTTTTTCTGTCTCAGAATCCAAGCAGGTTTATCACTGCTTTGGTTGTAAAAAAAGTGGTAATATTTTTAGTTTTTTGCGCGACTATAACGGCATGAATTTTCCGGATGCTGTTGAATACCTTGCTGATCGCGCGTCAATTCCGCTGCCAGAAATTGAAAAAGATCACAATGATCAGTATGCGATGGCCCAAGATAAAAAAAAGCAAATGCTAAAAGCCAATCGCGCGGCCAGTGAATTTTACCGCGAGACTTTAAAGCGGACAGCCGCATCCCATCCAATTAAAGAATATATTCAAAAAAGAAAACTTAAAGCAGAGACCTTAGAAGAATTTCAGATTGGTTATGCACCGATCGAATGGGATTCTTTAGCTCACCATTTGGATAAAAATAAAATTTCAACTTCGCTTTCTGAAGAGGCTAAATTAATTCGTGCACGTAAAGAGGGCCAAGGTCACTTCGATGTATTTCGTGACCGGCTTATGTTTCCAATAACGTCGCAAACGGGCGATGTTCTTGGTTTTGGTGGTCGCATCCACGACCAAGGTGAACCCAAATATTTAAACAGCCCAGAAACAATAGTATTTAATAAGGGAAAAGTTCTTTACGGATTAGCTCAAACGTCGAAATACATTCGCGCTGAAGATGCGGTTGTCATAGTCGAAGGCTACATGGATTTGGTTTCATTATTTCAAGCTGGAATTAAGAATGTCGCAGCGACAATGGGTACGGCATTAACCGCCGAGCATGCGAAACTCATCAAACGTATAACGACAAACGTCATTGTGCTTTTTGACAGTGACGAAGCTGGACAGCGTGCAGCTGTGCGAAGTTTGCCATTGCTACTAGCCGCTGGATTATACCCCCGAGGCTTAATTTTAACGGAAGCTAAAGATCCCGACGAATTTATCACGCAGTTTGGGTATGAGGCTTTACAGAAAAAAATTCAATCAGCACCCGAGCTTTTCAACGTGGTTTTGCACATGTGGATGTCGGAATACCGTGGCGAGGCTTCGCAGAAAGTGAAGATAATGGATTTGGCACGACCCATTTTTGACATCATACCGGATACAAGGCTGAAAAGTCTATATGCGCAAGAGATGGCCGGGCGTATGAATGTGGGTATGGATTGGGTTCGCCAAGCCTTAACGGTCGCACAAAATCGACCGGCTACTCGTGAAAATAATCAGCCGCAGGCCGTGCTAACCCAGGGCGGACCCGCTCTAGATATGCCTGTAAAGCCAGTATTTTCGATTACAGGAGCTTCGCACGCAGAAATATTGTTGTTGCAACTTTCACTCAAGAGTCGTGCCAGCTTTGAAGTCGTATTAAATCAGCAAATCTTAAGCCAGATCAGTCACTTAGGTGTGAAAACCATCTTAGAAAAAGCAGCGCAAGTATATAGACAAGACCCTAACAAATTTGATAAGTTACTCAGTCTGCTGATCGAAAATTTAGATAAGCCTGAATTATTATTTTCTAATTCAATTTCTTCATCGACGGAATTTGATGAAGAAAAAGAAAATAAAATGCTTCAGGATTGTTTCAAAAGAATTCAGCAAACGTTTTTGAAAGCACAAGCAAAGATTTTGGGTTTAGCATTGAAGCAAAATGTAGATCCCGAAAAGCTTCAAGAGATTGTCGATTTGCAACGCAATCGATTATCGCTTAACAAAAACATAAAGTAAAAAACTTAATACGGGTGGATTAATGGCTGGTAAAAATCTGAATGCTAAAGATGATTCAAAAACTCTTTCAATGACCGAACAAGAGGCTTTAGCAAAAGAAGAAATTCAAAAGTTAGTAAAATTATCAAAAGAAAAAGGCCGCGTTACCATCGAAGAAATTAATGAAAGTTTACCACCTGAGATCACTTCAGTGGTGGTGCTTGATGCTTTCATGCAGTCACTTGAGGCCAGCGGCGTTATCATCACTGAATATTCTGAAGCGGCAAAAGCAGAAGAAAAAGAAGAATTTTTATCTGAAGCCAAAGACGAAGAAGAAGAGGACGAAGACGAACCTAAGGCCGCAGAAGATGCTAAGGGCAGCGATCCGGTACGTCTTTATTTACGTAAGATGGGTTCAGTTTCATTGTTAACCCGTGAAGGCGAAGTCGAAATTGCCCGACGTATTGAAAAGGGCGAGCGTGAGATTGTTCGCTCGATGTTATTGTCTCCGCTAGGAACTTTTGAAATTATTAATTTAGGTAAGCGTTTGGACGAAGGCCGTATCAAGGTTAAGTCGATTTTCCGCGGTTTAGAAGATGAAGACACGCAGTATGATGAAAAAGAATATATCGAAAAAATTCATCAGCTGATCAGCATCGTAAAGGAATACCAAGCCGCAACTGAGAAACCATTTTTGTTATTACGCGATGAAAACTTAAATCAAAATTTGCGTATTAAAACAATGGATGAAGTTAAAGTTATTAACGAAAAGTTAATGTCAAACTTCGAATCTATTAACTTTAATCGTAAAACAATCAACCGCGTGGTTATTAAATTTAAAAACTTAGTGAATCGCATGGGTTCATTACGTCGTCGTATCAAAGACGGCATCGAGAAAACATTCTCTAAAGACGTAGCTTCTTTGGTCGAGCGTATGAAGCTTGTTGAAACCAATGAAAAAGAATTAACAAAGATGACTCGTGATACGGGTTTATCTTTCGGACGTTACCGTTCGTACGGCTTACAAGCACAAGAAGCCGAAATTCGTTTAAAGCGCCTGCACGTCGACACCGAAATGAATTTTAAGTGGGTTCAGGAAACCTACACAGCTATCTGGAAGGGCGAGCGCGAAGCCGATGCCGCCAAGTCTGAATTGGTTGAAGCGAATTTGCGTCTAGTTGTTTCTATTGCAAAAAAGTACACTAACCGTGGACTACAATTCTTGGACTTAATTCAAGAGGGTAATATTGGTTTAATGAAAGCCGTTGATAAATTTGAATACCGTCGTGGTTACAAATTTTCAACCTATGCCACATGGTGGATCCGTCAGGCCATCACGCGTGCCATTGCCGATCAGGCGCGAACTATCCGTATTCCTGTTCACATGATTGAAACGATCAACAAGTTGGTTCGTACTCAGCGTTTATTGATTCAGGAATTAGGTCGTGAGGCCACTCCAGAAGAAATCGCTGCGAAAATGGATATGGCAGTTGATAAAGTTCGAAAAGTTTTAAAAATTGCGAAAGAGCCAATTAGTCTTGAAACTCCAGTCGGCGAAGAAGAAGATTCTCATTTGGGTGATTTTATTGAAGATAAAAAAGTTATCAATCCAGCGGAAGCTATTGTTAACTTGAACTTAGCTGAACAAACACGTCGCGTGTTATCGACATTAACTCCACGTGAAGAAAAAGTTTTACGTATGCGTTTTGGTATTGGTGAAGAGTCCGATCACACTTTGGAAGAAGTGGGACAAGATTTTAACGTGACACGTGAACGTATTCGTCAAATTGAAGCTAAGGCATTAAGAAAACTTCGTCACCCGAGTCGATCGAACAAATTAAAAACTTTTGTTGACGGGTAGTTTCGCACCGCAAAATGTTATTTGAAAAAAGATCTCGAAAGAGATCTTTTTTTTTACCTTACTAAGGTGGCGAAAACATTTTCTAAGCGACTAGTCAGTTGTGCGGTTTTAGGATTTTCCCGAGCGGATTGCAACAAGTCATATAAAACTAAATCGTTATTCGCTAGACCAATGTTCGCCATTGGATTTTCTGGAAATAAATATTCTACTCTCCAGCCGCGATCTTCTTTGTGCATGACTACTTTCAAGGACAGGTCGTTGATGTTTCGTTCTAAATTCGCGATATTTTGCGCATCCAAAGTTAATTCGACGATTCGGCGTTTCTTAATTTGTATTGGTTCAGATGTGGTATTTAGCGCTTCGGTATTTTTCTGAGTCATTGCAGCTAAGGAATGTTCAGCTTTTATTGCATTGCCAACTGGTTGATCATTTGGGACCAATGTTATCCGCACGGTCTGCCCAAGCTTTTGCATTTTTTGAGGAGAATGTTTGATTTGATTAGGGGTGTTCACTGTTTCTGGCTCTTCGAGATTGACCAGAGGCTTATCCACATTTTTTGCTGAAAGAAAATACTGGGTGGCAATAATACCTATAAGAAACGCAATAATTATGTAAGATGTATTTTTATTCGTAAAGCCTCCTGCTTTAAACATTCATAAGCATACTGCTTCAAACATTCATAAGCATACTGCTTAATAATAGTCTTATTAGAAGTTGCGTTAGCGTTGTCGTCAATTCAAACGCTATCTACGTTAGATAATCTGATCACAGTTGATATCAGCAATTGTTTTTGTTAGCTTAAAAGAGCTTTCTAACAGCAACAAAAGACCTTCGGCGGGGGTGTAGCTTAGTTGGTTAAAGCAATCGGCTCATAACCGATGGATCCGCGGTTCGAGTCCGTGCACCCCTACCATTTTTCAAGCTGTTCGAACCAGCGTCATAAAAAAAGTTCGGTGTCAGATCAGTCAGGTTCGGTTTCAAAAATAAAAATTCAGATGTTACTCGGTTCCCGTGAAAAACAGGGAGAAAACTCGTGTACCTTTTTTCTGATGGGGACAGACTTTTTGCGCCTGCCCCCTGTTGGTTGTGGATGATGACTTCTTTTTTATAGTGAGCTTCGCCGACAAAGAAATAAATTTCGATCAAGTCTGATTTTACGATGATTCGGTCGACTACTTTTTGAATGATCTGTGATTTGATCTCGGGGCTTGCTTCGTCTTCTAGTAGATCTTTGATCGTATGCTTGAATAAATTAAAATCATCAACCGATACGATGTTTTTGTTTTGATTTGAGCTACCTAGTTCGTTTATTTCCAGCTCTAAGCTTGCTTTACTGACCGATAACTTCTCCATTTGATCAAAGACGTGCTTGGGGTTTACGGCCTTTGGAAGTAACCCAAGGCGCTCTGACAAAGCATCCAGCTGCATAT
>JAYUWH010000131.1:0-3464 GCA_043753645.1 Bdellovibrionales bacterium
TTAACCGGCCAATCCATTCCGATAAGAACTGACATTGATTTTACATTTTCAATTGTGTTTGACCCCAACAGCACAGGGCCGACAAAATTTACTTCTGCACCTCCATGGATTGAAAACTATTATTAAATTCCATCTTAAATTTCGAAAGCCTTGCTTGTAATTGATTCAGTTTTTTTGATGATAATTCCGAAATCGAACTCTGATCTAATTTTTTCTGGATGATTCGTGATAGTTCTTTAAAAAGTTCAGACGAACTATTCTTTTTGATCGTCAAAAGATATGGTACTTGCTGCGAACTCATGTTTTTTAGCGCTTCAGTGTATTCAGCGTGCATTTTCTCAGGCGTGACCTTCGCATAAAGTAAAGTCATGTTGATCGACTTATGACCCAGCAGTTCCTTTAAAGTAGTAATCGAAATACCTGCTGTTAACATCGACGTTGCGTAAGTATGTCTAAGTGCGTGCAGATTAATCCATTTTTTCACATCAAGTTTAGTGCAAATTTCAAGCATAGCATCTGAGTACCGCTCACGCCTGGCTGGCCTGCCGCTTCGGCCAATAACTAATAAATGTGGATCTGACTTTTTCTTGTAATTTGCTCGGCTTATATTTTGAATTATTTTAATTACTGCAATTGTTTCTGGATCAAGTGGAACTCTTCTTTCAATACCAAGCTTTACAATCGGCACTTTTAGCGTTGCTCTACCTTTTTGATCGTAACTAATACAATCAAACTCCATTTTCATAGCTTCAGAGGTCCGCAGTCCGCACCTGCGCATCAATAAAATGCATTTATAAAAAAGATCGTCTGTATCTTTTAAAATATCTTGGATTTTTTGATCTATTTCTGGATCAATAGGCCGAGGAAGATTTCTCTCTTTTTTGGGAATCATCTCAGATGGTAAGATGTCATCAGGATGTCTCTTAATTTTTCGCTTTTTATAGAGCCATTTTAAGTAAACTCGCACTTTAGATGGAAACGACACCTTTGACTGTGGTAAGAATCCCTTTTCGTGAATATATTTTATAAACATCACGGCATGCTTTTTTTGAAGCTTACGATACGTTAATTTTTTCTCAGTTAAAAAAGTATGGAATACGCGGTGGCAATACTTATGTCCACGATAAGATCCGGGCCTGACTGGTTCAAGCTCAGCTAAAAATTCTTCAGAAAGCGGTGGCAAATTTTCTAGCCACTTATTCTTTGGATAAGTTGACGTGTAAAGATCTTCAATTCTTATGGATAATTCTTTATTTTCTATGCCCCAGCGAAGTGCATGCTTTGCGGCCTGTACTGATTTTGCAACAGCCCTGATCGAAACACCTTGGCTTTGAATAAATCGATAAAAATCTAATAATTTATTCCAATCAAGATCATTCATGTTCGTTTTGCTTGCTAGTAGCCATTCATTAAATCGATTTATACCAACACGTTGACCGACAGCATGAAAAGGTTTCCAGTTTTTTTCGTTAGCCGCCGTGTACCGAAATAAAAAATCACATAGTGGTGGATAGCGACTAATTATTTGCTTCTGATATCTTTGTCGCATACATCGCCATTAAATTCTGTTGAGCTTTTTGAAAATCTGCATGTACGTCATTCAATGTCAGATTGATGTACTTGAGCGTAGTCCGATGATCCGCGTGGCCCAGTATTTTTTGCAACACGGGTAAACTAATGCCAGCCATCGCCATATTGCGACCAAACGTATGCCGAAATCGATGCGGGTTGGCGTGCAAAACACCCGAGGCTGCACGTTTATAGCGAAACACACTGCGAAGTCCCTCTAAACTCATCGGCTCGCCGCGACGGCTACCTTTTTGTGTTAAAAACAAAGTCTCCGTGGAAAGATGTTTTTTACGAACTGGACGCTCAGTCTCGATGTACCTTTCAATCAAATCTAAAGCCTGATCACTTAACGGAACAATTCTTTCTTTACGGCCCTTGCCAAAAAAGCGAACCATTTTTTGAATAGAGTTAATGTCAGTTATTTTCAAAGATAAAACTTCCGACGATCTTAATCCACAAATTAACATCAGTGATACAATCGACTGATCTCGTAATGTATTGAGTGTTTTAAAAAATAATTCAATCTCATCAGGCTCCAGAGCTGTAATTAGCTTTTGCGGCACTCTGAGTTTAAAAGTTTTGCTCTTTTTCGCATATATCGGAAAAATTCCAAGCGTTGAATCGGCTGTCAGATACCTGCTTTTTCGTAAATGGTGTATATCCCCATCTGGAGCTTGAGTTCCTGGAATTAATTTATTAAAACAATGTCTGTAAAATAAGTCGATCGTATTAAGTCTGCGATTTATTGAACTTGTAGCTGCATTTCTGCTTTTTTCTTGATGAATAAAATCGACCAAAGTTTTAATAGTTACTTTGTTGAAATCAGGCATTGTTTTTCTGTGACCTTTAAAAAACCTAAAAAATATAATCAGATCAAAAGCATATGCTCTGATCGTTCTGGTAGAAAAATTCTTTGCTAAGTACAATTCAAAAAAACTAACTGACTGCTTTGTTAGCTTTGGATTTAACCCAACCACAGAGTAATGTGGAAAAACTCTGAGCTTTATGACTTTAAATTCAGACATGGTTTTTTCGCTTTCTTGGTGGCGACAGCTGATCGATGACATCATCCCGAACTTCAACTAAAACAGTTAAAGAATGAATATATCTAACCCAGTGTTCCTGATCCCAAGCAGACAACATATCCCCAAGACGAGCGTAGCCACGACGGTTCCAAAAATCCAAAGCCACACGAACCAGCAACTGGTCGGCATGCGAGAACCGAGTGGCTTCTTCAATTAAACATCGTGCTGGAGCTCTGATAACGGTATCTTTTTTAGAAAATAGAAATCGCAATAATTCTTCGTCATTATTAACGAGAATTGCGATTGATTTAATTAAATGAGCCTGACCTAAGCCTGATAAAAACTTATACGGATCCGCCATAAATCTGCACTCCCTGTGGAAATAAAACTCTTTTACAAGAGACACAGCATTTAACTAAATCAGATTGATTCAGTTTCTCTGCGAATATTTCATGTGAGTGCATATTTATATTTTTAAAACTTAAATTTAAAGACTTATCCGTCACTTTCTTTCGCGCGCGGTACCTGGCCTGTCGATCTGCGTGATCAAGTCGCGCTTCAAATGAGGATTCAAATTTGTTGCGGGCCTTCTTTTGGTTGGCAAAATATCCTTCGTGTTTACATTCAACAGAACAGTACTTTTGACCACGAAAACAACTCTTACAAAGAGCAAAATATTTCTGACAACACTGACAAGATAAAACTAAACCAACAATGTTATTCACAGAATTAATATCGGAATATTAATGACTTAACCTGAAAGGATGCAAAAGTGTTTCAAATTAAGAAAAATAGAAAACCAAAAAAGCATAGTATTTACTTAGGCGAACTTAGACTTTCACCGGATATCTGGATCATTTTGGGCTGTCT
>JAYUWH010000132.1:0-10453 GCA_043753645.1 Bdellovibrionales bacterium
AAAAGCGGGTTCTTTCCTGGCACATCGTACTATATTTCCCCAAAACGTTATTTATCCCATTGAGGGGTGATTTTAGCAGTGTTTGGCACGTTAAATTCGGCAAAGTTTGCGCATTAGAACCAGAGGACTTAGAATGACCATCATGAAACAAACGACAACTTTAAAAAAACCGAAAATTTTGGCGGTTGATGATTATCCCGCAAATATAATTGCTTTTGAAGCTGTTCTTGCCGATGTCCCTAAGTTCCACATTTAGGACATAACCGGCAGCGGTCTCAATTTGTGTCACTAAATGTACTGGTGTCTAAGTTCTTCTCGCAGGGATCGGTTTTAAACGAATATATTCGATTTTAAACTGGATTTTTCTTTGCAAACGTAAACCTCAAACGGTGGTACGTATGCGAAGATGTTTTAATATGAAGGCTGTGCTTTTTGTGATTGTTGGCGTGATGTCACTAAATTGCCATGCTGGCCGACTGCAGGCCAAGTGCTTATTGGCAGAAAAATCAGATGAAGTTACTGGTCAAAATGAAAACCAGCGCTTGCCAATTGCTTCAGTTTCAAAAATTTTCACGTCTTTGTGGGCCGTGTCTAGCCGTAAAATAGATTCAAATTATGAAACTAAATTTTATGTGACACCTGCGGGGTCAGATACCTTTGATGTTCATATCGCGGGAGCCATGGATCCTTATTTTTCTGAACAAAGTCTTCATTATTTAATTTCTCAGTTGAATAAATTAAATGTTTTCAAAATACGTAACTTAACTTTTGATGAAAATTTTAAATTCTACTTTAATCCAAACGGAAGAAACACAATTCCGGGTGCGCGAGGTACGCTTAATGTGGTAGATAGTCAACGCCCGATCGCCGACCCTTCTCCTGAGTTAGTGAAAAGAATTTTGTCCAATAAAAAGCTATGGCTTTTAAATTATAATAAAACCCTTGCTAAGTATCCCGATGAATTAGTGAAGAAACCAAAACTTTATTTGCAGACCTTAGATTACTTACCTAGTTCCCAGTTTCCGTCGATACGAAAAGCGACGGATAAAATAAAATCTGCCGATTTAATCACACAATTAAAAATGATGAATTGGAATTCCAATAATCATGCTGCAAATATGTTTTTTCTTTCACTTGGTTCAAAGATCGCATTTGATAAATTTATGACTGAAAGATTGAAATTCACGTCGAAAGATTATGACTTTCATAATGGCTCAGGAAATAATGAAAATTTTAATGGCGGAGCAGGAGTTTACAATTCAGCAACCTGCGCAACCGTCGTTAAAGCCGTTAAACTTTTAAAATACAAGCTTGAAGAAAAAAAGCAAAATTTGGAAGATGTGCTAGCTGTAGCTGGAGCCGATCAGGGCGCCACAATTCAGCGTTATTCCCTAAATGTTCACTCAGGCGATGCGGTCATTGCAAAATCGGGTACTATTTCTTCGAATGTTGCATTAGCTGGAATGATCAGTACAGCTAAAGGAAAATATTTTTTCGCGTACAACTTTGCAACAAGCCCACTTCCAAAAATGCGTAACCCAACCCGAGCCCGCATAGAAGCAGCCATGCGCGCCGAGTGGACCAAAACCCGTGCGCAGATCGGCGTTGAACTTGGAAAGCTTGTGGCATCATTAGGCGGAGCAAAATCTATTGGATACAAAGCAAAAGCATTTAAGTTAGAGTCATTTGAAGATACCGAAGATGAGCAAATTTCTGAAAGTGAAATCGACAAACAAATAATCGCTGCAGACGCGGGCAGTGATGAGCTGCCCAACGTTTTGTAATTTAATGATTTAGAATATTAGGCACTTTCACTTTGCTTTTTATTCTTATCAGCTTCAGCTTTTACACGCATCTCTTCATCAGAAAAATAAACAAGCATTGGTTGACCAGCATCGCGAATTACCTTTTCGTCAATGATAACTTCCTTAACGTTAACCATGCCAGGGATATCATACATGCAATCAAGCATTGATGATTCGATAACACCACGTAGTCCGCGGGCTCCAGTTTTGCGCTTTAAAGCCTCTTGAGCTATGGCTTTTAAAGCACCGTCAGTAAATTTAAGATCTACATTTTCAAATCCAAATAGTCGTTGATATTGTTTTACCACAGCATTTTTTGGCTTTACCAAGATATCCATTAAAGCATCTTCGCCCAATGGGCCCAGCGTCGCAATACACGGAAGTCGTCCGATAAATTCTGGAATTAATCCGAACTTCGATAAATCGTCTGGTGAAACTTTTGATAATAAGTTTTCGGTATTATCAAATGACGGCATAGATATGTCGCCGGCGATACCCATAGATTTATTTGTGGTTCTGTTTTCAATAATTTTATCTAAACCGACAAAGGCGCCGCCGCAAATAAATAAAATATTTGTTGTATCCACTTGAATAAATTCTTGTTGCGGATGCTTGCGGCCACCCTTAGGCGGTAAATTAGCAACTGTTCCTTCAAGAATTTTTAGTAGTGCTTGTTGAACACCCTCGCCACTTACATCGCGAGTGATTGACGGGTTCTCAGATTTTCTTGAAATCTTATCGATCTCATCGACGTAAATAATTCCGCGCTTACATTTTTCGATATCATAATCAGCTGCTTGCAGCAAATTAAGTACAACGTTTTCGACGTCTTCACCCACGTAACCTGCTTCAGTTAAGGTGGTGGCATCGGCCATTGCAAATGGTACATTTAAAATTCTTGCAATCGTTTGCGCGATTAGTGTTTTACCTGATCCCGTTGGGCCAATAAGTAATATATTTGATTTTTGCAATTCAACGTCAGAAGTTTTCTTTCCTTGAAGTGCGTTTATCCTTTTATAATGATTGTGAACTGCCACGGCGATTGTTTTTTTAGCCGTTAACTGTCCGATGACGTAATCATCTAAAAAAGCTTTAATCTCCGCAGGTTTCGGAACGCGAAAAGTGCCTTTAACGGCAACTTCTTTATCTTTTTCCTCGTCGATAATATCCATGCAAAGATCGATACACTCATCACAAATGTAAACACCCGGCCCGGCAATTAATTTCTTAACTTCTTTTTGGCCTTTTCCGCAGAACGAACATCGTAGCGCCGTATTTGTAGTCGACATATTTAATTATCCTTTTTTCGTTTTTCTAGATTCAACAATGTGATCAATCAAACCAAATTCTTTTGCCTGCACTGCATCCATAAAATTATCTCGTTCCATAGAGTGATGTAAAGTTTCGTAGGATTTGCCAGTGTGCTTTTCATAAATGCGCGTTAATTTTTCTTTCGTTTTAATTAATTCTTTTGCATGAATTTCGATATCAGTAACTTGTCCTGATAGGCCGCCACCATGTAGTAGAGGTTGATGAATCATAATACGAGTGTTTGGCATTGAGTAACGTTTACCTGTTGTCCCAGCATTTAACAGCAAAGAGCCCATACTTGCAGCCATTCCCATGCAGTATGTCGCCACATCACACTTTACAAATTGCATGATGTCATAAATTGCCATTCCCGCAGAGACGCTTCCGCCCGGAGAGTTAATATAGAAATGGATGTCTTTTTCAGGATTATCCACCTCAAGAAACAGAAACTGAGCAATAATGGCATTGGCCACATCATCAGTCACAGCTGAGCCTAAAATGACAATGCGATCTTTAAGTAAACGGGAATAGATATCGTATGATCTTTCGCCTTTTGATGTTTGCTCGACGACGTAGGGAATAGCGGGCACATAATCTCCTCAGGTTGTGGTTTCTTTGAACGGAACTCAATGTGTTAAATTTGTCGGCTTGATCGGTTGGAACCTTTAAAATTAACACGACAGGTCTAGCATAGTTTTTTTCGGATTAAATTAGTTCTTCTTCATTTTCTTAAAATGAGACATAATAATTTTTTGAAATTCAAAAAGGGAGCTCAAGTTATGATAAATGTTCATCTGCATGCAAAAGAAATTTCTTCGTTAAGCGGTCAGACTTTGGTCGTGTTTTCTAAAACTTCAATTCCTAGTGATAAGCCAGCAAAAATTACGCATCCTGAAACTGCAAAAGCGCTTACGGATACGTTAGCTGATAAAATAATTTCAGGCTTAGCCCTTGAAACCGTGTCTTTTCGCGAGGCTCGATTTTTAGGATTTCGCCATGTGATTTGCGTAGGCCTTGGTGCTGAAAATAAATTAACGGCCGAAGTTGTTCGTCAGGTGGGTGCCGCATTATCAAAAGAAATAAAAGCATTAAAAACGACGGAAGCGTTTGTTCACTTTGATGGGCTGACGTCTTCAAAAAAAGACGCTGCCGGATACTTACAAGCTTTTGTCGAAGGTATGCATTTAGCGGCGTACAATTTTGATGAATTAAAAACTGGCGATAAAAAGAAAAAAGATAACGTGGAAATTCATATTATCACGAAGGCTGGAAAAGAAAAATCTTTGGTTCAAGCTTTTAACGATGGCATCACCTTAGCAGCGTGCACTAATTTTGCAAAACGACTTGGTGATATGCCTGGTAATTTAATGACGCCAACAATTTTAGCTAACGAAGTTGTAGCAGCTGCCAAAGGGACTTCCCTTAAAGTTACGGTATGGGATAAAAAAAGAATTGAAAAAGAAAAAATGGGTGGACTTCTAGGAGTCGCAGCAGGATCTGCTGAAGAGCCACGATTTATTGTGATGGAATACACAGGCGCTGCAAAATCGAAAAAGCCAATTGCCTTCGTTGGTAAAGGCTTAACTTTCGATACCGGCGGAATTAGCATTAAGCCAAGCGCTAAAATGGAAGAGATGAAATTTGATATGTGCGGTGGAGCTGCTGTTATTGGTACAATGTTAGCAATTTCGCAATTAAAATTAAAAGTGAACGCGGTAGCCTACGTGCCGTCGACAGAAAATATGCCGGGATCCCGCGCGACAAAACCAGGGGATGTGCACACAGCCCGCAATGGAAAAACTTTTGAAATCAATAATACCGATGCTGAAGGTCGCCTAATTTTAGCTGATGCTTTGGCTTATGCGTCTGAACAACAACCACAAATGATAATTGATGCGGCCACTTTAACAGGTGCGATGGTTGTTGCCTTAGGAAATGTGCACACGGGGTATTTTACTCGCAATGCAGGCTTAAGAACAAAAATTGAAAAAGCAGCCCAACAATCTGGCGAGCTAGTCTGGAATATGCCGTTAACAGATGCGCATGTTAAAGATATGAAAGGCACTTACGCTGATTTATCTAATACTTCCAGCGCAGCCGGTGCTGGTTCTGCAACGGCCACAGCATTTCTAGAACAATTTGTTGCAGAAGGAATTCCTTGGGCTCACTTTGACATTGCTGGAACGGGCTGGGCTTGCGGAAATCGACTAAATTACTGCACAGGCAAGGGCGCTACTGGCGTTATGGTTCGGACATTTTTAGAAATGGCAAAGCAGGCTTAATTATTTCGTATTAAAATTCTAAGACAATCAATTGCTCGGGAAATTTATTTAAATCTCCTGTAGCTGTCTGATCCATTCGTACAAGTTTGCTTTTTTCTGAGCCCGAGACAAACTGAATGGTTTTTAAAACCCACGTGCGCGGCCATTCGTCAGATGTATTTGTAAAACTAAATTTAGAATTAAAACCATCAAAATGGTATTCCGCGTTCTTAGGTTTTTCTGCCAGAATCTTCTCAATAGGTATGGTAATAGAAGCCATTTCTGCAGGATCTTGGCCGGCTTCACATGGTGCTTTGATTATCATTTGCGGAGTTTCGCCAGCAACAGCAATACCGTCAGCGATAAATTGCAGTTCAATTTGTGCATACGTTTTACATAAGGCTGAAGAAAATCCGGTAAGGCGCAAAGATTTCTCGCCCACGACAACAGATTGAATTTTTATTGTATTGATCAGTTGGTTTTTGATTTGCGTCGAGCTTAACGAAGTTAATTGAAATACTTTTCCGTCAATGGCGGCGGGATCTCGTTGCACCGACATGTCTTCTGAAATCGAGAAAAAAAATGCTAGGCCTAAGCTAAAACAAATAGTAAAAAAAATTGCAGACTTAAAATTAGCGGACATAGGTTTGTCTCCTAAATCCTAGTATGACATAGCCATAGAAAACTAAATAGATCCGCACTCGGCCTTGGTATAGCCTTTAAATTCAATTTTCATTTCTTGAGCTTCTAGACCTATAGCTAGCAATCCCAACTTCGCCGACCAGCCATAGACATTTTCAAAGGGACACTGACTTCTATTGTCCATCAGATCAGTAACGCAAAGTTTTTTATAAACTGCCCCCGGAGAATTCAAACTTTCAGTCGATGATTTTTCAGCATGAGTTCGTAAAAAACCACCAGCAAGTTCACAGCCAATCATATAAATCACAGGCTCGGCCGAGGCATTATCCGATGTTATGATAGATGGGATGCCTTCTTGGATAATAACGGATTCGATATCACGACCGCCTTTTGCGGCTTTCATTTTTTTCCGTGCATTGTAAGTCCAATCTTTAACCTCAGCACCTGAAGACACTCTGATCACGCCAAGTCCATACGTGCCGGCATTATTTTTAACAAAGCAAAAGGGTTCTTGTGAAATACCAAGTTCGTTGTACTTTTTTTTCAAATTAGTAATGAAAGAGTCAACCCGGGCAGCCAACTCATCACGACTGGCTTCATTGTTGATCTCAAAATTTTCAAACTCTTCTGTTTCTACCCGCATTAAAAATGGATCTATATCAGCAACCTTAGCGAATTCATTAACCAACTGATTATAATTTTTGAAATAGCGTGATTTTTTTCTTTGATACCAACCTAGTTCGCGTGGCGGGTTCACCGGGCGAATCATTTGATCACCCCAATCTTGCAAAGCTAAAGAAAAATCATTGTTGCTAATAATTAAATCCGGAGCAAAATTTTTGACCCACGCTGAGTTTTCAAAACCGCTGCCAAATTGCAATTTATGACCCGTTGCGCTTTCTAAATTCAGAACTTCTGGAAGATCTTTTGGGAAAGAAAGTCGAACTTGAAAACCCGCTTGAGTTATAAGGTCAGCGATGGTGTGAACGTTTTCTAGGTAGTAAGGATTTTTTGTATGTTCTTCAGTGATTAACAAAATTTTCTTAATTGGAAATTTATAATGGATTGAAATATATTTCTTAAACAGTTCAACGGCCGTCTCTTTATCCGTCGGGCAAATATTGTTGAACCCAGCAGGGTAAATATTAGCATCCACATTTGTTACTTTGTAGCCCGAATCGCGAATATCATAGCTAGAGTAGATGGGATAAGCCAATTTTTTGGTTACATTTTGAAACCAAGTTTCGATAGCAGAATAATTTTTACAGATTTGCGAATGAATTAAAGTTTGGGCCCCTGATGAAGCTGGTAGTGTACTCATTGATGCAACCGTTCTGTAATTTGTTTTTGTAATTTTTCTGAAAATGCCGCAAATTTGCCAACTGTTTTTGCGCTTGCGTTTAAATCATCTAATCGATAATTTTCAAAGCGATGTAAATTATCTAGCAAAGAAATAAGGATCTTACCTTTAAATTCCAATGATAATTTATCATTTTTGGTTTGATCAAAAGCGCGCTGGTAAATTGAAATTAAAAGCTCGGTAGCATGTTGATTTGATTTTGATTGTTTTTGCTCCATTACAAAAAGTAAATACTTTTGAACCTCGGCAACATAATCAAGCTCTTGGCTGATATGCAGATCATAATTTAAATTTAAAGTTTGCAGTATATCTAAATAGGCGGCATCGGCATTCAGCCGAAACTTGGGATTTTCTAAATCAATTATAGCTTTTAGCCGTAGTGCCTCATTGGGATTGCCAACCAAATAATAGTTTTTCATTAAAGAAATTAAAATTCTAAATCTTGTAATATCATAATGGGCGCGACCGCTTAACTGGCTCAAAGCTAAGATAGCTTTTTCAGGATAACCCATTTTTTCATACACTAGCGATAAGCGCCAAAGGGACTGATCATATAAAGCATCCAAGCTGGACTCAGGTTCGGCGACAAGGGATAATAATAAAGGCTCGGCAAGGTTATATTTTTCTGCAGCGACTAAAGCTTTAGCTTTTTCGAAAGTAATTTCTCGCTCATCCAAAGTTTTTATTTTAGTGCCCCAAAAAAAAGCGCAGCTGGTTCCAGCCATCAGGATATTAAGACAGACGAATAATTTGATCGAAGTTTGCTTTAAGCTGTATGACATTTTCAGTATTTTGACTGATCTCGAAGCATTTGTATACATTCTGTTGCGATGTAAAAGACTGTACACGTTCTTGCAGTTCATTTTCCAGACTTTGATAGTAATGAATTATTTCTGCCATGCGTTTATTTACTGCGGTCTTGGATTTGTCAGAAATCATTGACGACAACCACCCAGGAACTCGATTTATGACGATAGAGGTCAGCCTGTAGCCCTGAGTCCTAATCTCTTTCGACAGCTTTTCGGCTTCTTTCAATCGGGAGGGATCTAATCCGGTGATTAACACAAATTCAGTTTCACTCGAAATAAGCAAACGATGGCAATTCATGACATAGTTTTCTAACGGTTTCTGCCAGTTTTGGATCGCTGCAAAGAATGCGGCCAGTTCTTTTATAAATTCAGAACCTGTTAACACTTCCATCGCTTTCAATACTTGGGTTGTGCCTAAGTTAACTAATTTTTTGAATAGTGATGTCGATTCCGCACCCGTTCTAAACCAGGTTGCAATGCCTTCGTTAAATAAAGCAGCGATTTTTTCTGGAGCTTTCAAAAAGCTCCAGGTATGCTGAGCCGGCGGAGTATCTAAAATAACTAAGTCGTATTCTTCGCTAGTGACGTGCTTGTACAAAGTTATAAGCGAAGTAAATTCTTGCGATCCGCTGAGGCGCCCTGAAAGTTGCAGATATAATTTATTTTTTAAAAGGCGATCAACATCAATAGTTGAAGCTGACTTCACAGCGCCTTCACGAATAAATCCTTCAAAAGCTTTTTGGTGATCAATCACACACGACCAAAGCTGGCCCTGAACCTTTTTTGTGGTTGAACTTAAGCCAGACAAATTAACTTGATAAAGTTCTCCGTCCGCTTTTAATCCTAGCGCTTGCGCCAAACGTTTAGATGGATCAATAGTAAGTACTAAAACTTTTTTTCCTTCTAAAGCAAAGCCGACTCCGACCGAAGCCGCTAGCGTGGTTTTTCCGACGCCACCAGTGCCAATAAAAATTAATGTTTTCGTCGTTTTTTTAATTTCAATCATATATTCATCTCGATAAATGGAATTAAAGACGCGATAATTTCTTCACTGTTTAAGCTATCAACTAACGGAAGTTCGGTAAAAGTCAGTCCGTTTTTTTTCAAAGTTTTCTTAGCTAAGACCTCGTTTTCGATCTGCAATTGCAAAAAATCTTGGGCTTGTGCCGGTAATATTTCAATATCTTTTACGGACAAATTAAATAAGCGATTTAAATAGACTTTCGGTTTTAAGTTGAAAAAATCTTCAATGCTTTTGCAAAGCTCAAGCGTTTCCGTGATCGGCAATTCTTCCGAAGTGGTCACCACATGGATTTCGGTAAAATTGGGATCCTTCAAGTATTTATCGATGCTTCTTGACTGCTCGCCCATGGGCCCAAATTTGACGGCTTCGGCCATCGCGCGTGGCGCCTGCATCAAGCTAATGAAATGCCCGGTGGCAAATGCATCCACCACCAGCTCATCGTACATCATGGGCGGACCTTGCTTTCGCGGCGATGAAGTCACTTTACCTAAAATGGATAATTCTTGCAGCCCCGGAGCAACCTGCACCAGCGAGCGAGTCACCGGATTTTCAAAAAAAAGCTCGTATAGTTTTTGGATTTTTAGCAGATATAATGCATATTCTTGCAGGCACTTTGATCCGCTCCACAAACACACGTCTACCTGATCGATCCACGGGATTGGCTCATAATTGACTGCGGTTAGGTGTAAAAAATCCTGATAAAAGCTGGTCTCTGAAAGCTCGGCCAGAAGAATTTTGAATTTTTTATGCTGATTTTTCAAGCTCAAAGCACGTGCCAGCAGCGCAGCCACTAGGGACTTGCCGACTCCACCTTTGCCAGTAACAAAATGAGCTTTTTTTACCATTGCTTTTGCCTAAAAAGCACACTACTTTGCGTGCTGGTTTTTATCTCTGAAATTCAACTTTTTTATTGAAGTTCTTTTTATAAAATGGCCACATTTTTTTAGATTTAGCAGCCATGTTTTTTTGAGATAGTTGACTAGAAATATATAAGGAGAATTCGTGAAAGCACAAGTTCAAATCACTGAAGGATTACAAAGAAAATTAAATGTTGAGATTGCACAAGATGTTGTAAAGTCAGCTTTTGATAAAGTTTATCAAGATATTCAACGTCAAGTTGAGATCAAGGGTTTTCGTAAGGGAAAAGCTCCGCTTGCGACAATTAAGACCATGTACAAAGCCCGCGTTCAAGGGGATGTGGCGCAAGACTTAATTCAAAAACACTATCCAGTCGCCTTGCA
>JAYUWH010000133.1:0-3445 GCA_043753645.1 Bdellovibrionales bacterium
TCTGTAACTATTGGCCGATTCCATTTGCCTGAGGTTGCTACTGCTTTCATTATTTTTTCTGCAGCTGTTTTTTGTTCCGCTGAACCATAAAAAATGGCCGACCGGTATTGAGTTCCTTTGTCGTTACCTTGCTGATTTAGCGTCGTAGGATCATGCAATTTAAAAAAGTGCTCGACTAATTTTTCATAAGCTAAAATGTCTGCATCAAAAGTAATTTGCACGGATTCGGCATGCCCGGTACTTCCAGTTTTAACTTTTTCATAGCGCGCGTCTAAAGCGCTAATGCCACCGCAGTATCCAACTTCAGTTTCGGTGACGCCATTAATTTTGCGCAATAATTCTTCGACTCCCCAAAAACAACCAGCTGCAAAAACTGCTTTTTCGATTTTCATTTCATTTCTTCCTTTGCATTGTCAGGATTTGCTTTTGCCCGCACATCACAATCAATGCTGGCATGCTGATTTCCGACTGACAAAAAAAGCATAAGAGATTTTTGACTAGGATCTAAAGGTGCATTGGTTTCAGCGGTAATATCACCTTCAGAAAAAACTATTTTTACAGAATTCATTTTTTCTTCAATTACGGAAGCCTCAAATTGAATACTATTGTGTTCAATTTGCATGTCGGCCATACCAAAACTGTCGATAGGTATTTCAACTATTTTTAATTCTGTTTTTGCCAATAAAACACATACTAGTAATTGTGCAATCATACAGAAGCTCCCATTAAACATAAAAGTTCAAACATAACATCAACGGCGGCCATACAAGTGATTTGCGATGGATCATACGCTGGGCAAACTTCAACAATATCGCCCCCAACTAGATTTTCGATTTTTAAATGCCGTAATATTTGTTGAGTTTCATACGTTGTAAGCCCGCCCGGCACCGGAGTCCCAGTTCCTGGCGCAAATGCGGGATCAAGGCAATCGATATCAAAACTTATGTACGTCGGGCCCGAAAAAGTTGGCAGTGTTTTCAAAAATTCATTAAGTGGTTTATCGCGAATATCATCCATCGTGCGCACATCAATACCTTTCGATGTCACAAATTTTAAATCATCAGACCCTGCCAAAGGTCCGCGAATTCCAATTTGCAGCATGCCTTTTGGGTTCACCAACCCTTCATCAACTGCGTGCCGGGCAAAAGCGCCATGGTGATATTCGCAGCCCCATGCCGCCGGGTAAGTATCTAAATGGGCGTCAAAATGAATGAAGTTTAGAGGTGCCTTATATTTTTTTTTCATTGCTCGAAGCAACGGCAGTGTCGTTGAGTGATCTCCACCTATTGAAATAAATTTTTTATTTGAATCCAAAACCTGTGTCGCGAACTTTTCGATTTTTTCATAGGTTTGAGCCTGGTCAATTGGCACAGTTGGGCAGTCACCAATATCGGCCGCCTTTAATTTTTCAAACAAGGACATTGCACGGGTCATATGAAATCCGCGCCCCAAGCTAGAGACATCGCGAATTTGAGTCGGCGCAAATCGTGCCCCGGGCCGATAAGATACGCCCCCGTCATAAGGTATGCCAAAAAGCGCCACGTCAAATTTTTCTGAGATATTAGCTATTGGCAGCCGAAAAAAAGTTTTTATTGCAGAAAAACGGGGAAATTCGCGACCACTCATAGGTTTAAAGTCTTTTATCATGACAATAATTATTGTCAAAAATGCGCTTGGTTACAAATACATTATCAACTAAACTGCTGTGTCATATGCCTAAGTTAAACGTAAGATTTTCTATGTTAGACGTTCTTAAAGATCAATCTGATCTATTGCAATGGTTTCAACTTAATCAGCGGCCCTTGCCATGGAGAAAAAATCGCGATGCTTATCGCATTTGGATATCCGAGATTATGCTACAACAGACCACCGTTGCAGCCGTTGTTCCGTATTATGAAAAATTTATGAGTCGATTTCCAACATTAAAAGATTTATCAACAGCTACACAAGATGAAGTTTTAGAGTACTGGGCAGGCTTAGGTTACTATTCCCGCGCCCGCAATTTGCATCGGGCTGCAATTCTTTTGGATAAAAAAATTTTTCCGCAAACGGCCGCTGAGCTTTTAGAATTTCCGGGCTTTGGCCCTTACACATCGCGCGCAGTCGCAAGCCTTGCCTTCAATGAAAAAGTTGGCGTGCTTGACGGAAATGTCATTCGCGTTCTTAGCCGCCGCTACGGACCTGAGCTTGCTTGGTGGAATTCCAAAGAGCGTGAAACTTTGCAAAATATTTCTGATCAGTTGGCTCAATCAGAATTCAATGCCGATATAAATCAAGGTCTGATGGAACTTGGTGCCACCGTATGCACTCCAAAAAAGCCTTTATGTTTATTATGTCCGTGGAAAAAAAGATGCGTGGCCCTGAAAGAAAATCGAATAGAAATATTGCCACTGCCAAAACCGCGGCAGAAAACTGAAATTTGGCATTGGATCTTACAGCCTTCGTTTGATAAAGGTCATATTTACTTAACCCCACTAAAAGAGGCCCCGTTTCTGAAAAATGTTTTTTTTCCTGAAAGTCAGGTGATTAAGATGAACAAAAAGCCCAAGGCCTTTGATTTAAAACATTCTGTCACCAAATATGACCTTTACATCACGCTACAGAAAACTGAAAACAAGAAGAAAAAGCTAAAGGCACCAGCCCAAGGACGCTGGGTTAAAATTGAGGAAATAAAAAAGCATAACCCGTCTAGCTTGATGACGAAAATTTTGAGTTTTTCAAAAAATAATGGCACAATCAAGTTATGAACTACGGTCTTTTTTTAATTTCAATGATGTTTTACCAACTTGTACATGCTTCTCCGATGCCACTATCAGGTTCGTCACTGCTAAACCAGCTTCAGTCCGGTGCCGTTCTAAGCCAGCTGGGTTTTACTGTGCAAAATTTTCCAAGCACCTGGGAATTGAAAAAGCCTTCCGAGATTGATGCGGTCGCCGTCGAAATGGGGCCTAGTGATCCCAAATTAAAAGGCGTACTTAACTTTAAAGTCGATACCGTCCCAAGTAAAACAGATCTGGAAAAATATGTGCGCCAGTATCTACGAGACTATAATCAATACGGTTTTGAAGTAACGGGTTTGCAGTCGATGAAACCAAGCGGTGCAAACACCGTGATCGTCGATCTTAACCAAAAGAATCGGGCGACACGCTCGCGACAAGTCTTTTACAAAAAAGATGAAAAAATTGTGACTGCAACTTGTATAGATGACTTCGAAAAATTTTCGAAAACTATTTTAACTTGTAATTCAATTTTGCAATCATTTCAGTGGCGCTAATTCAGCAAGATATCTAAATCCAAAACTAAATCAATTACCCGAAAATTTTTCGGATAATTGATTTTACTGTTTGCCCTAAGCCTTTGTTACCGCCGACATTTTTGGATTTAGTTGTATTACTGCGAAATGATTTCGATGAAGCTGCTGCTGCTGGCTTCTTTACTGCCGATC
>JAYUWH010000134.1:0-3444 GCA_043753645.1 Bdellovibrionales bacterium
TTACATATCGAATTTCAAAACGGTTTAAATATTCTTTCTGGCGAAACCGGATCCGGAAAATCAGTGCTGTTAAAAAGCTTGGCCCTGCTGATGGGGGAAAAAGCATCGAGTGATATAATCAGAACTGGTGCCCAACAGGCCGTTGTTGAGGGCTCTTTTAGTTTAAAAAAACGCAGTGATATAAAAAAGAAATTGCTAGAGGCTGGTATTGATTGCGACGATCAAGAACTAATCGTTCGCCGGGTAATAGCTTCTGGAGATAAATCGAAAGTGTATCTGAACGGCAGCCTAAGCACTTTAAACCAATTACGTGAAATTGTAGCCCCCATGATTGAAGTCACCGGCCCCAATGCTCCGCTGATTGAAATGACCGGTCAGCATGACAATCGAAATTTGCTTTCCAAATCTTATCACTTGGATCTATTAGATCAGTATGCAGGTCACTGGGATAAGCGAAAAACTTATGAAGAAAAATTTTCAACTTTACAAAAATTACGCAATGAAATCCTTGAATTCGAACGCCAAGCGCAGAATAAATCCCAGCGTTTAGATTTTCTTAAGTTTCAGTACCAGGAAATTCAAAAATTAGAATTAGATCCAGTGGCGGACTCGGAGCTCGAGGATGCTATCAAGCAAATGAAAGGTTCACACCGAATTTTGCAATTTGTCGATCAATGCGAAGCTTTGCTTTATTCTGATGAAGATTCTGTTTCAACGCGGTTAAAAACCATATTAAAAAAATCTCTTGAATTAACTACCGTAGCCCCACAGATTGCTGAAAAAGTTTCGCGCTTAACGGATGCGCAAACAATGATAGACGATATGCTTTACGAGATTCGCCACGATCTGAAAAAAATCAATTTGGATGCCGATGCGCTCGAGGAAAAAGAAAACCGCTTAAGCTTAGTACGAAAATTACAAAAAAAATATGGTGCTGATCTTTATTTGATTGCTGCCGAAGCGGAAAAGATGAAAAAAGAAATTTCTGATTTAGAAAATTCTGACGAGCATCTTGAAAAATTAAAAAAACAAGCTTTGCAGCTTGAACTCGATTTAAAAAACAAAGCCGAAGAATTACACCTGACGCGAACAAAGCAAGCTACAAAATTAGCTGCTGACGTCAATAAAGAATTGCTGGATTTAAATATGAAGGGTGTCACTTTTGATATCCAAAATACAAAGATGGATCACTTAACCACAACCGGAATCAGTGATGTCGAATATCTTTGCCAAATATCTCCTAAGGATCCAAAAAAACCGATAGCGAAAGTGGCTTCAGGCGGAGAATTATCACGTATTTTACTTTCTCTTAAAAAAACTGTGGGACAATCTGATTTTCCACGGACCTATTTGTTTGACGAAGTGGACACGGGCGTTTCAGGCACGACCGCTGAAAAGGTAGGTCGCAAATTGAAAGCTATTGCCAAGGGTCAGCAAGTTATTTGCGTAACCCATTTACCGCAAGTTGCAGCCTGCGGAGACGTGCATTTTTCAATAAATAAATCGGCAAAGAAAGATTCTGTGTCGATGGATGTGGTAGAACTTAAGACAAAAACACGCATCGAAGAAATTGCCCGCTTAATTTCCGGCGAAAAAATTACAAAAACATCTCTAGCGCATGCTCAGCAATTACTAAGCGACAGCCATTGATTTAATGGCTGGTTTTTTCTGCGCTTTCTGTTTTATCGTCTGATTTTTTCGCTCGCTCTTGGTGGCGTAATTCGTTTTCTTTTTTGGAAGAAGCAACTAACTTCGCAGTCGCAGGGTCAACCTTTATATCGACTTCTTTTAAAACAGCACTTGCATGATTAATATTTGAAGCCCAATCAGTAATGATAATTTGATTTGTGTCGGTATTGACCGCCACTTCTCCATAACTCGAAGTGAGTAGTCTTAATTGCTGCTGGACAGTTTGCGGGTTCAAATTTTTAAAAGTATAGATCCACGTCACCATTCGCTCGGGCTTTAAGGCCGGTTTATCTGTGTAAACCTCGATCAAGTCGCGTTGAATGCTACGCGCGTTTTTAACAATCATCGTATCACCTTGCTTACTAACCCCAAAACCATTCAACGCCAGTGCAGAAGAAAGGTGATTAAACGCTTCTTCCGCAGCAACGGGCTCTTGAACAAAGATAGAAACTTTTCCACGCACCGTCGAATCAACCACAAACTTTTGTCCAGAAAATTTGGAATACATTTCGATAATTTTTGTGATGTCTTCATTGTTGAAATACATTTTAATTTTATCTTCAGCATGAACTATTGATATGGATAAAAAAGTAATTGTAGTTAGTAAAAATTTCATAAAGGCCCCTTAGTTGTTTTAAGAAGTTTAAGATTAGCATAAGACAGAAACTCCGGACAATTAATATAACTTTCAAGCAACCATTCTCGAACTTCCATGCCTAGCCTTTCGGCTAGCCCAGCATTGCGCCAAGAGGCATGATCCCTCAATCTATAGATAGGAGAAATTATGAAAGCATTACGCCTATTGGTACCTGTTTTATTTTTCATGTTGTCACTTATTGCCCTTCCCAATTCAGTTCTAGCAGCAGCGAAGAAAAAAGGCGGACGCGGAGCTTTCGCTGGTGGCGCCTTTTCTATGGGCTTCGGATTTTCCCTTTTAACGGCCGAGCAAAATGGTTTGAATAATATGATTGCAGCAGCAAAATCCCAAGCACCCGGCGGTGGAGTTTCAACCGGTGACCTGAGTTCGGGTTACGAGTACAGTGGTCAATTCACTTTTCACTTTGCTAATAATACAGTCGCTTTACAAATTCGTCCTGCGTATTTTACCCAGTCAGCAACGGGATCAGGCACTGACGGAAATTACGATTATAAATTAACAGGCTTTTCTGTTTTTCCGCTAGTTCGCTTAATTCCACTTAGTAATGATATTATTGATTTTTACGTGCAAGGTGGTTTGGGTTACGCACAACTTAATGGAGATATCACCAATGGAGTTCGTAATACCAGTTTTACGGGAAAAGGCTTTGGCCTTCAAGTCGGTCTAGGCGCAGACTTTTATTTCGTCCCCGAGCAATGTTTTGGTATCGAAGGAAATTATCGCTATCTTCCAATGGAAAGAAATATTGTTCGCAATGGTTCCGCTGCTGCGCCCTACGGCGCTTCGCAATCTATTTCAGGACGAGAGTTAGAAGATACCAGTGGCAACGACGTAGCTACCACCATGAGTGGAATTTCTGGAACTGTTAGTTACACGTTTAATTTTTAGAAACTCCATCACATAAGTGCACCCAAGTCCAAAGGGACAACCTAAACCAGGGTTATTCTCGGATCTTAAGCTCGCCTAAGATCCTTTTATGCATCGTAGCGGTGCAGGGCATCTTTGCATAACAACTAATTAAGTGAAAGAAAACTTCAAGTCTCCATCTCAGTGTCCACATTGCTTTTCTACGAATTTTATTCGTAAAGGCTATTACT
>JAYUWH010000135.1:0-3441 GCA_043753645.1 Bdellovibrionales bacterium
TTTTTTTCTTCAATCCCCCACCTATCCGCCAGTGAAAATACAAAATCATCAAAAGTCCTGGGCGCGAAGAAAAAAAGTCCTGGGCAGAAATGAATATACAGTTCAAACTTCAATTTACTTTTCTTAATGGCAAAACATTTTGTTTTGGAATTGAAAATGAAACTACACCTGCTTTTTTCTGTAAAAACCCCGGTGTTAAGTGAGCATACTTCAGAGTCATCATTGGACTTGAGTGGCCAAACAAGCTTTGAAGTTCAGCAAGACTTCCGCCATTCATAATATAATGACTTGCGTATGTATGTCTTAAATCATGAATACGAATGGTTTCTATTTTAGCTCTTTCGCATACGCGATCATGGATATGACGAATTCGTCTTTCTCGAATTCTGCTTCCATTTTGATCACATATTAGCGGATCATTTGATTTTCGAAATAAAGTTTTGTTTCGATACTCAATTAATGCTTCATGAAGCGAATCATTAATTCCTAACCAGCGTTCCTTATGGCCTTTGGTTCTGCGGAAAACTTTACCACTAGCTTCTTCAAATATTTTTGCAAATTGAATGCGCCGATGGGTTAAATCGATATCATTTTGATCTAAAGCTAAAGTTTCTCCTATTTCATAGAAGGCTCAAGTTTTGCCGCCAAAACTAGGGATACATCGCATGACACTCAGGGAAACGACGGGAACTTTTTCGCCTGAGAACCCTGGTCCCCGATTGAAAAGGTGGTTCCCTGGGACCTACCTTTTTGGTTAATTCATTCAAAAGTTGAATTCCATAATCATAATAGCTGAACTATTTTTCCATCGACGACACCATCAATAAAAAATGGCGTCCGCCCTTGCTCAAATCTTACAGTAATGGATCTTTCAGTTTTTCCATCTGATAGAACGAAATGGCCTTGCTTGCCGACAGTAAGTCCACTTATTCCTAGCATTCCTGAGTTTATACCTGTCTGCAAATCACTAGTATCAAACACCATTTGACCCTTTGATAGCCAAATTAGGCTGGTGAACGACGGGAAAAATCTGTCCATCGACAATTCAATCTCTTGAATTTCCTTTAACACATCAGAAGGGGACGTCGCTGCATACACTTTCATTGATGTTTTGCCGAAAAGTTCATTTTTAGAGTCGTGGACGAATACAAACTGAAAACATTTGTCAGATATTTGTCCGCCAAAATACTTCTGCCATCTATCAAGAACCACTACCGATGGGCAAACAAGGCGACCTGCTTTTTGCAAAGAGAAGAAGTTAAATTCTTCGGGCAGAGGGATCTTTGAACTAGCCGCGCTCGCCAAGACAGACTCAACAAAACCCTCTGACATCAAGTCGCCGTAGGAGCCCATGTGTTGCGCCGGCGACCCCTGAAGAGAATGCTTATATCGAATCGTTCTTCGAAACGCTGAAGCGCGAAGAGGTTCACGTAAAGAACTACAAGACTTTGGATGATGTAATAAAAAACTTGCCAATGTTTATCGATGAGATCTACAACGAGGAAAGACTTCACTCAGCGCTGAATTATTTGCCGCCGATTGAGTTCGAAGCTAAAATTTTAAAAATGAAACCCGCCAACCGGCCCGTTCAAAAATTATACGGTTATGCTGTCTGAGTAAAGGAGCGCATTCCAGGTTATAATCTAACGATTATAAGATTCGTATTGGTTGCATTCAATAGCACAATCGTCCGTTGAAAAAATTTGGTCTGCTTGGCACGATCGTTCGCATTCTTTCCTTAGAGCCTGACAGGCTGGGTTGCTAAAACGACTAGGATATTTTCTGACTTGTAAAAATAATGTTTCGAGCCCCAACTTTTTTTTCGCTTCGGGGGTACACATTTTAGTCGTACCTGCTTTACAAAGCGCATCTGCATTGAGCTCTCCAATATTTCGAGCCGCAAATAAAAGCATTATCGCCGCTTGGTACTCAGGCCCGCCAGCTTCGCCACACACATTAAGCCGCGTTGGTTGAATGCTATAAGGCTTGCCTTCCACCACAAGAATATCAGCCATTGAAAATCTGAAAGCAAAAAGGACAAAAAATAAAATAGGAAATTTCATGAAAACCTCGCAGGAACAGGCATAACCAGACCGTCATTTTTGGTCAATAGAGAAATCCTATCCGGCGCCTAATATTCGATTAGAGCCTAACCCTTTGCTCGAAACTATGGTCCAAGTCATTAAGCCTGTGCCTTTTAGTATTTCTTAACAGGATTTAACATATTCGCTACCAGATCAAATCTATTAAAGCTTCAAAAGGCTCTTAAGCGTCAGACCAATCGGGACCCCAGATTCATTGGGTTTTGAGCGTTACTTGCTAGTTTGAAATTTTATATGCAGAATCTATGTTGTGAATAAAAGGAATACTTAGTAATGAAATTTATTATTATCAATTTAAGTTTGTTAATTAGTTTTGCTCATACGGGTGAAGTATTTAACAATATCAGCGGTTCCATGCTTCCCACTATCTTTCCTGACCAAAAACTGGATGTCAGTTATTTAAATCCGCCCACTGTCGCCTGTATAAATTGTGAAAACTCCATTAAGCGCGGTGATTTGTGGGCTTACGCGAATCCAAAAAAACCAACCGAAATATTTGTAAAACGCGTAGTTGGATTACCGGGAGACAAAATTAAAGTGAAAGCAGGAGTCCTAACTCTGAACGGAAAAACTTTAACCAAAAAAGCATCTAAAGACCAAAAACTTTTTGACAAAATCAAAGATGATCTCCTTCCACAGGGGAAGGCTCAGTGTTCACTGTATCAGGAGTCTGTAGACCAAATGTCCTATCAAGTTATTCTTTGCGCAAAAAAAGTGAATATTGATTTTGAAGGAATCGTTCCGGCAGATAAGGTATTCGTATTGGGCGATAATAGGGACAATTCTTTAGACAGTCGTATTGTTGGACCAATTTCTTTTTCCTTTCTCAAGGGGAAAGCAAACCTTACCAGGCAATAGGTAAACTAAAAACACCATCTTTTTCGAAATATAATTTCCATCCCCGATTTAAAAATAAATTTATTCGTATAATAAAATTATTTTTTGAATCAATTCACGGGGACGCTGAACGCAATCCGCTTTTTTCGAACGGACTGCGAGTAACTAAAAGTTTTCAAAAGGAAGGGGTATTGGTCAGCTTCTAAAAATATTTTTTAAAGATAAATGTAAAAAAATGTCCAAAATAATCATCATAGCCTATCCAAGAATATTTATATGCGGATTCAAACTGCCAAGTTTGGGCCATTCTGTATGAATAAAATATTTCAAGCGGTGTGAACATTCTCTTATTGTAATCGCTATAGGCAAAAATAATACGAGGCTGAATTGCATTTGCGCGTTGTCCTTTTCTGGGTATGCATCTATCCAACTGCAGGTTGTGGCGTTACTGCTCGAGACTTCTGGCCTTCGTGTTTAAACTCGAGAATTCGTTGTATCCGTC
>JAYUWH010000136.1:0-10358 GCA_043753645.1 Bdellovibrionales bacterium
GCCGTAATGCCCGCAGAAGTTCCTGCAACTTTAAAGTCCATATCACCCAAGTGATCTTCGTCACCTAAGATATCCGAAAGAACCGCGAAGCGGTCGCCCTCTTTGATCAAACCCATAGCGATTCCCGCCACGTTATTTTTTAATTTAATACCAGCGTCCAACATCGCTAAAGATGCCGCGCAAACAGTTCCCATAGAACTAGAACCATTTGATTCAAGCACTTCACCAACGATACGAATGGTGTAAGGGAAATCCGCGTGATCTGGCAAAATAGCTTTCACCGCACGCTCTGCTAAATTTCCGTGGCCAATTTCACGACGACCTTGTCCACCAAAACGACCTGTTTCACCTACAGAGTATGGAGGGAAATTGTAATGTAATAAAAATTTCTTTTTAATATTACCGCGCAAAGTTTCGATCGATTGCTCGTCATCACCGGTTCCAAGTGTAACCGCACCCAAACACTGAGTTTCACCGCGCGTGAATAATCCAGAGCCGTGCGCACGTGGCAAAATACCCACTTCACAACTAATCGGTCGCACTGTTTTTAAATCACGACCGTCAATGCGCGATCCCTTATCCAAAATCATATCGCGCGCGACTTTGTATTTTACATCTTCAACAATCGTCGATAATTCTTTTTCACGTTGAGATTTTAATTTATCATCTGTAATTGTTGAGACTAATTTTTCTTTTGCTGAGGCTTTTGCAGTATCAAATGCGCTGTAGCGTTCTTGTTTGATTTTCAAAGATAATGCTTTTTCTAATAACGGCTTTAAAACATTTTCTGCTGACTGACGAAAGTCTCCGTCAATTTTTGCTGGTACAAAAGCACGCTTTGCTTTTGATCCTGTTTTTTCACGAAGTTCATCTTGAATTTGTAGCAATGGCATTAATGACTGATGTCCAAATTTTAATGCAGCTAGTGCGTCGGCTTCAGAAATAAACTGCGCTTCACCTTCAACCATTAATAATCCGTTTTTTGTTCCGGAAACTAGCATGTCCATGTCTGACTTTGCTAACTGCTCTTGCGTTGGATTTGCAATGAATTGTCCGTCGATACGTGCAACTTGGCACGCTGCCGTTGGGCCTGCAAAAGGAATATCAGAAATATGCAAAGCCGCCGAAGCTCCAAGACCTGCTAAGACGTCCATCGGAAAAGCTCCATCAGAACTTAAGATCGACGCTACAACTTGCGTATCGTTTAAATAACCTTCAGGAAATAGTGGACGAATTGGTCGGTCGATCATCCGTGCGCTAAGCACTGATTCTGTTGAAGGTTTGCCTTCGCGTTTAAAATATCCGCCGGGAATTTTTCCAACAGAATAAAATTTTTCGATAAATTCAACTTGCAAAGGAAAAAAACCTTGATCGGGTTTTGCTTGCTTTGCAGAAACTGCCGTCACTAAAACCATATTATTTCCTGAGGTAACAACAACGGATCCATCAGCTTGTTTTGCCAATCGGCCTGTTTCAATTTTTATTTGTTGTCCTGCAACTGAAGTTGTAACTGTCGTAAGCATGAAGTGTCTCCTGTTAGTGCTTTTAAAATTAAAAAGGCCCTTCGTGGGCCTTGAGTAGTAATTGATTTTTTATTTACGAATATCTAGAGAGCTGATCAGCTGCTCGTAGCGTTTTTGATCTTTTGATTTTAAATAATCTAAAAGTTTACGACGTTGATTTACACATTTAATTAAACCGTGACGACTGTGATTATCTTTTTTATGCATTTCAAAATGACCAGACAAATCATTGATACGTGCTGTGATCAAAGCCACTTGCACTTCCGGTGATCCCGTATCTAATTCAGATTTTTTGAATTTTTTTAAAATTTCTGCGGTTTTTTCTTTAGTAACGGCCATTAACGTTCTCCTCGTTTTTGCCAACTTGTGGCGGTTTATATTTTCTCCGAAGCAAGCGTCATGGCTGACGGCAATTTCAGAGTCCACAAGACTTATCAATCTCACTCGAAATGTTCAAGGTTTTTCAACAGTTAAAGACTCTTTTTATTCTAAAACCCTGACCGGGCTCAAGCCCCACTAAGGCCAGCAACGACCCTTTTTCCTCAGGCAGAATTTGAATGATCTGGTCGCTATCCGGATTAAAATAAGAAATCAGCTGAGACTTCAGCTGATGGCTAATTTGGCCATTTCGCAATAGCGCTTGATCTTGACCTTTGATGCGGATTTTTTTGACCTTCGGCAAAGCCTGATCTAAAGGCACCAGACGACGGACACGCTCATCTTGGGTTTTAGCTTCAAGGTCTTCTAAAGTCAGTGCCTGAGAAAGGTTAAACTGATGAGATTCTGTTCGCACAAGGCTCGACATGGTGGCTCCGCAGCCCAAAACTTCACCCAAATGCTGTACCCATGATCTAATAAAACTTCCCTTAGAGCACGAGATATGAAATAAATTTTCCGCAAGCGCATCCGCTTGGTTTTGAACATTCCAAAATTTCATAAGTTTCATGGGCTGCTCGATCACATCCCCTGCACGGGCGTACTCATACATTTTTTTTCCATCTATTTTTTTTGCCGAAAACATGGGGATAGGCAAATTTAGACTTCCTACAAGCCCAAGTGCTGTTTCCCTGATCTTTTCTGGCGACATAGTTACTGGTCTTTCATTTAAAACTTTTCCGGTAATATCTAAGGTGTCCGTGCTGACACCTAGTTTAAATCCGACCTGATAAGATTTATCGCCTTCCGTGACGTACTGACTAAGTTTTGTGGCTTCGCCAATAAGTAAAACCATTAAGCCACTTGCTAGCGGATCTAAAGTGCCTGAGTGACCCACTTCGCGCGTTCCCATTAGTTTGCGGACGCGGGCAACAACATCATGACTTGTTAAACCTTGCGGCTTATTTATAACCAACAAACCGTGCATTAGTTTTCCTCGGACGCAGGTTTTTTTGTTGAAATCTCAGCGATTATTTTTTCAATTTTTAATATGTTTTCCGTCGATTCATCTTTATAAAAGGTCAATTTCGGGCAGTAGCGCATTTGTAATTTATGATTGATTTGATTTTGAATATCAGGCGCCCATTTTTTTAATTCTTTAACGAAATCAAGTTTTGCGTTGGTATCAGAAAAAAACGTCACATAAACTTTGGCCGTGCGGAAATCCGCAGGCATCATCACGCGAGTCACTGTGACTAAGCCTTCTAATTCCGTTTGTAGATTTTGAATTAGATACGTCGAAATAATTTGCTGAACCTCACGCTCAACACGTTCTTTTCGACGACCGTCTCCGACATTTTTCATGAAAGCTTCAATTCCTAATAAACACTAAGTCTTTTTTAGGGACTTAGTGGAGTTAATTCACGAACAACTTGTTCTTTCATGAATGATTCAATCACGTCGCCAACTTTAATATCATTAAAGCCTTCAATTCCAATACCGCATTCAAAGCCTTCAACAACTTCTTTTGCATCATCTTTAAATCGCTTTAATGAGCCGACTTTTCCCTCAAAAATAATCTTACCATCACGCACTAAACGCAGCATATTTGATCGCTGTACTTTTCCGGTAGTAACGAAACAACCCGCAATGACTCCCATTTTAGGAACACTGAAAATATTTCGAACTTCGGCAGCACCCGTGACTTTTTCAACCACTTGTGGAGCTAACACACCAGCCATCGCTTTACGAATTTCATCGATCATTTCATAAACGATAGAGTACGAGCGAATATCAACGCCAAGCTGTTTTGCTTTCGCCTGCGCACCGGTATCAGGTCTCACGTTAAATCCGATAACGATACCTTTTGCAGTGTGCGCTAATAACACGTCGTTTTCAGTCACACCGCCAACGGCCGCATGAATGACTTTGTTTTTAACCTCAGCCGACGTTAATTTAGCAAGCATTCCTTGAATGGCCTCTAACGATCCGTGCACATCTGATTTTAGTACGATGTTAAAATCTTTCACATCACCTTGAGTAACCTTAGCAAAAATATCTTCCATCGATACTTTTCCCTTTATAGTCGCTTCCGCTAACGTCACTTGTTTTCGGTTAGCCACAACCTCTTCAGCTGTTTTTTCATCTTTGACGACGTCAAAACGATCGCCAGCTGAGGGCACGCCTTCAAGTCCTAAAACTTCAACTGGAAGTCCAGGTCCCATGCTATCCACACGCTGACCTTTATCGTTCATTAAAGATTTAACTTTGCCTTTCATCGAGCCCGCAACGATGTACTGGCCCACAGAAACAGTTCCATCTTTTACTAGAATTGTTGCGACAGCGCCTTTGCCTTTTTCAAGCTTAGCTTCAATGACAATACCAGTTCCTGAACGTCCCGGATTTGCCTTAAGTTCTGCGACTTCGGCCAATAATTTAATGTTTTCTAATAATTTATCGATGCCGGTTTTTTTCAAAGCGGAAACTTCAACGAAAATTGTTGTTCCACCCCATTCTTCCGGGACGATCTCTAATTCTGTTAACTGCTGCTTGATACGCTCCGGATTTGCTCCGGGTTTATCGATTTTATTTACGGCCACGATGATTGGTACACCGGCGGCTTTTGCGTGATTAATCGCCTCAGCCGTTTGTGGCATCATACCGTCGTCTGCTGCAACCACGATAATTGCTATATCAGTCGCGTTGGCTCCGCGCGCACGCATTGCCGTGAAGGCTTCGTGGCCTGGAGTATCCAAAAACGTGACTAAACTGCCGTCCGCGGTGGTGACAGAGTAAGCTCCGATATGCTGAGTGATACCACCCGCTTCGCCTTGTGCAACACGCGCATTTCGAATCGCATCAAGTAATGAGGTTTTCCCGTGATCGACGTGACCCATGACGGTAACGACCGGCGGCCTTGTGATTTTTTCAGCGTCCATATCACCGAAGGCTGTTTTCACAACGATATCTTCCGCTGTTGTAAAAACGTTTTGTGCTTCCCAACCAAATTCAGGAACTATTAAAGAAATGGTATCAAAATCTAAATCGGAATTGATCGTCGCCATGACTCCACTTTTCATAAGTGCCTTCACCAGCTGAGATGCTTTGATACCCATTTCGCCAGCGACATCGCCGGCTTTCATTTTTCCGTTAATTTTAATTACGCGCTTCGAAGCTTTCGGCTGCGTAATTTGCGTTTGCATCGCCGCACGATTTAAAATATCCATTTTTTTCCTTGGTTGAAACACCAATTCGCGCTTTTTAAATTCGTTGGGATTAAAGCTATTAATGATCTCGGCCGCTTCTTTTTCTTTAGCCGATAGTCCACCGGTTGCCGTTGTTGGCTGACCGAATTTTTTCGATTTTTTATCGTAATCACGTTTTGTATCTGGCAGATTATTAGTGAAAACAGGTACATCAGGCATTTGTGCAACGAATCCTGGACGAATATTTCTTCCACCAGTTCGTGCGTTCATACCACCAGCAGAATTTGGTCGTGCATTAAACCCGCCCGTTGCCGATCCGCCTTGAGTTGAAGTTCCGCCACCATGTCCTTGACTGCGTGGTCCGCTTAAAGGTCGTTGACCCTGATATCCACCACTGCCAGCCGGAGCTTGCACGCGGCTTAAATCCATTTTTCCGATGATATTTCGGCGAGGCATTGCAACTGTCGCAAGACTTGAAACACCACTATCACCGATTGAAACTTCTTTTTTACGAGAAATAGTTGAGACCGGTCGCACAGGCTCTGCAGCAAGGGTTGCCGCTGGAACTGCTGATGCCACAACTGAAGTAGCAGCTATTGGCGCTATACCAATTGTTGAAGCTGCAGGAACTGCAACTTTTGCCTCAGGCGGTGCTGTTGTTTTTTCTTCAACAGACTCTGGCTTTATTGCATGAGCTATATTTTCTGCAATGACTTCGATTGCAGCCACTGCTTTTACTTTTAATTCATCAACAATCGGCTCAACCTCTTTCATCTTCCGGCGAATGACCGAAGATGTTTTTGCAACCGCTTCTGCCGCAAGTGCTGCCGCGGCATCTAAAGCCGAAGATTTCGTGGTCTTCACTGCCGTCTTAGTTGCGGTTTTTGCAGCTGTTTTGGCGACGGGTTTAGCTGATGAAGTTTCACCGGTGGCTTTTTTTACAGCCGGTTTTCTTGCAGCCGCTTTTTTTGATTTCTCGTCCGACGTTTTATCGGCGCCAGCTAATTTAATTTTTATTTGCTCAAGAACTTCAGGCTCAACTTCAGCCATATGATTTTTGACTGGCAAATTCCACTCTTTGATTTTGTCCATCAAAGCTAATGGTGTCATACCAATTTCTTTTGCAAATTCGAACACTTTTGGATTACTCACGCTTATTTATCCCTTCATCCACTTAATTTATGTACTAGATCCAAGCTTTGACAGCTCAGCTTTAAGTTGTTCTTCAGCCCGTTGTTTTGCTGATGAACCTTTATCCATGACCACAGCTGCATGCGGAGATTTTGGAACAGGAATTCCTTGATCCTTGTAACTTTTAACTAAGGCAGCGGCATCTTGAATTAATTTTTGTGCTTTATCTGGATCATCGTAGCCTGGCACCGTCATGATATCTTCCGACGTGGCAGATGAAATGGATTGAATAGAACCAAAGCCTGATTGAAAAATATTTTGTGCCATCGTCTCGCTCATGCCTGGAAGCAACATCAAGTTGAAGATAGACTCTGCCGTACGCGCCGCAGCTGCGGTGTCAGACATGATATCTAATTTCCACGTTGTTAACTTTGCAGCTAAGCGCACATTTTGACCTTTACGGCCGATGGCTAAACTTAACTGAGAATCAGGAACTACGATTTCCATTTCTTTATTTTCTTCATCTAAGAAAACTTTTGAAATTTCAGCCGGAGCTAAGGCATTACACGCAAAACGGGTAACGTCTTCATCCCACTTCACAATATCAATTTTTTCGCCTTTTAATTCTTGCACGATATTTTGAACTCGCGAACCCTTCATGCCGACGCACGCGCCAACTGGATCTACCGAGCTGTCTTTGCTTCGAACCGCAATCTTGGCACGTTGTCCAGGTTCGCGGGCAGCTGACATAATTTCGACCACGCCATCATAAATTTCTGGAACTTCCATTTCAAATAGTTTAACTAAATAACGCTCATCCGCACGCGACATAATGATCTGTGGACCACGTGTTGTCTGACGAACTTCTGATAAATATCCTTGAATGCGATCTCCGGGTTTGTAAATTTCACCCGGAATTTGTTCGCGTGGCGGAATGTGCGCCTCTGTTCGACCAAGGTCGACAATGATTGCTCCGCGCTCAACCCGGCGGGCAATTCCTGAAGCAATTTCACCTTTACGCTGTTCGAATTCCGAGAAAATGATTTCGCGTTCTGCATCGCGAACTTTCTGTAAAATAATTTGTTTGGCAGTCTGGGCGGCAATTCGGCCCAAGTCATTTGAAGCTAACTTAATACCGATAGAATCGTTAAGCGAAGCCCCTGGATCAAGTAATAAGGCGTCTTCTAAGGTAATTTCCACTTCTTCGTCGACGAACTTTTCTTTTTCGACAACTTCTTTAAATTCATAAAGTTCAACTTCGCCCGTGGCTTCATTATAAGTGGCTTCGATTTCGCGGTAAGTGCCGTACTTTTTACGAGCAGCCACCAGCATCGCCTGCTTAACAGCATCAATAATGACCTCTTTGTCGATGCCCTTGTCACGACCAACTTGATCAATAACTTTTGCTAAATCTGTAAGTAAATTATCTGCCACATGAACCCCCAGTTATTCTTTATCTATTTCTTTTTTGAATTAGTTTTCATTTCGAAAACTAATTTTGATTTTTCTATTTTAGAAAGCGGAATTTTAGCTTTGAACGAACGAATATCAAAAACCAGATCCTCGGAATCCACACCTTGAAGAACTTCTTCGAACTGCTTCATGGTTGAAATTGATTTCTCATCGACGCCTAAACTACCTAAGGACTGACCTAACTTGATATAAACTTTTTTGCCAATCACCTTTTCAAAATGCCATTTTTTTCTTAAGGGTCTATCAAGACCCGGAGTTGATACTTCAAGATTATAATTGCCACCCGGGATAATATCTTCATCCGCATCAAGTTTTACATTTAAAGCTTTGGAAACATTTGAACAATCCTGAACGCCAACACCAGACTCTTTATCGATATAAACTCGTAAAATGCGACCGTTTCCAGTTCCTATCATTTCTAAATCATATAAAATGCAGCCTTCTTGTTCAGCTGCCGTCGATGCTATAAGTTCGATTTCCTTTAGCCAGTCTTGTTTTACAGAATCCAAATACACCCAACTTGTTTAAAATATAATCTTCGCTTTAGGCAAAAAAAAATTGGGCTTTTGGCCCAACTGAAATTATCTTAGCAAACTTAATATCAGCAATCAACTTTGATTATGGGATTCTGCCGGCCATCCCATGATCAAAGCGTCTTTACCATCCGAATAGTAACCTTTTCGAGTGTGGAGGTGCTGAAACCCACATTTGAAGTACAACCCTAGGGCCGAAGCATTGAATTCATGGACTTCCAGTGAAATCGGCAAACCTTGCTGTGCAGCAATCGTCTTCAAGTTTTGCAAAAGCTTGGTCGCCGTCCCTTTTTTTTGGCAAATCGGATCCGTACCACAGGCCATGATTTCAATGCGATCGACGTAGGTTCTATAAGTTAGAAACGAGACAATTTCGTATTTTTCGAGGTAAGCAAAGGTTTCGCTAACTAAAAATTCGGCAGCAGCTGTTTGTTTGTTCCAATTAAACTGCGCTTTCGAAACTTGCTGCGAAATAGACTCATATAAATTTGCTAAGCTATCGAAATCACTTTTCTTTTCAATTTTGACTAGGCCGCTATCCAAGGTCACTCATCTTAATTTTCACAGCGTATTTTCTTTTAAGCACATCAATCCACGCTTTAAACCGAGCTTGTTGGCTCATTTGAGTTTCTTTTAAATTTAATAATGCGGCGGCATACGAAATAGCAGCAATTTCCGCTGAGATTTCACTTTTTGAAAACTCCGCCAGCTCGGCCTTTTCTGAGTTACGGATTTCTAATTTGTTCGGTTGAATTTCGAACAATACGGCCTCGCGCCTTAACAACCGCGAAATCATAAAATCTTCGATTAAATCTTTTGATAAATCAGATATCCGGTCTTTCTTAGTTAACGACTTTATTAATTTTTTATATAATTTCAGATCGCGGCTAGTCCACGAAGTTGCGCCTTCAGAAAGTACAATTTGATTAAAGGTCGTCAAATGAGGCGCTACGACTTGTTCAGTGTTTGCAGCACCTAAACTTGAAGATATAAAGATCACGAAAAAAAAGCTTTTCATAGATTTGATAATACCCGCGAAAAAATAAAAAGTCCCTTACTTTTAAATAAGAGACTTTTTAACTGATAGCAAATTTTTACTGAAAGCTTTAGAAATTCACGCGAGCTACGATACTGCTAACGCTGTATTGTAATTTCTCAAGCGGTGTTCCAATATATCCGTACGAAGAGTTTGGATAATTTGAATTAACACGGCTAGACATATTGAACATGTATTTAAAATCAAAACCGATTGAAAACTTAGAGCTAAATTCTAAATCAACACCCGCGTTCACACCTAAATCAATGGCATGCGAATTTCCGGTGTCTTCGCTTGATCCCGAGTAACCGTTAGTTAACGCATACTTTCTGTAAGAGTACGCAATTACTCCGCCAAGGACAGGACGTACAAAGCCACCAAGCAATTGGTACTTTGCCGCAATCGAACCAGAATACTGATTCACATCGTAGCTATCAACACGATACCCGTAATTTGAAACCGCATAGTTGTTCACATCAACTTCGTAATTAGACATCATAAAGGCGCCTTCAATCATAAAGTAATCAGAACGAGTTCCAAAGGCTGCCCCTAAAGAATAATTTCCCTTTACGTTTTTACTATCAGGATAGTAACCGATTCCTGCCATACCCGCGAAATACTTTGATTCAATTGGAGCACTTACTGCCGATTGATTTTCATCCAAAGCAGCGCGCACTTCTTCACGAACGGCATCACGGCTTAAGGTCTCAGTCGCCTCGACTTTTTCCTGCTGAACATACACAGGTTGGATTGCTTGCGGCGCTGGCGCCACTTGCACGGGGCTTGCCGTTTGCTGGTTATTTTGTAAGGTATCGAACTTGTCGCCGAATAAAACGGACGCGCGTTTTTTCTCGTCCTCCATGCGGCTTTGCTCTAACTTTTCTACAATACGAGATTCTGTTTTCATCTCTTCATCTTGACGGCTGCGGCGAATATTATCGGCGCGGGAATCAGATAAAGGCGAAGCTTCAATAAGAGTTGTCGGCTGAGTCTGCACTGCTTGGCGCTGCTGTTGTTGCTGCGGAATAACGACAGTTTGGTTTACGACCGACGAGGTTTGCTTGTTCGGAGATTTATAGGG
>JAYUWH010000137.1:0-10257 GCA_043753645.1 Bdellovibrionales bacterium
AACAGTTACTAATCCTGTTAAGGCAAAAGCAGATTGAAGAAATGAACGACGATTCATAGATGCTCCTTTTTGATTGTGAATTAACCTCATTGTATCTACTTTCACTTAGTTTTCAATACGGATAACTATTTGCATTATTTCATGTGAAATGTCCTCACTGGTTTAACTTTTGGCTGATGACTCTAGAATTACATCAGCATCTGGCCTAAGCTAGACCAGATGCTGCATTCATGGGATAATTCAAAAATTCCAATTCTTCAACTCGGAGCCGATTTTTTCGATGCCGCGGTTCCCGCTTCTTTTCCACTAGAAAAACTTCGTTTCTGGAATGAAAACGTGGCTTGTCATATCGAAAAACGCAGACTTTGGAATTTTTCACCCTTAGAAAACAACCTACAAATACCTCTGGCACTACGTTATCACGGTCACCAATTTCAAAATTATAATCCACAGCTTGGCGATGGACGTGGTTTTTTATTCGCGCAGGTACAGCTCGAACGCCAATGGTATGACCTAGGAACTAAAGGCAGTGGCCAAACAAAATATTCTCGCAGCGGCGATGGGCGACTTACATTAAAAGGTGCCATGCGGGAAGCGCTTGCAACTGAAATGCTAGAATCCCTTGGGGTTACAACGTCTAAAACATTTTGTTTCTTTGAAACTGGTGAAAACTTAGTTCGCTCCGATGAACCCAGTCCTACCCGCTCGGCAGTGCTTACGCGTTTTAGTTTGGGTCACATTCGCATTGGGACATTTCAACGGCTTGCGTTTTTGCAACAGCCAGAAAATATAAAAAAATTAGTTAGCTACTGCCTGTTTTTTTATTATCAAAATCATTTTACAGATGCTGTGGCAAAAGATGATACCGTCATGGCTTCAAGATTTTTAGAACTGGTCGTTGAAAGAAATGCAAAACTTTGTGCCGAGGTCATGTTAGCGGGCTTTGTTCATGGTGTGCTTAATACTGATAATATCAATATTTCCGGCGAACTTTTTGATTACGGCCCGTACCGCTTTTTACCCAACTACGATCCTGCTTTTACGGCCGCGTACTTTGACCAGCAAGGCTTGTACGCTTATGGCCGCCAGCCTACAGTTTTTTTATGGAATCTGCATCAGCTGGCAAAATCTTTAGAGATTGCCTTTCCAGATTTAATGTCCGAAGAAATTTTAAACACCTTCAATGAGTCCTTCAATGCCTCGTTGAGAAAATCATTTCAAAAAAGACTTAATTTAAAAGCTAATTGTAGCGATGAGCTGCAAGGCGAAGCCATTTCTTTATTTTTTCAATTGATGGAGCAAAAAAAGTTAGACTTTGAAAAAACATTTTTTGATTTTAATTCTTTTAGCTCAGCGCGACTAGAGAAATCAGAGCAAGCGACTTTGTACAAAGGAAATATTTTTGATAATTTAAAAGACATTCTTAATCTTTTTGAAATCGCTGATGGAAAAGTTAAGACCAACAATTATTTTTCGTCACTCCAGCCGGAAACTTTGTTGATTGATGAAATAGAAACAATTTGGTCCGCCATTGATCTTAATGACGATTGGAATTTATTTAATGCCAAAATAAATTCCATTCGCCGTCTACGCGGCCTTTATTAAGTAGGATTTATTTCAACGGCATCATCACCGCGAAGATTTTTTAATTTTCTTCCAAGCCATACCCGAAACAAGTCAATGTATCCGTAAGCTGCTGGCACTACCAACAGTGTTAAAAATGTTGAACTGACAACTCCACCAATAATAGCCACACCCATCGATTGGCGCTGAGCGCCAAGCTCTGTAATACCAATCGCAATTGGCAAAGTTCCGGCGATCAGCGCAAGCGAAGTCATTAGTATGGGTCGAAGTCGTGTCCGGCATGCTTTCACTAAAGCCTCGTTAATCGCTAATCCTTTTTGCACCAACTGGTTAGTGTAATCGACTAATAAAATTGAATTTTTAGCCACCACACCCATCAACAAAATTAAACCGATGATAGAAAAAATATCGATCGTTTTACCGGTAACAAATAAAGCTAAGAAAGCGCCCGAGATGGCTAATGGCAATGCTAATAAAATTGTAAATGGCGTGATAAAGCTTTCGTACAAAGAAGATAAAACCAGATAAATAAATAGAATTCCCAGGCCCAAAGCAATCGCCATATTTGCAATTAAGTCTTTAAAATCCTGCGCTTGTCCTTCGAACTTATAAGTGATGCCAGCAGGCGGTTTTAATTCTGTCGTCAAAATTCTTTCAATTTCTGCTGAGGCATCCCCCAATTGGCCATTCGGGCCTAAGTTTGCGGTAACGGCAATGAAGCGACCTTTATTTTGCCGGTTAATTTGAGAATATCCTTTTGATTCTTTAGCGGTAGCGACTTTGCTAAGGGGAACCATATTGTTATTTTGGTTAGGAATAAAGGTCGAGTTAAATTCCTTTCGTAAATCTTTGTTGTCATCAGGAAAGCGAATTCGAATTTTATATTCGATTCCGTTTTCTCGGAAAACTGCAGGTGTCGCCCCTTCTGTTCGAAATCTGAGTTCTTGGCCCGCCAGCGCCGTCGATATACCTAACGCTTCAGAGCGAGCCCGATCAAAAACAATTTGATATTCCGGTTTACCGGACCGAAAATTAGTATCCACATCCGCTAATCCTGGAATCTTTTTAATACGCTCTTGCAATTTTAAAGTAAATGCCGCCAATTGATCTAAATCATCGCCGACTAAATAAAGATTTAACGGTTTCTGACCACCGCCAGAAATGTCAATATCACTGACGGCAACAATAGCTTTCGTAGAAAATTCAGCCAAGGCTTCCCTGACGATCACTTTGAATTCCGAAGTCGTGTGTGTACGCTGTTTTTTAGGAACAAGTTTAACGAAGAAAGTTGATTTATTAGCTTCAAGATTATTTGAACCCACGGTTAATGAAATTAATTCGATGCCCGCCACAGTTCTGATTTTCTTCTCGATTTCTTTCGAAAAGGCAAATGTACCTTCCAGCGAGGTCCCGATTGGTAATTCAACGGATACTCCGAATTCGCCAATGTCATTTGGCGGAAGAAAAGTTTTCGGAATAAATTTTCCTAAAAAAACTGTGCTCACAAAAAAGATCAATGCAATGGCAAGCACACTTTTACGGTGCAGAACCGTCCACTTTAATGCGGCCTCGTACAGGTCTTCCAGTTTTGTTTGAAAACGGTCGAACTGGCTCAGCATACGGCCGACAAGTCCAGTCCCTTTGACGTGATCATTATTTTTTGCCAAATACGCTGATAACATCGGTGCCACGGTAAAGGCATCAAATGTTGAAATAATAATTGTGAACACGACAGTTAAACCGAACTGTTTAAAAAACTGTCCGACAATTCCTGGCACAAATGAGATAGGTCCAAATACCGCAATAACTACTAAAGTTGTTGCAATGACAGCTAAGGTCACTTCTTTTGTACCCTCAAGGGCTGCATCTTTAGGTTTTTTACCCATTTCCAAATGCCTAAAAATATTTTCCCGTACCACAATGGCATCATCGATCAAAAGTCCTACCGCTAAGGATAATGCTAAAAGAGTCATGATATTAATCGAATACCCCATCGCGTACATAATAACAAAACCGCCAAGTAATGAATTAGGCAATGCTAGGCCCGTGATAAATGTAGATTTGACAGATCCCAAAAAGAAAAATACCACGACAATACATAATAAAATTCCAAGCAAAATACTTTCTTTCACATCCAACACATTAAGTCGAATCGGAGTCGATCCATCGCGCACCATAATTACGCGGGCATCAATTTTTTTCGCGGTCAGGATCTCGTTAGCTTTGGCAACTTGCGCCTTCACGCGGTCAGCAACGGCCACTGTATTAGCACCCGATTGTTTATAAACTTCGAAAAATAAGGCTGGCTTTCCATTAATAGATGAAAACCGCTGAGCCGCTTCTAAGCCCCTTTCAATTTTTGCAATTTCTGTTAAACGAACAGGCCTGTCAGAGCCTAAAAAATTTACCGATACTTCACCCAGTTGCTTTAAATCACTAAATTCTCCGACACTTCGAAGCAGGATCTCGTTTTTTGGATCTTCGACTTTTCCAAGTGGCGTGTCTTTAGATGTCTCTTCGATGTTTCGTTTCACCTGCAACATCGAAATTTGATGGTCTTGCAATTTTTTTTTATCGACCATCACTTGAATTTCTTTTTTTTGTCCGCCAATAATTCGCACCAAGCCCACATCTTGAATACGCTCAAACAATGGTTTTACCATTTCATCTGCGACATCAAACAAGTCGCCCGAATTCATTGAAGAATTAAGTGCTAAACTGACAATCGGTTGATCGGCAGGATCAAAACGCCGAATAACCGGCTCATGGACATCATCAGGCAATTTATTGCGGGCGTTTTGCACGCGGTTACGAACTTGCTGCTCAGCTTCTTTAATGTCTGTTCCTAAACGAAATTTAACAATAACCGCGGCAGCTGAATCATAATTGTAGGAAGATAAATCCTCTAAACCTGGCAAAGATGACAATTGATCTTCAATCACTTTCGAAACTTGCCGCTCGACATCCACTGGCGAAGCTCCCGGATAAAGCACTTCAACAAACACCACCGGGAAAGTCACATCAGGAAACTGGTCTACCGGCATTTTATTCATCGAAAAAATTCCAAGTACAATCATTAGGGCTACCAGGCAAGTTATAAATATCGGTCGTTTAATTGAAAGCTCAGCTAAATTCATAAATTTTTCTTTCTTTTTCTATAAAGCAATAAATAAAATACTAGAAGCTTCTAATTTACGTAGGCCAGATTGCGCTTTTAGCAAAGTGACTTCAGCTTCTGCGGCATCTGTTTCGGCAGTGACAACATTCGAGGTGATTGTACGTCCTTTGCTTAGACGCTCTTGTTCGGCACGGGCCCGTTCACGTTGAAAATTAGCTACCTTCGAAAGTGTGATAACGTTGGCTTTTGTAATTTCATATTTTCGCAGCAAATCCGACCAAGCATTTCTACCTAAGACCATACTTCGTTCAGCTAAATACTGCGATGCCAGTGCTTCTTTATTAAAAGCTGAAATTTGAGCCGATTTGGCATCGCCATCAAACATCCAAGAAAAGTTCACGCCGACAAAGGTTCTTGGTCGATCAGTACTTGCCATATTTTTTGTGACTTGATCGTAATCGCGATCATATATTGTCGAGTTATACGAACCCACTAAAGCCAAATCAGGGCGGAGTGTTTCTTTAAATTCTTCGGCGATTATTTTTTTTGTTTTTGCGTCCAAGCTTTGTAGATAGGAATCAATCTTTACGACGTCCTTTTTTTTCATTAATTCTGTGAAAAAGTTGCGGCCACTGTTCAAATCCGCGGTGATCGGCGGAGTAGGATCGCCCTCGGGCACCACAAGATATTCACGAAATTTAGTTTCTTGCGTTTTAATTTCATCTTCAGCTGTGATTAATTGCACTTCTCTGATGGCAGCTAAAGCTTTTACGTTCATCAAATCAGCCCGGTCACTGATCCCGTTTGTGACACGGCTGCCAGTCCAGTTCTCTAGTTTTTTAGCGCGTTCAAAGTTAGATTTTTTTAATTTCAAATCTTCTTGAGCTAAAGCATAATCCCAGAAGGTGGCTTCGGCATCGTACAAAGCTCCACGCAGCCTAAGGTCCACATTTATCGTATCCAGCTGGTTCAAAATAAGCTCGCGGCTACGACGAAGTTCGGTAGCTTCACCCAAAAAATCTTTCCATAAAGACTGCTGCAGACTAATTCCTAATCCACCTGTCGAAAACTGATCTTGGTTCGGAATGGTCGTATCATTTTTATACTGGTCTGTTTTGGCAGATAATGTCAGTGAAGTTCCCGTCGAAAATTTCTTGGCGACTCCCAAGGAATACTCAGTCACCTGTCTTCGGTCCCCCAGGGCGCTAGGTAAAGATTTATCAACGGCTACGGATCCTGCCGCCGTAAGTACCGGAATAAATAAGATATCACTGGCAGCCAGCTTTTCGTTCGCTGCTTCGGTCGAGTACATTAATGATTTAAATATTTTATTTTCCGATTTTACTTTTTTCATGTACTCATCAAGAGTTAATCCCGATGCTAGCGATAATCCGCAGGCGTTAACTCCAAAAATAATTAACATAAGTTTTATTTTCACAACAAGACTCCTTCAATAAAAATCAATGTAATTTGCTGACTCAGTTTCGTTTTGCTATCATAGACATCTTGGCAATCTTTTAACAGCGGCGTCGGACACTCGGCCAATTCATAGAATCCCCATATACCTTCTGATAAAAGTATAAATAATAAAGCCGGGTTAATGCCTGGCTTTACAATTTTTTGTGCCTGAGCTTTTTTGACCAGTTCGAAAAAATTTTGCATCAACGGATAAAATATTTGTTCATGGATATCTTTCGAGTGCTGTAATCCCGTCAACTTTTCCCGCGAAAATATCTGCGCCACTTCAGGATACTTAGTCCGAAAAAAAATCATCGACTCAACAGTGGCATTCATCTCTTTGATAAAAAGACTTTTCGTCACCGGTAAATCTTTGTAATTATCGATTTGCGACTGAACACGGGCCTTAATTTCTAAGGCAAATTCTCGCATCACTTCTTTATAAAGGCCTTCTTTTCCACCAAAATAGTATGAAATCGATGAGATATTTGAATTGGATTCTTTAGCGATTTCTCGGGTGCTACACTTATCAAGTCCTAGCTTTGCAAATAATTTTGCAGCTACAGTAAGTATAGTTTGCCGAGAGCTTTGAACTTCTAACATTTACAGTCCGCCATTTTATTTTAAATTAAAATCCGAACTAAACCGGAAGTCACTTAATATTAATCAATCGTTTGATTTTAATTGGCTGGTTACCTGTTTTAGCGATTACTCTATAGGCACCTTAAAAAAAGATGATCAAGTTTTGACCCTTTTAAAAATTTTTCTTGGATAAAAATAATAACCAAACGTAGAGTTTAAAACATGTTCTGAGGGGGACTATGACTTTCAATTTACGTATTTCGTTATGCATATTCGGAATAGTTGCAGCATTTTCAATAAATTCTTTTTCTACTGATTTGCCAGCAATTCCAGTTACTTCGACCAAATCTTTAACTGAAGTTCTTCCCGACTCATTTGTCCAAATTGAACTGGTAAACCCATCACTTAAAGCTTTTTCTATACAGCAAACCATGTCCGAAATTGTTCAGATTGTTTCAACAAATTATTACTCACTATTAAATTGGAAATCAGTGCACCGTGAGACGCCTGTTGAAATTGAGTCCTACAATCGGCTTCATCATTTTGGCCACTGGGTCAATGATTCTAGCGATCAGACCTGTTACAACACCCGCGCGAAAGTTTTGATTCGTGATTCAGCAAAGACTGTTATTTTTGAACCTACCAACGTTTGCACCGTAAAATCAGGCCAGTGGAATGATCCTTATGCGAAAAAAATACTAACTGACGCTCAGGCAGAAGTGCAAATCGATCACATGGTGCCGCTAAAAAACGCCTATGTAGCCGGAGCCCATAGTTGGTCTTTTAAAACGCGCTGCCTTTACGGCAATTACCTAGGGGCAGCATTTCACTTAATTTCTGTAGATGGAACTGAAAATATGAAAAAAGGCTCTAGCAGTCCCGAAGGTTACTTACCTCCGAATTCAACCTACCGCTGCCAGTATTTAAAAAATTGGCTGACCATCAAAACATTATGGAATTTAGAAATGACTCCGTCCGAAGCGACGGCAATCACGGCCGCAATAAAAGCTGAAAACTGCGAACCTGGCTTTTTCACAATTACGACGGACGAAATTAGCCAACAACATGAATTTGCAGCAAAAAACAGCGAGCTTTGCGCTAACGTTGCAAATGAGATGCTGGACTAAATTTTTGCTTTGGCGACTTACTTCAGTAAATGTTTTTTGAAAAATTCGATGGTATTCCCAATTTCCAATATTTGATTTTCTTTTTTACTCGAACCGTGACCCTCATCGGCAAAAACAATCAACTGACTTGGAATATTTTTTTTCTCCAAAATTTGCTGTATTTGCACGGCTTCGCCAACGGGTACCCGCGGATCATTTGCTCCTTGCACTATCATAAGCGGAGATTTTAATCGCTCGACGTAGGTTACTGGTGAAAGCTTTAATAATGCGTCTTTATCTTTTTCAGGATCGCCGTACTCTGAAATTCTTAAAAGCCTACGGTAAGGTGCCGTGTTATTTAAAAAAGAAACTAGGTTACTCATGCCTACTAAGGCAACTCCGGCTTCATAACTTCCCGCAAAGCGGGTCATCGCTAGTAGCGCGGAATAACCGCCGTAACTCCATCCCATAACGCCCAACTGGACTGGTTTTCCGTCTTTTGAATACCAATTTTTCTTTAGCCAAATTGCAGCGTCTTCGATATCTGTAATTACATTTTCACGAAGCGCGCCGTTATCACTATTAAGCCACTTTTTACCGTAGCCATCGCTACCACGTACATTGGGCTCAACGAAAATAAAACCCTCATTCACAAAAGCCTGAGCCATGGTGCTAAAGCCCGGCTCGCTTTGACCTTCAGGACCGCCGTGGAAATGGACAATCACCGGACAGTTCGTGATATTTTCTGAAGACAATTTACATTTTTCAGAAATACGGACGAACATCGGAATTTTCACTTCGTCACGAGTGGTGTAGCTGCGAAGTTCAGAAACTGCAAATGTGGACAAATCAACTTCGGGCGCCGAAGGCAAAACCCAATGAGTTAATTTTTTACTTCGCCAATTATAGGAATAGCCCAGCCGCGGTGCTTTTGAAGTTATAATACCAAGCATCGTCACTTTACCATCACGTGTAGTTTTTCCCGCAAACACATGATCTGCGCCGGCAAATTTTGGGATCGAAATCGGCTTAAAAGTTTTAGCATCTAAGGCTTTTATTTCTGTGTAACCTTCGCGGTTGATATTATAAATAATGCGAGTGCGGTTATGATCCATTGAAAATCCACCGATTTCAAATTTTACGTCTTCGGTGATGGGAATCATTTCATTTTTTGCTGCCGTTTTAGATAATCGGTATAATTTTTTAAAGTCCGTTGTTTTATTAGATAGAACTAAATACTCATTGGCTTTGGCTGAATAGGAAACTTCATACTCTTCTTTTTCACCTTGGCCGATAATAGGAATTAATTCTTTCGTTTGTGGATTAAAATCAAAGATTTCACTTTCACGAGCGCCATTAAGTTTAACAAGTAACAGTGACTTACCATTTTCTTTCTGATCCACTACAGACCAATACCCTTTACCTTCAAAAATAGTCTCGATGGTTTGATCGGCCAACTTCATTCTATAAATGTTGTAGGAATCCGGACTTTTATCATTAGCTGAAAAATACATAAATTGTGAATCGTCCGTTAGAAAACTTAAAGACGCTTGAACTTTTTTTCGTCGGTATAATTCTTTAACTTGACCAGTTTTTAGATCTAGACGAAATAGTCCCGGATTTTCTTCTCCGTTAATATCTTTTGAAATAATTAAAAACTGACCATTCGGAGCGATCTCACTGATAGATACATTATCAGTACCGCTAGTTAATTGCGTTGGAAAATTTTTTGGTCCGTCAATTTTCCACACATGCGACTGACCCGTTACACGCCAAGTGAAATACAAGGTCTTCTTGTTCGGAGAAAGCATTCCAAGCCCGGGCGCTGAAATATCAAATATTTTTTTTAGCTTATTAGCCATATCTGCTGGAAGTGCTGGTGGCGCAAACTTTTTAAGACTTTCACTTGAAATGGATTCGGCACCAAGGCCTTTGTATTCTGCCATTGCCGTGAGATTGAAAGCTAGTAGTACTAAGAATAATTTTGTGGAAAGCTTCATGAATCACCCTTTGTTGAATACCTAAATTCTTCAAGATATACAGGCAATTGTCATTACTTTGTTGCATCATCTGGTTTAATCATTTCATCCAGCCAACCGCCGGTAAAAGTCAGGGATTTGCCATCAAAATCAAATACAATGCTGGATTTATAATTGGGATCAAAAGAAATGTCCTTCGGATTTACTCCAGCGTCTTGCAAAAGATGTAAAAAATTATTTTTCTCGGTTGGGAAATCGACCGGCGTCGATTCGTTAAAAAGCGTCTCTGTAGAATTACAAAAATTAGTGACTCGATTATCGATTGCTAAGGACGGATACTTCGCAATCAGGTTATTTAGACCCAGAAATAAATAGCTGCGGTCCATGATTGATTCCATATCAGCCTGATGGCTTTTCATATCTGTAAAAG
>JAYUWH010000138.1:0-30353 GCA_043753645.1 Bdellovibrionales bacterium
CCTATCTTTAAGACTAGGTTTCTGGAAGATCTCAGTGAAGAAAAAAAATGATAAGTAGTGAGGTTAAGACCCAAGAATAACCCTGGTTTTAGGTTGTCCCTTTGGGCTTAGGTGCATTTGTGTGATGGAGTTTGTAAGAATTAAGGTCTTGGATCTAAACGAAAGAGCTTGGGCTACAAGTTAATTTGTTGATACCATCATTTCTGAATGACTAAAAAAATACTTATTTTAGATGACGAAGAAAATTTAGCCGAATCGTTATATCTCTATCTAGTCTCAAAGGGCTACGAGGGCAGCTATTGCGCATCTGGAGCCCAGGCTGCAGAATTACTGAAAACCAATCACTATGATTTAATTGTTTCTGATATTCAGATGCCCGAACAAACAGGCATTGAATTTTTTAATACAGTTAAAGACCAGCTTAAAGAAAAAAAGGTAGCGTTTATTTTAATGACTGGGAATGTTGATTTATTAAGTTTACAAAAAGCTTATGACTTAGGTGTTGATGAATTTATATTAAAACCATTTGATTTTGAAGATTTAAAAATTGTAATAGATTTAGCATTACTGCAGGCTGATCCTGATTCTGATGCCACTCGCTTCTATTGCGTTCCAGTAAATGAATATATGCAGTCTTTAAACGCTTATGATATTTATTTAAATATAAATAATAGCTATATGTGCCTTGCAAAAAAAGGCCAAGAACTTTCTGCAGCTCGCTTACAAAACCTCAGCAAAAAGGGCTTAAAAGATATTTACCTTAGCCACATAGATTATGCGAAATACGTTGATGTAGAATGCGCTATTTTGCCGAAGTTGCATATTAAGCCAACGGAAAAAATAAAAAAATTGAAAATGAAGAACCATTTAATTGAAGTAGTTGCCAAAAACGATTTTAAAATTTTTTTAGATCCTGAGATCTATAGAAAATCTTTTGCAAGCTATAACAATTATATTCAACTATGTATCGAAAATGATAAAATTTTTAATCTGATAGAATCCATGATGAACAATGAGGTTGACATGGCCGTTCAGGCTTCGCGGGTAGCATTTTTGTCCATAGCTGTCGCTACTTATTGGAAGTGGACCCATCCTAAAATTTTAAGTAAAATCACCATGGCTGCCCTACTTTGCGAAATCGGCCTTAAAGATAATCCTGAATTACTTGTCAAAAAAAAGCATGAGTTTTCGAATAGTGATATTAAAATATTTCAACTTCACCCAAGTAAAAGTTTGGAATTACTATCTGCTATCGATGGTATGCCTGATGAAGTTTTAAAAGTAGCAAGTCAACATCATGAAAATGAAATGTCTTTAGGTTTTCCAGATAGGATCGCCAAAGACAGATTGCATCCTTATGCCCGCCTTATACATGGAACGACAGAATTTTTTGAATATCTTGATCAGACTCCGTCCAAAGATGACATAAAACAGACCGTCGAAAAACTTTATTCTTTTCATCGTAAAACTGTCAGTGAACAGGTACTTAAATCCTTATTTGATATTTTTGGGCTGGATGCACCAAAAGACTTAGCTTCAGTTCTACTGCCATTTAATACCGCGCGGATGACTTAAAAAAGATCGGTCCGTTGCCAGTAACCAAAATTTTTGTCACAATTTAATAACAATGTCGTACTCATTTTACATACCAAGGAGTTGCACTTGAAAAAACACTGTTTACTGATTAGTTTTATGATGCTTGTCGCAGTTCAAGTTAGCTTTGCAGCCAACAAGAATTCCAGTTTGCAAAAAGCGACGTTTGCAGCTGGATGTTTTTGGGGTACTGAAGAATTTTTTCGAAAAATTCCGGGTGTTGTCAAAACCACCACCGGTTATACCGGCGGCAAAACAACAAATGCTAAATACGATCAAATGCATGACGGAAAAACTGGCCACGCCGAAAGTGTCGAGATTGAATTTGACTCAACGAAGGCTTCCTACGATGGCCTGCTTGATCAGTTTTTTAAAATGCACGATCCCACAACTTTAAATCGGCAAGGCAACGATACCGGATCACAATATCGCTCGGCTATTTTTTACCACAGTGACCAACAGCATAAAGAAGCTTTAGCATTTAAAGAAAAAGTTGAAAAATCAGGCGCGTGGAAAAGCCCTATCGCAACTGAAATTGCCGAAGCCAAAGAATTTTGGAAAGCTGAAGAAGAGCATCAGAAATACTTAGTTAAAAACCCCGGTGGTTACGATAATCACTATTTACGAAAAATTTCGTTCGATAAAAAGTAATTCTAGCGTTTTATAAGATTTTGTCCATCTGCAGAGTTTAGAAATCGTTGCAGTTCTAGAACAGCTTTATCTGAACTGATAAAGGCCATGGTTATGGGCCTGAATATTTCCTCTGTTTGCACAGCCTTAATACCGTATTTTTCCATTTCTACACCAACTGGACCAAATCCAATGGCCATTTCATCTTTACCAACGATACTAGCAATATCCTCTGCATTTTTTGCATCGACTAATTCTGACTTATAGCTTTTTCCAGCCATTATAGTTTTTGAAAAAAACTTATTGGTTCCAGCAATATTTGGACTAAACACAACATTTATTGGTTTATCATCGCCGCCAAATTCCTTCCAGGATTTAGCTTGTCCGCTAAATATTTTTTCCAGCTGATTAAACGAAAGTTTAGCCACCTTGGCCTTCTTATTCACGTAAACAATAATGGTATCTTTACCCACGACAAAGTGAAGGAAAGCTTTACTCTCATCAATTCTTATATTTTTTTCTTTACATAACTTCAGCCAATCATCCCACTGCAGTCCAGCACTAGCGACATCAATTTGTGCTTTATCAAGTGCTTGCAAAGATAATTCCGGCGACTGCTCGTTAAGTATAAGAGTGTGACCCGTTTTTTTTTCGAAGGCGTCCTTGATACGCTTAAAAATATTATTCATTGGCGCTGCTCCGCCCGATACTTTAATGTCGGCAGCACCACAACTAAGTGATATCAAACATATCAATAAGACTACTTTTTTCATTCGAATCCTTTGTTAAAATGAGTACTGTATCACTTTGTGCACTCGGAAGCACGCCTTACGTTAGCTAATCGTCTACACGATATAATTAAGTTTTCTCAAAAAATCTAGCAAATTCGAATTTTGATGAGTTTTGCCGACTTTACCAAATCACCCAGCAGCTTTCTTTAATAGAGGTTTCCGAAAAAACTGGCTTTCCCATAGCTTACGCCAGCGACAAACTTATTTTAAATAAAGTACCACTTACAGCTAATAATAAAACCGCTGTTGACGATCCTAAAAAACTACAACGCGCCTTCTGGGCGCCAAAACACTTTCCACAAGACCTCCACCGAGTCAAAATTGCGGGTTTCGTATTATAGACATCGTCAAAATAGCCGCATCGCCTCCCTTGAGCGCCTCTAGAAGGCCAGTTTCAGCAGTTTCTTTTGCGATTGGCCAGGCACACGAAGGTGAGTTTGTGCATCGACTCCCGCCGGAAGTAAGGCTTTCCCATCCAGATCAATCAACGTTCCGGCGTTTTTAATATTTTTTGTTCTGAAGGAGATGACCATCCTTGACCAAGAGATCCATAATTTGTGGTTCTTTTTCTGGACCAAACTTGCGTGTTTTTTATCACATAAAGGCAGCATTTTTTTTGATTCCGCTTTTTCATTCAAATTTTTCAGGCCGTAGAACTGAAATTTCGGATGAATAAGTAATGATTGAGTAATTTTTAAAATAAGTTTCAGACAACGAATTCATTAGGTGAACTGCAACCTCTGGCGCCATCACAATCTCAATTTTTATCTTCGAATCAGGAATCTCACCACTACTTTTTTCACCGTTACCCTGCCCCCTGACTTCGGTTATAGTAAATCCCGTCGCGCCGAGCCTATTACTATGCTCTAGGATTCGCGAACTCAAAACTGGTTCGCAGATGATTGTTACAAGTTTGAAATTCATAAGTTTCATTTTCGCCTCCTTAGACGGCAAGCCATTCAGATAATCTAAAAAACATTGGGATTCCAACGACTAAATTAAATGGGAAAGTTACGGCTAAGCTTGCAGTTAGATAGTACGTGGGATTAGCTTCAGGCAAAGTCATTCTGACCGCAGGTGGTGCAGCAATGTATGAGGCACTTGCGGCCATCGCACCTAATACTGTCGCGCCGCCAACCGACAAGCCTGACCAATGCCCAAGAAACACACCCAAACAACCATGAAGAATTGGAATAAGAATACCCAACGATATTAAAGGCAACCCAACTTTCTTCAAATCCGAAAGTCTTGCACCGGCAACAATACCCATTTCCAAAAGAAATAAAACAAGAGCGCCTTTAAAGCCCGTTTCAAAAAATGGCTTTATCGGTTCGTAAGCTTTAGCACCCATTAACAGCCCAACAATTAAACCACCAACAAGCAAAATCATTGAACGAGATGTTAAAATTTCGTGAAAAATTGCAGCATTAGTTTTTTTCTCAGCACTTGAGTTTGATGAAAGAGTCTTCGCTCGCTTCAACGCGCCTATTGCTAGCGCGATGTGGATACCGGGGCTTTCAAGCAGCGTTAAAAGAGTCGGCATAAAGCCCTCGGCTGCTTTTCCCATTTGTCCAACAAACTGAGAAGCCGCGATGAATGTCACAGCTGAAACTGATCCGTAATGCGCAGCTAATGCCGCAGCATCGACTTGCCCGAATCGCCCAAGCTTTCTCATGATCAAATAGGTAGAAACAGGAGTAATGCATCCCAGAGCGATTGTAACAAACGCGGGCCAAGCAATAACTTGAAAAGTGCTTTCAGAAAGCTCTACTCCGCCCCTTAGGCCAAGCGCCAATAAAAGATAGATCGATAATGTAGAATAAAGATCTTTAGGTAAACTTAGCTCGCTCTTGACAAGTTTCGTAAAAATTCCAAGCAGAAACGCCAGTACAATGGGCGATAATAAATTTGTTTTTAGGATTTCAAGTGCCGTCAAAGTTTAGTCCTCTTTTTTCAAGGGTTACAAAATTCAATACTAACAACAGAAATTTTTACTTATTTTTTTTAAAAACTTTCATTTCGAGTACTCCTGTTTATTTTCTTATTTTCTACTAAATTATTTAAAAAATAAAACATATAAAATAATTGAAATTCATCTATTAATCAGATAAGTTAAGTTTCATGAATTGGCTTAATTACCATCATCTTTACTACTTTTGGACAGTCGCGAAGCATAAAAGCTTCACGAAAGCCGCAGAAGAACTTCGAATTGCACAATCTGCTGTAAGCCTTCAGTTGGCCCAATTAGAAGATTTTTTAGGAAAAAAACTAATCATTCGATCGACTTCGAAAAAACTTACTTTAACGGAAGAAGGCCAAATCGTTTTTCGCCAAGCTGAAGAAATTTTCCGACAAGGTAAAGAACTTGTTGATGGAATAAAAGAAGGCGGACTTTCGTCCTCGGTAAGATTCGGAGCGCTAGGTAGTTTGTCTAAGAATCTTCAAATTCGACTTTTGCGGCCTATTCTTGAAAACAATGATTTTGAACTCAGCGTCGATGTCGGCGACGCAAGCACGCTTTTGGATAGGCTTAAAGGATTTCACTTAGATGCCATCCTGTGCGATGTTCCGTATTCACACTCTGAAGATAAGCCTCTAATTCAAAGACAGATTGGTAGAGAACATTTTTGTTTTATTTCTAGAAAAAATCGATCTGGGTTTTCGCTGACAGACAGTTTAGAAAAAAATGGGATCTATCTTCCGGCTAAGAGCAACCCTGCCACTTCAGAAATTGAATCTCATCTAAAAAAAATGAAATTAAAAATTCAAATCAGGGGCTACATCGATGACATCGCATTACTACGTTTGCTTGCTCTTGAAACTGATTCAGTCGTAGCTATTCCAAAGATTGGTGCCGAGCGCGAGCTAAAAGAAAATAAACTCGTTGTACTGCACGAGTTCCGCTCACTTTTTCAAAAATTCTATCTGGTTTTGCGACAAAATGGGCAGCGATCAGATAAGATTTTAGAATTACTAAAGCAAATGTAGCGGCCAAAACCTATGATCGGCTGGGTCAAATTGCCCATAGCGTGATTTAATTGTAGCTATTTATATGAAAATATAATTTCAAATCAATTATGACTGTAAGGGCGGCGGCACCTCGCTTGCATAACTTAGTTTACCTCCATCGAAATATGGGTTAGAAACAAAAAAATAGAGAAAAAACCTAGGAAAAATTTAATGAAGCAAATAATTTTTATATTTGGATTTCTAATTGCAATACAAATTCAGGCACGATCTCAGCAGCCACTGCCGCCGGTTAGAACCGTCGATTCGGTTGATCTTCAGCAGTACCTTGGTAAATGGTACGAGATCGCAGCAATTCCACAAAGCTTCCAAAAGCAATGTGTTGGCAACACGACGGCTGTTTATGATACCGCAGAAGATGGTCTTATTTCTGTTGTTAACACATGTGATACAGCCAGTGGAAGTCCTAGTATTGCAAACGGAAGGGCCAAAGTTGTCGACAAAAATTCGAACTCTAAATTGAAAGTTACATTTGTGAATTTCTTTGGCTGGCAGTTTCTATTTGCAGGGGACTATTGGATTTTGGCCATCGGTGAAAATTACTCGTATGCTATTGTGGGCGCGCCAGGCAGAGATTACGCTTGGATCTTAAGCCGCACCCAAGACATGACTCAAGAACAAATCATCGAAGCCAATCAAGCTCTGGTTACACAAGGTTTTGACACTTGCAAATTGATTTCGACAATTCAAACTTCTGGCTTGCAACAGAAAATTCCGCTTTGCCAGCTTATTTCGGGAAAATAGTTGGAAATTCTAACGGCATTTATTTTTTTATTTTCAGGAGTTGCGATGGCGATAGAAGAACCACAGTACACGATCGAGTCAAAAGCACTTCACTATGAAATTAGAAAATATGGTTCGATTGTTGTAGCCGAAACAAAGGTTGATTCTGATTTTAAAAATGCAGGAAACCACGCCTTTAAAATTCTGGCTGGCTATATTTTTGGTGCTAATAAATCAAAAACAAAAATTGCAATGACAGCTCCAGTAAATCAGGAAGCTGTTTCAGAGAAAATTGAAATGACAGCACCGGTAACTCAAACTAAAGGCACATCTGGTTTTCTTGTGCAGTTCACAATGCCAAAAAAATACACCTTAGAAACCTTGCCGGTACCTAATGATTCAAGGGTTAAGCTGCGACAGTTGCCTGCTCGTAAAGTGGCTGTGTACACCTACTCTGGATCGTGGTCAGAATCTCGCTATGCAGAAAAACTGGCTGATTTTAATCTTGATTTAAAATCTGATAAAATAGAAGCTTTCGGAGAGGCTTTACTAGCTCGTTATAATTCTCCCTTTCAACTTTGGTTTTTACGTCGGAATGAAATTTGGCTTGAAGTTAAGTGATGGCCTAAACTGCATGTGTTCTCTGTCGGGATGTATTATGAAAGTAATTTTAAATTTAATCTTAATTCTTGCAGCTGTTGGATGCAGCACTACGGGCGGAAATGTGAAAACAGTTGAGAATGTAGATATCAATAAATTTATGGGTGATTGGTATGTTCTAGCCGGGCGATTTACTTTTTTGGAAAAAGATGTTCACAATGGTCTGGAAAGATACACCTGGAATAAAGAAAAAGCCCGTATCGATGTTGATTTCACTTACAACAAAGGTGCATTGAATGGTCCAAAAAAATCACTTCCTCAAAAAGCTTGGATTTATAATCACTCAACAAATGCCCATTGGAAAGTTTCGCCACTTTGGCCATTTAAGTTTGATTATCTCATTGTTGCTCTAGATAAAAATTATCGTTGGACTGCAATCGGCGTACCCGACCAAAAATATTTGTGGATTATGGCTCGTGATTGGAAAAATCCAGAATCTACAATTGAAGAGGCGGTCAGGCACTTAGTTAAGATAGGCTATGATGCGAAAAACTTTGTTCGAGTTCCACAGCAATGGACGAACGACAATCTCCCTTAATCATTTCTTTTTTGCGTATCAACCAGACTCTTCGTCGCCTACTGGCAACTATGAATTGGGCCGGTAAAAAGTGCGTCTGCGTTTAAAGTTGGTGCACTCGGCACGACTCGAACGTGCGACCATCTGATTCGAAGTCAGATACTCTATCCAACTGAGCTACGAGTGCATTCTTTGAAATTCTAAAAAGATTATTCTAAACGCCCCACCAAATCAACTTATTCGACAGCTGATTTTGGTGGTTCTGATTGGTTTGTGGGTATCTAGGCGTTAATTCACCTTTTAAATACTGTATTGCATCTAAAAAGCCTTGTTCATAATGTTTTTTAGCGAAACCATTTTGCATAACTTCAAGTAGTTTTTCTTGAATTTTTTTTAGGTCTTCAATTTTCATCTTTGGATCTGAAAGAATAACGATTTGCCGCTCCATTATTGAAACAAAAAGTAATAGGGCATGATGACTTTTCGTTTCATTGAGACGTTTTAAGAAAAAAATTCGCTGGGCTTTTTCAAATACTTGTCGATGCCGCTCATGCTTTGAAATAAAAAACCGATCAACGACGTCGGACTTATCAATAAGTCTACCCAACACAACAGCTAACACGGATGCCGCCACATACAGACCCGTTTTTGAAGCCCACGAGTTTTGCAAAAAATAATCTATAACTGTTATGAAAACCACAGCAAGAACTAAGGATAACATCCACGTGATGTGCTCGACGTAGCTTGAGCGCTCGGAAATAACCGGCACCAATTCGAAATCCACTGAATTTTCAAAATCAGTGATAGCTTGCTCGATTTTTTTCTCGTCCATTTTTTTGAATTTAAGTCTTTGAAACATTACCAGCCTCCTGAAGCGCCGCCGCCTGATGAGCTTCCGCCGCCACCGCCCCAGCCGCCGCCGCTGAACCCACCCCCACCAAAACCACTGCCGCCGTAATAGGGGCCACCGCCGCCGCGACCACCACCAAAGAACGAGAATATTTTGAGTATGGAAATCAATAGAAATAAAAGCAACAGCGGATGCTGATTCAGTATCGATCCTAAAATACCTGAACCCCGTCCATTTTGCTGAACTTGTTCTTTCACTTCTGCTTTTTGTTCGGGCGATGCATTAATATAATGGGCTATTGCTGCCACACCTTGGGCAACTCCAAAATCATATTCTTGACGTTTAAAATACGGAGTTACGACATCAGCGATAATTCGCTTGGCAATGACGTCAGGTAAATCACCTTCTAAACCTTGACCAACTTCAATTCGCATTTTCTTTTCAGCTGGTGCTATCAAAAATAAAATGCCATTGTCTTTTTTCTCGTCGCCCAATTTCCATTTATCAAAAATTTGAATCGTCACTTGTTCAATTTCTTCACCTTGTAAGGATGAAGTGATAAAAACCTGTGTTTGCGGTCCATTATTTTCATGCAAACGGCGAATGGCATCTTCAATCTGATACTTCGCGTTGGCCGAAAGTAAATTAGGCTCATCCATCAGCGGACCTGACAAAGCCGGCACCTTAAAGGCCCAGCCGGTGACAGAGAAAGCAACTATAAAGCTGAGGAGTATGAAAAAACTAAATGACTTTACCATCGCAGAAATTAAAACTTAACTTCCGGAGCAGTTTCAATTTTCTTTTTCTCGTCAGCGCCAACATCCCACTGCGGTAATTTTTCGTGATGGTACAAGATCGAATTCGTCCAGCTGGTTGGTGGCACAGCGACTAAGTTATTGAAGCCGCGAACAGAATCAATGTAGCGATTGCGCGCGACTGTGATGCGATTTTCTGTCCCTTCAATTTGTGCTTGCAGGTCGCGAAAACCAGTATCTGCTTTTAAATTTGGATAATTTTCCGAAACCACCATCAGACGCCCTAAAGCTTGTGACAACTGCCCTTGAGCCTTTTGGAACTCAGCTAGTTTTTCAGGAGACACTTTGGACGGATCAATTGTGATTTGGGTCGCCTTGGCGCGGGCTTCGATGACGCCTTCCAAGGTTTCCTTCTCATGAGAGGCATAACCTTTAACGACATTCACCAAATTGGGAATGAGATCAGCGCGACGTTTATACTGATTCGTAACTTCAGCTAATGAGGCCTCGACCGTATTTTTACTTTCTGGAATGCTTTGCATACCACATGATGATAAAAATAATGTCGTCGCAATTAAGAAACTTGTTACCAAAAGACGTGCGAACATAAAACCTCCAGCAGGGTGAAAAATTCAGATTACTATAACGAAGATCTGGGTGACCCACAATCTCAAGCGTGATTTAATGAACCGATGCAGCTTCGCTTCCAAGAATTTGATGATTTTATAGCCTTTTACAAGCCAAATGGAATTAGAATGCATCAGGTTGATGATGGCCAGTATGGTTTCGTTGAAGCACTATCTCAGCAGTTGAAAATTCCCCTTTATATTGTGCACCGTTTAGACAAGCAAACCTCCGGCGTCGTCATTATTGCTAAATCTAAAGATTCAGCGGCAAACTTGTCCGAGCTTTTTGAAAAAAAATTAGTAAAAAAAACTTATTACTTTTTAACCGACGTCCACAATCTGCAGACCGCATTTACTGTGAAGACTCATATTGAAAAAAAGCAAAACCATTTTGTTAATGTGGAAGGTGTACCGCCCAATTCAGAAACGGAATTTGAGTATGTTAAACAAGTAGGTCCCAATTACCTATGGAAAGCATTTCCACTTTCAGGAAAATCTCACCAAATTAGGTTGCACGCAACATTTTCCAGAATTCCAATTCTTGGCGATACGGAACATCAAGGTAAAAAATGGTTTCGTTTAGCTCTTCACGCCCAGCAATTGCAATTTTTAAAAGATGCGAAAAAAATTGCAATACAGGCCGAACTGCCGCCAAGTTTTTCACTGCTAGAGAATAATGAAACGGCCTTATTATTTCATGATTCCTTTTTTAATAAAAAACAGCTATTCAGTTTCGAAAAAGATGAATGCTACCGACTGATAGACAATGAATCTAGTCTGCTTAAGTGCGATGTTTTAGGATCAAAGATTTGGGTTTACGATTATTCATTAACAGGCCTTCCAGTTGAGGATCTTGCAAAGCTAGAAGCTTTTGCTGCAAAAGAAAATAAATCGTTATTAGTTCGCCATATGTTGGATCGTGGGCAGGGCGTCGGCGGACTTGAGAAAGCCACGCTTAAAAGTGCCGAATCTGAAGCAGCCTGGACGGCAAAAGAAGAACTAACGTCTTACAACTTCCGAACGGACTCAGGCTTTTCAGCTGGGTTATTTCTAGACCAGCGGGAAAATCGTCGCTGGTTATCACAGTATGCGCAAAATAAAATGGTGCTAAATTTATTTTGCTACACGGCGGGCTTTTCAGTTTGTGCGGCGCAATCAAAGGCTTTGCAGGTAACAAGTGTCGATGTCAGTAAGAAATTTTTAGAATGGTCTAAAGAAAATTTTAAATTAAATGGTTTATCATCTGAGCAGCATGAATTCTTTGCGCAAGATGTGTTGCTGTTTTTAAATGGCAGTATAAAACGAAATCGCAAGTGGGATTTAATTGTTTGCGATCCGCCTTCTTTTGGACGCAGCAAAGATTCTGTGTGGAAGATCGAAAAAAATATCGGCGAGCTAGCGGATTTGTTATGGCAGTGCTTACAGCCCAATGGGAAGATTCTTTTTACTTCGAATTACGAAGGCTGGTCACGTTCAGAACTGATCAAAAAATTTACCCAGAAATTGCCAGCGGGAAAATTTAATATGTCCCGCATGCCTTTGTTAAGTTTGGACTATGGAGAAACAGATGACATTCACAGTTCACTAAAAGGATTTATTTTAACGAAATCACCAGCTAAAACCTAAGTAAAACCGCAAACCTTCAGCTCCGCCCATTTTTGTGTAGCGACTTTCGTCGTCCTCCAAATAAGTTTTTTCTGAGGCACTTGAATAGTACTCACTTGTAATTTTAGACGAAATTGGCAACGTGTATCCTACCCAATCGCAGCCAATTGTAAAATGACTGAACTGCCACTGATTTCCTATGGCTATTGCACCTGAGTAAAATTCACTTTCAAAACCGTGGCTGCTTGCTCCAAAGAATAAAGAAGAGTAGTCCTCAGAAAAACGATTATAATCGACGCCGCCTTTGATATAAAAGTTAGTGCTTAAAAAATTTTTTAAATGCATACCAGCTGAGTTGTAACGTAATTTACGATTAGAAAAAAAATCGAAAAAAGTACCTGAAGAATTTCCGCCAACTGCTTCAGCAGATAAAATCAGGTCAGGATTGATAAAGTAGCCAAATGCAAACCCACTTGTCGTGGTTCCCGGAATGGGACCGATTCCAACAGCCTGCCCGGTAACAAACCATTTTTTATCTTGGCGTCGCGTTTGACTGTTTGTCTCCGGTTCTGCCGTTTCAGCAAAGCAAACTGAGCTGAGCAATGTTAAAATGATCAGAATAGTTGATAGCTTTGTTTTCATTGGGACTCCGTTATTAATTTTTAATATTTAATTTGTTCTTCAAAATATCACTTGCCGAATCTAAAGTGCGAAGCGCGTACTCTGCAAGTAAAATACTTATTTGCTTTTCTGTCACATCAGCATTTTTGCCAAGTTTCTGTAACCGATTCTGGTAAATCTGATAAAGGCTTAAGGCGCCGGCAACAGAAATATTAAAACTTTGTACGAACCCCGGCATGGGGATGATAACTCGCTCGTCCGCGGCAGCTAACATTTCGTCCGAGATTCCGTTTTTCTCATTACCCAGAACCAAAGCAACTGGCGTTGAGAAATCAACTTCGTGAATAGGCTTTGCGGCTTCAAGCGAAGTTACGCAAATGCGGATTTTGTTTTTCTTGAAATGTTCAACGGCTTCGCTGGTCGATTTCCATTTCTTTATCTGAACCCATTTATCAGCACCTTGCGTGACCCGATTTGATTCTTTGAATTTATCAAAAGTTTCGATCACATGGAAATCAGCAAAACCAAGACCTTCTCCGGTTCGCATTACCGCACTGGTATTACCACGGTCATAAATATTTTCTAATACAACTGTAACATCGAAACAGCGCTGGCCAGCCACTTGAATAATTTTTTTTTGCCGCTGCGGCGTTAGCAGTGGAAATATATGTTTCATCACGTCATCAACAGCTGCAAATTTTCCGGCTTCAAACTCTAGGGGGTCATTAAGGGCGAACAATTAGAATCCAGCTTTGATGTAATCTTTTGATAAATCACGAGCTATATTTTTTTGGTGAGCCTCAATAGTACCGCCGCCGATTTCTAATAATTTAGCATCCCGCCACAACCGCTCGACGATGTATTCTCCGACATAGCCATAACCGCCAAGCACCTGTATTGCTCGGTCTGCCACGTTTTTTCCCATCGTGGTTGCGACAAGTTTAACTCCATCCGAGTCTAAGCGGTTGCCTTCTTTGGTTAAATCAAGACGGCGGGCTGTTTCATAAACGTAAGCTTCGCAGGCTTTGTATTCCGCGTAAGAATCGGCGATGTACTTTTGGATTTGTCCGAAAGCATTTAAAGCTTTGCCAAAGGCATGGCGTTCAGTTGCATATTTATTCATGATGGATATAGATCGCCTGGCAATTCCAAGACTCATGGCTGCAAGACCAACACGTTCAATTTCCAGATTTCGCATCATATGATGGGCGGAATCACCTTCAGCGCCTACTAAGCGGTCAGCCGGAATCTTACAATCCTCGAAAACAAGTTCTGCCGTATTAGACGCGCGCATTCCCAACTTATCCATAATTTTTTGACCAACATAAAAACCTTGATCGCCCTTTTCAACAATAAATGTAGAGATTAATGCCCGTTTGTTTTTTTCACCCGTTTTTGCATACACCCAAACGATATCACATGGCGTTTTTTGATCATCAAGCGCACCATTTGTGATCCACATTTTACGACCGTTTAAAATATAACTGTCACCATTCTTCACCGCCGTTGTTTTAATTCCTAAAGCATCTGTTCCATAATCGGGTTCAGACATGGCCATCGCACCGACCGATTCGCCCGAGCAAAGTTTTGGTAGATATTTATTTTTTTGAAATTCTGATCCGTTAACAGCTAAATTATTCACGGCTAACAATGCATGCGCCAAATAAGCTAGGCAGAAACCAGGATCGCTGGTTGATATTTCTTCATGCGCTATAACGACAGCCGTTGCGTCCATTGCAGCTCCGCCGTAGGCTTCCGGTACCGTAATGCCAAGCAAACCAAGTTCACCTAGTTTTTTAAATAGATTGAGATTGAACTTTTCTTTTCGGTCATGTTCCTGGGCTTGTGGTTCAACTTCGGATGTGACAAATGACTTTAACGTATCACGCAACATGCGATGCTCATCCGTGGGATTTAAAAGATCAAAATTTTTCCAGTCCGTCATTGATGCCTCATTCGTCATTTTTAGAAACTTGACTGTAACAGCATTGTTCGCTCTGATAAAGTTCTTTAAATCAGCGCTCGTCACAATCGTAGGGAATCTTGCTTATGAAAGCATCAGTATTGGCCATCGGAACCGAACTAACAACAGGACAAATTACCAATAAAAACGCGGCTTGGTTGTCTGAAAAGCTAAAACCATTTGGCGTGCAGGTTTTACTACACGTGACGATCCCCGATGATCGAGAACTAATTTTAAATTCATTGAAATATTTGGCGCTGACGACCGATATCATTTTTATTACCGGTGGACTTGGTCCAACTTCAGACGATTTTACTCGAGATCTTGTTGGGACATGGTCTGAACAAAAAATGATTTTTGATGAAAAATCATGGAGCGACATCCAGACAAGATTGTCTGAGCGTGGATTTCCAGTGCGCGATATTCAAAGACAGCAATGCTATTTCCCTGAAAATTCAAAAATTTTAAAAAATTTTCAAGGCACAGCTAACGGTTTTTACCTAGAGAAGATGACGAATGGCAAAACAACGAAAGTTTTCGTTCTGCCCGGACCACCCCGAGAAATTGCAGCTATCTGGAAGGACCATATTGATAGCTGGCTGCAGGCGAACACAGGGCATTTAGATAAGTTGGTCACGAAGTCATGGGATACAATCGGCGTGGGTGAATCCGATGTGGCACTACGAGTAGAACAAGTACTAACTTCACTCCCTGCTGAAACAAAAATTGATATTGGTTACCGGGTGCACCTTCCCTATGTCGAAGTTAAGCTAACCTATAGCGAATCCGCCTCTGAAAAGTTACAAACTATGGTTTCGGCTGTCGACAAGACTTTATCTAATATCACGCTAACAAAAGACTCCGTAGATATCGCTGAGATGGCCGTACAGAAATTACAGCAAACTGATTTTGCTTTTTACGATTTTGTATCTAAAGGCTTTCTACATACTCGGCTAGAGAAATATTTAAAACAAATACCAAACTGGAGCTGGAAACAAAGTGATAGCGAAGTGAATGTAGATTTATTTGCTAACGAAGAAAATTTTCTAGCTTTGCTGCCAATGAATGAGAACGAATCATTAATCCTTTTCGAATTCAACGGAAAGCGTCACCAAAAAATTGTTAAAGCACCAATGCAATCTGCCCTTATGCAAGAGCGCCGTAGGCAGTACTTTGCTGAGTTGGCCTTAGCTTATTTTTGCAAGCTAGACTTTTAATAAAAAAGAATCCCCCTGCTGCAAAAAATTTTTCGGTTCCGATTATTGTGATGCGAATTTCGTATTTAGTAATTGCACAGACTTCAAAATTGATAATTTAAAATCTTTTGCAGGCTATTATGGTGTTGAAGCAATAGCCATTGGATCCGACCACGTTTTACAACAGGTTACTAATCGATTTAATTAAAAACTAGAGTCGCGTATAAAACTAAAGGATCAGCTCTTAAGACTCGCATTATCGAAGATAAGCAATAAATTCCGTGGATTTAGCAAGTTTTACCTAAGCAATTCAAAAAACTAAAGCTGATGGAACTATCAAGAAGATCCTGGATAAGTACCAGCTTCAGATGGCCAATTAGCTACTTTTTTATTATCAAAAACTTAGTTTTCTAATTGACCAGAACGCGGGTCTTTTTTATCATCAGTTTATAAATTTTAAAGAGTTCGTGATTCACTTATTCTTCTAAGATTTAAACGATCTTATTTCGTTTGAGTTAAACATTATGTTTACTTCACCGAGGTACAAAATAAGGAGTCTTTATGGAATCCGCTCAGGCGAGCTCTGCTAATCCACGCCGTTCAGCATTTCAAGCCGCTATTGATCAACCCATTCGTACTATTGAACGCATAAAAGATAAATTTGGTAAAGACGCGCCAATTTCTGAATATTTCGGCTGCATGACTTTTGGATTAGCTCATATGCGAGAAAAACTTCCGAAAGATTCTTACAATAATTTGTTACGCACTTTAGATCATGGAAAGAAACTTCCGAAAGAAACGGCCGAGGCCATTGCAGCTGCCGTTAAAGAATGGTCCGTTAGCAAAGGTGTAACGCATTTCTGCCATTGGTTTCAACCCATGACTGGCTTAACCGCCGAAAAGCATGATGCTTTTATTTCTATCCAACACGCGCAACATTCTGAATTACGCGTGATCGAACGCTTTACAGGTTCACAGCTTATTCAGGGCGAACCAGACGCTTCATCATTTCCCTCTGGTGGAATGCGTTCAACATTTGAGGCGCGTGGCTACACAGCTTGGGACCCGACATCTCCATTATTTATTATCGAAGAAGAAAACGGAAAAACGCTTTGCATTCCGACTGTATTTTTTGGTTATCACGGCCAAGCACTGGATAATAAAACACCGTTGTTACGTTCGATCGAGGCTTTATCTAACGAAGCTGTCGAATTTTTAAAACTGGTCGGTGATGTTGACGCCAAAAAAGTGCAAACTACTTTGGGCGCTGAACAAGAATATTTTTTGGTTGATAAAAACTTTGTCGCTTTGCGACCTGATTTGATTATGACAGGTAGGACATTATTAGGATCTTCCTCTGCGCGTGGTCAGCAATTAGAAGATCATTATTTTGGAGCCATTCCAACACGTGTTAAAGCTTTCATGCAGGAAGCTGAATTTGAACTTTATAAATTGGGAATACCTGTCAAAACCCGTCACAACGAAGTAGCACCAAGCCAATTTGAATTAGCTCCTATTTTTGAGGATTTAAATATCGCCTCAGATCACAATTTATTAACAATGGAAGTTCTTAAACGTGTGGCCCTAAAGCACGGTCTAGTTTGCTTACTTCATGAAAAACCTTTTGCCGGTGTTAATGGCTCGGGAAAACACAATAACTGGTCGATGGCGAATGATAAGGGCGAAAATTTATTAGAGCCCGGCCATACGCCCCATCAAAATCTGCGTTTTCTAGCCTGTTTAACTGTGGTGCTAAAGGCCGTTTCAGAAAATGCTTCGGCTATTCGTGCCTCAATAGCAAGTCCTGGCAATGATCACCGCTTAGGGGCTAATGAAGCTCCGCCAGCGATTATTTCTGTGTTCTTAGGAAGTTTATTAGAAAATATTTTAAATACGATAGAATCAGGTAAAGCTTTAAAGGCCACCGATGAGCAAATTATTGATCTGGGCGTTAGTCAGATTCCAAATATTTCAAAAGATTATACAGATCGAAATCGCACCAGTCCCTTTGCTTTCACAGGAAATAAATTTGAATTTCGTGCTGTAGGATCATCGCAAAATGTGGCCGTGCCTATGTCATTTTTGAATGCGGCCGTTGCGATTGCTTTTCGCGAGTGCACAGTAAAATTAAAAGAAATTCTAAAAAAGAAAAAGCGTGACGAAGCCGTGATGGAACTTATTCGCGGGTTAGTTAAAGAAACTAAGCCTATTCGATTTTCGGGAAATGGTTATTCAGATGAGTGGAAAGCGGAAGCAAAAAAACGTAATCTACCTATTTTGAATACCACACCTGAAGCCCTTGATATTTTAAAAGATAGAAAAGCAACGCAGTTTCTTATTGATGCGAAAGTCTTATCCAAAGAAGAAATCGAAAGCCGGTACCATATCGCGGTTGAGCGCTATGTAAAGACTTTAGATATTGAACACACCAGCCTTTTGGAAATTACCGGAACATACATTATTCCGGCACTAGAAAAGCAGATGGAACAATTAGGCCTAGCGGCAAGTGCTATCACATCAACATCATTAAAAAAATTACATAAGGACCGCGTGCTAGAATTTGAGAATTTATTTGCGGCAGTTCTAAAAAATAATGAGTCTTTTAAATCCGCTGTCGAGAAATCACGAAAAACAACTGATGATCACAAACGGATGTGGACAATTGTTGACGATTTACAACCGGCGGCCTTGGCACTACGTGACGCCGTAGATGCGGCAGAGCTTATCGTTGCTGATGAATTTTGGCCTTTACCGAAATACCGCGAAATGCTGTTAGCGCACACTCTGATTTAGCTTACGCAGGCTGTTGTCGTTCCGCAGTTCAAGCAGCGGTAACAGCCCGATTCTAAAACGGTTTCAGAGCCACATTCAGAACATGCCGGATAAGTGAATTTATTTTTTTGCATCTGTTTTGAATTTGATAAGGGCTGTACAAATTTACTTCCGTCGCGGTAAATCGAGACGGATTTCAGCTTCAGTTTAAATGCTTGAAGATAAATTTCACTTACATCTTCAAGCGTTGCGCTGTGGGGTAAATTTACTGTTTTTGAAATAGCTCCGCTAATAAAAGGCTGTACCGCAGCCATCATTTTTAAGTGAGATTCAGGTGGTAAAAAATAATCGCCAGTAGCACAAGAAAATATATGTTGGTCAGAATCTTTCACCAAAGAACCCATTAGAGTTTCATGCGTAACTAAATATTGATTTATTTTTTCAATTTGCTCATCAGAGTAGCTTAATTTCTTGAGGCCAACGCCAACAGACTGATTAATCATTTTTAAATAGCCACCACCTGATAATTTTTTATACTTTATCAAAGAAAAATCAGGTTCAATACCCGTCGTATCGCAGTCCATGATTAACCCGATAGTGCCCGTGGGCGCTATGACTGTTGCCTGTGCATTTCTAAAACCGTGTTGGGCTCCTTTTTTTAGTACCTCATCCCAAATTTCTGCCGTTACGTTCTTAAATGTTGATGGCAAAAGTTTCCAATCGATTTGTTTTGTACTTTTTTGATGATGCTTTAAAACTTTAAGCATCACCTGCTTATTTTTCTTAAAGCCCGCAAACGCAGTTAATTTTTTCGCCATTTCGGCACTTGTTTTATAAGCTACTGCTGAAACTAGTGAAGAAATAAATCCAGCCCAAGCGCGCCCTTCGTCGGAATCATAGGAAAAACCCATCCGCATCAAAAGAGAGCCTAAGTTTGCAAAACCTAATCCTAAGGGTCGAAAATCGTTTGAGTTTTTTGCGATTTTCTCGGTTGGGTAACTGGCAAAACTTACCAAGGTTTCTTGCGCGATAAATAAAGTTCGCACACTATGAATGAATTCTTGCACTTGAAATTCACCGTGTTCATTTAAATATTGAACCAAGTTCAATGAAGCTAAATTACAAGCGGAATCATCCAGGAACATGTATTCAGAACAGGGATTGCTAGCCGTTATAGGTGCCGTTGCCGAGCACGTATGCATATCGTTGATGATGTCATGAAATTGCAAGCCGGGATCCGCACAAGACCAAGCGCTTAAACATATTTTTTCCCACACCGTTTTGGCTGGAATCTTTTTGAAAACTTTTTTATCGCGATATCGTAAAACCCAATCCTGATTTTTTTCTAACTTACGCATAAAGCCGTCAGTTACACGAATCGAATTATTTGCATTCTGTCCTGCGATAGTCCGGTAGGCATCTCCATCTAAATCGGATGAATAGCCCGCTTTAATTAAGGCATGGGCTTTTTTTTCTTCCTGCATTTTCCATACAATGAATTCCTCAATTTCCGGATGATCCAAATCCATGCAGACCATTTTAGCTGCTCTGCGAGTTGTGCCACCCGACTTTATTGCACCTGCGGATCGGTCAAGAACTTCTAAAAAAGAAATCAGGCCTGAACTTGTTCCCCCCGAAGATAGGTTTTCATATTTCGAACGTAGTTTTGAAAAGTTCGTACCTGTCCCTGAGCCGTATTTAAAAAGTTTAGCTTCGGTTTTTACCAATTCAAAAATTCCTTCGATCGAATCATCTAAGGACTGAATAAAGCACGCTGATATCTGCGGCCTAAGATACGCATCATAAATTTTTTTCACACTTTGGGACGAAAAATCAAAAGCATAATGATGGCTGGCTGATTTCAAATTATAGGCTTCTTTTAGACCTAAATTAAACCACACCGGAGAATTAAAAGCGGCTTTCTGCGAATACATCAAAAACTTAAGTTCTTCGACAAAGTTCTTGATCTCTTGGTTATTAGAAAAAAGTTTACTGCTGGTGGCAGCGCTTTTAAATCCAAGACCAATGCGTTCGACTAAGGCCTCGATCGAGTTTTCGCTTTTTACTGTTCTTCTAAAATATTTACTAGCTGCAATGTCGATAGCAGTAGCCGACCACTGCGCTGGCGCCCGGATTCCTTTTTTTTGGTAATAAATTTTGTCGTCATGTCCTTTGATAACCGAATCGACTTTTTTCCAATTAAATAGCGATTTAGCCGATGTGCCAGAATCCACAAAGTGAGGCGTAAAAAACTGAGTTTTATTTAGCGTTTGGCGCGTTGCTTTGGACTTCTTTTGACTCATAGGTGTTTATAGAATAATCCTGCTTACACAGGACGTAAATAATGAAACCGATTTACCTAGACTATAACGCTACAACTCCGACCGACCCCCAGGTTGTTGAAGCTATGCTTCCTTATTTTACGGAAGATTTCGGAAATCCGGCCAATTCCTTAAATTCTTATGGCTGGAATGCCGCTAATGCCGTGAAAAAATCGTCGGAAACAATGGCCCAGCTAATTGGTTGCAAACCACACGAAATTATTTGGAATGCCGGCGCCACTGAAGGTAATAATTCAGTTATATTTGGCTTAATTCATAAACTGCGAAATGATAATAACAGCGAAAAAATACATTTCCTAACATCCAATGCCGAGCACTTAAGTGTGATCAATGCGATGTTAGCTGCCAAGAAATTTGAAAATATTGAAGTAGATTTTATTCCCGTTAATGAAATCGGCATAATTGATACCATCCAGTTAAAAAAATATATAAAGCCATATACAAAATTAGTTAGCCTTATGTGGGTTAACAATGAGATCGGCGCAATCAATCCGATCCAACAATTAGCTACCTTTTGCCAAGAGAATAAGATTTATTTCCATACGGATGCGACCCAAGCCGTTGGTAAAATAGAAATCAATTTGGCAACCACTCCAGTGCATTTTTTAACGTTCTCGGCCCATAAATTTTATGGGCCGAAGGGGGTTGGATGTTTATATATTCGTTCAAACTTGCCCCATGTCGAAATAGAGCCCTATCTTTTTGGTGGTGGTCAGCAAAATAATCAGCGCTCTGGTACGCTGAACGTACCAGCTATCGTTGGCACGGCGAAGGCTGCGGAACTATGTCAAAAGAACCTAATCTCAGAATCGGAAAGAACCCGAAGACTAATTCAAATATTATTTGCTGAGCTACAAAAAAATATTCCGTCGGTGAAATTGAATGGGCCAGGTCTAGATCAGCGTTCGCCGATAAACTTAAATTTAACTTTTCCGGTGAGTATTGATTTGGTGTTACCTCAATTAGCTAAACTTGCTTTTAGCCAAGGCTCGGCATGCAGCACAGCGGGCGTGTCAAGCAGCCCGGTTTTAAAGGCCATTGGCCTTAATTTAGACCAGGCCCTAAGAACAATGCGCTTTTCAGTAGGCCGCTGGACGACCGAAAATGATATCTCAGAAGCCGTTAAAATTTTGACCGTAGCCTTTAAACCCAACTAATTGCAGATAGCCACTTTAAAAATAAATTTAGCTACTCCTCAAATTTGAAAAATCCAGGTATACTAATAAGTATGATTACTATATCTGAAACGGCCTCTAATAAAATAACCGCACTAAAAGCCGAAGACAATAAGCCAGCAAACGCCTTCTTACGTGTTGAAGTTAAAAAAGGTGGGTGTTCAGGACTTTCTTATAAAATGGACTTCGACACCGCTTTACGCGATGGTGACAAAGCTTTTGAAGCAAATGGAGAAAAAATTGTGGTCGATGGGCAAAGTCTACTTTATCTGATCGGCATGACCTTAGATTATTCAGGCGGCCTTAATGGCAAAGGTTTTGTTTTTAATAATCCGAATGCCACGAAAAACTGTGGCTGCGGTTCAAGCTTTAACGTTTAGATTATTTTACTACCTAACTTCATTACTTAATTCTATTTCTTTATCGGGACGTTATCCGTCAGCTTATTCAAAATCATTGTATCTTGCACAGCCGATACATCCTTTTGATCCTTTTGTCTAAAACCACGAACTTTTTTCTGCGTATCTACTTTGGCCAACTGCTCAGTTAGATCAACTGTGACCGGTCCGAAGCAGCGAACTTGGCAACTAAGCCGTCTTCCATCTAAGTAGTAACTGGTACCGATTAGACTAAGCTCGGCTTTTCCGGGCTCGGGAATTGAATTGTCGCCTTCAAGAATGCGCACCCGGCATTCAGCGCAAGAAGGAACACCATTACAAATGGATTTTATTTTTAACCCATTTTCTTTGGCTATTTGCATAAGTGATTTCGTCGGGTCTACATCACATTCAATATTTTGCGGCATAAATTTAATTTTCATCTTGTACCTGAATTTTTATAAATTTTTTCTTACCTGCTTTAATAATAAAACTTTCCCCTACTTTAAGATCCAGTTTTAATTTAGCATCTGAAATTTTTTGTTGATCAATCTGTACGCCTCCGCCCGTTATGAGTCGCACGGCTTCACCATTGCTGGTGGTAAGGCCCGCTTGAGTCATAAGTTGCGCCAAGGATAAACTTTGCTTTTTTATTTTAAATTCTTCGATCTGATCGGGCATTCCCTTATCCACGAAAATCCGGTTGAATTCGCCTTCGGCTTCATTTGCCGCTTGGCCCGAATGAAAACGCGTTACGATAAATTTAGCCAAATCAACTTTCACTTGGCGTGGGTGTTTTTTGCCAGCGGCAACATCGGATTTTATTTGAGTAATTTCACTTAAATGCTTGTCTGTTAAAAGTTCATAGTACCGGTACATCAGCTCATCTGACACACGCATCGTTTTTCCGAACATATCTTTTGGTGATTCGCTGACGCCAATATAATTGTCTAATGATTTCGACATTTTATTTACGCCGTCAAGACCTTCTAAAATTGGCATTGTCAAAATGCATTGCGGCTCTTGCCCGTAAGAAGATTGCAGCGAGCGTCCGACTAACAAGTTAAATTTTTGATCGGTTCCGCCTAATTCTAAATCTGACTTAAGCGCCACTGAATCATAGCCTTGGCATAGCGGATACAGAAACTCATGAATCGAAATCGGTGAATTCGATTTGTAACGTTTAGTAAAATCATCACGCTCAAGCATTTGGGCTACTGTGTACTGCGCAGAAAGTTTAATAAAATCAATCGAAGTCAATTTTAGCAACCAACTTGAATTGTAAACAATTTCTGTTTTTTCAGGATCTAAAATTTTAAATATTTGTTTGGCGTAGGATTTTGCATTTTCGTCAATTTCTTCTCGCGATAAAATCGGCCGTGTCGAATTTTTTCCGGTGGGATCGCCGATTAAAGCTGTAAAATCTCCTATCAAAAACTGAATTTGATGTCCCAAATCTTGAATGGACTTCATCTTATTAATAACAACTGTGTGCCCAAGATGAATATCAGGCCTGTTTGGATCTGCACCCAACTTAATTTTCAAAGGTTTTTTTGTGTCAAAACTCTTCTTCAATTTCTTAAGAAAATCTTTTTCGCTGATAAAATCAACGCTACCCGCTTGGATACGCTCTAATTGTTCTTCAGGTGGTAAAAAGGTTTTCATAATTTAATTAACCAACTTATCTTGCAATCTCGACCGAACGGCTTTCACGGACCACCGTGACTTTAACTTGTCCGGCATAGGCCATTTCGCGCTCAATTTTTTTAACTACGTCGCGCGCTAACATTAAACTTTGATCATCTGTTACACGTGAACTTTCGACTAGCACGCGAACTTCGCGCCCGGCTTGTAAGGCCACAGCTTTAATAACGCCATCAAATGAATTTGCAATACTTTCTAAATCTTTAAGCCGATTAATAAAATTATCCATTTGATTTCGACGTGCTCCCGGTCGTGAATTTGATAACACGTTGGCAGCGTGTACTATCCACGCTAAAGCTGTCGATGGTTTTTCATCTTCATGATGCGATCGAATTGCCGTACAAACTTCATCGGATTCACCATATTTTTTCGCTAAATCAGCACCCACGAAAGCATGATTTCCTTCAAAAGTGTGGTCTGCAGCAAGACCGATATCATGCAGTAAACCCGCACGTTTTGCGATTTTAACGTTAGCTCCGATTTCAGCCGCTAACAGACCTGAAATATGTGCTACTTCCAACGAATGATTTAAAGCGTTTTGAGCATGCGTATTACGGTATTTTAGACTGCCGACCATTTTTGTTAATTCGGCATGAAGGTTTCCGATAGCTAATTCGGCAACGACTTTATCGCCTTCTTCTTTCATGGATTTTGAAAGTTCTGATTTTTGCTTTTCGACCACTTCTTCGATACGCGCTGGATGAACGCGGCCATCTTCCATTAATTTATCTATGGTTCTTCGGGCCAATTCGCGGCGAATCGGATCAAAGCCGGAGATAACTATTGTTTCAGGTGTGTCATCAACAATAAGGTCAACACCGCACATCGATTCTAAAGTACGAATATTTCGACCTTCCCGGCCGATAATCTTACCCTTCATTTCATCTGAAGTTAAGCTCATTACTGAAACTGTACGCTCGGAAGTGTATTCCGAAGCAAAACGCGCCATCGCACGCGCTAGAATATTTCTAGATTTTTTATCAGATTCTTTAATAGCTTCTTCTTCAATTTCAGCGATTCGCTTGCTAGCTTCTAGTTTTGCGGTTTCTTCCAAAACTTGAAACAGTTCACGCTTGGCCTGGTCTTGAGACATTTGCGCAATATTTTCTAATTTTTTTTGTAAAAAATGAGTTTGCTCGTTGGTGCTTCTTTCAAGTTCTTTGATGCGAGTTTCGGTGATCGTCATTTTTTCTTCGCGGTCTTTTAATTGATTCGCAAACTTATCATTTTCATCTTGTTTATTTTTAAACTGATCTTCAATTTCTTTTAACCGACGCTCAAGTTGAGTTTCTTTATTTTTCAACGTTACTTTTTGTTTGTTGATTTCGGTCTCGACCGTTTTTCTGGCTTTTAATTCAAAATCTTTCGATTTTGTTTCAGAATCTTTTTTAATTTTTAGCGCTTCTGATTTTGCTTTGTTTAAAATTTTTTCGGCTTCACCGACGGCTGATTTCTTATTGTTTTGATCTTGGATGCGCTTGTAAGCAAAAATCACAAAGGCTCCTACAGCAAAACCGACTAATACATATACTAATTCCATGGACGAACTCCTTCAATAATAACAGATTGATTTTCTGTGATAACGATGTGGCATTTTAAATCATGTTCCTCGGTGGGGACTTCATTCAAAAACGCTGTTTCAAAACAGACTCCAATTATAGAGCCCGTCATATTTTTTAAAGATTTATCGTAATAACCGCGCCCGCGACCTACGCGGCTTCCAAACTTATCAAAGGCTAAGCCCGGTATGATCGCCCCATTAATTTGCTGAATATCTACAAGCTCTCCATCGACTGGTTCTAGAAATCCCATAGAGCTTGTGTTGAATTTTGAGACGCTTTTTCTAAAATGCATTTGCTGGTTATTTACGACGGGATAGCACCATTCGATATTTGATGAAACTTCGTTCCAGTTAATATCGGGCTCGGTCGTCATAGCTTGAAATGCCGACCACGCTCCGGACTGGTCACGCAGTTTTTCTTTCAGCTGCTTTTGTATAAGTTCTGATTTTTGCTTTTTATCAGCCTTTGTCAGTCTATTTAGCTTTTGTAGGACGGCGCTACGTAATTGCGCTTTTTCCAGCTGTGGATTTGTCGTTGATTGCAAAATAAAGCTCCAATAGAAAACGGATTAATTCCAGTTTACTTTGTTCGCTTTGGAGTTTTCAAGTTCTTGGGCCATCTTAGATGCTTTAAGTTCAAGTTTATCTAATTCGGCAAGAGCTCGTTTTTTTAGAAGAATCATCTCTTCAGCAATATTCAATGCAGCAAGTACAGCCGCATTCTGAAAAGACGAATTTTTGGTAGCAGACATCGCTTCGGTCACTTTTTTATTAACAAAACTAACTAGCTCGTGAACAGTTTTTTCATCGTGAGAAGTTTTTATTTTGTAGGAAACACCAGCAATTTTAAAATCGAAAGTTGGTTTCTTTTGTGTTTTTGATGTTTCAGCCATGACAGTCTTTTTTTACCCTTATTTAAACTTCGTTGTTCAAATAACTTCTTTAAAAAATCCAAAGTTAACAATAACTTACCTATTTAGTATAAACACAAGACCAAGCCTTGCAAGTTTTTTTACGGACGGCACAAACAAATATCAGCCAAATCGATTTCCGAGCACTCTAGCCTCATTTTTTGATTGGCTTTTTCAAAACTCAAAGACTTAAGTTGGCCCTGTTGTCTGTTGAATATCAAAATAGATTGTTCGGCCCGCATCTCTTTTACTTTCACCCAGTCCTCCATAATATCTGCGGAGGCCAGCAACTGGTTGATTGAGGAATCATCGGTAAGACCCTTTTGACGCGCATCATTATTTAGAAGTGAGATGGTATTGTCGTCCAAAACCTTAAACACAGAAATTCTGCCTTTTTCTAGCTTTAGTTTTTTTGTGTCTGATTTTTCTTTATACAGGACTTCGCGGTAAATTGTTTCGCTAGAGCGCAGACTGTAGATTTTATCTAAGATCTCATAAAGTTCTTTGATGTTTTTTAACTTGCTGGCTTCGATCTTTTCACCAAGGCACTGTCTTATATTTTTTTGAAATGGCGTAGGTTTTGCCAACGCTGATACCGACAGATGCACGACAATAAAAAAGGCCATGAGGATACGCATGGCCTTCAATACTATTACTTTCTGAAACGTAAATCTAGGCTCATTTCAGCACAGTCCTGTGCGGTCAAGCGGTTACAACCATCTGTTGAATCATTTGTGCAATAAGATCTTTTTTCAGTGCGCCATAAGACAGCTGTCGAGCAGCTGCCACCGACGTTTGGTGCCACGGCCGCAGCTTGAGCTGGACCCGAAACAGTTGTTGCTAAATCGGTGTCATCATCTTCGCCTTTGTTTTTACTATTCGCAAAAGCTCGTGTTAGATGATCATAACTTTCAACCAGATTAGCAGTCGTTACGCGAATGTCAGTACGACCTGAATCACCCGCAATGCGATACACGCCGGGCATCACCGAAACGAAGTCCGTGGCCTTCATTGGAGTTGCGACTAAGTGCCGTAACATTTTTTTAGGAATGATATCACCTGGAGCTTCGGCTGAAGCTTCTTGATAAGCCCCTTTGCCATCAAAGCGGAATAAATCCGAGTAATCCATCATCGAATCGGCACTGTTATAAGATTCACAGACAAACTTAGCGTGCTCACGGATATCTGTTACTAATCTTAATTTATCAATCGCATTTTCTGCGCAATAAGAATAGTTAGCCTGAGAAGCGACATCGATATCAGTTAAGCCAGCTAAGTAAAAATCACCGAATCTGCGCACTGTTTGTCTGAATAGGCCTTTACCAAAATAATATTTTTCAAAATAAACCTTCTTCTGCTCGGTCAAAGACGTGAAGTCCCTGTAAATTCGAAGACTTGATTCTTTAGCGACAGAACTTGGCAGCGAAATTTTTTGTAACTGAATTGTTGTAATTTGACCGCTAACAATTTCAACAAAGCCCGGGTAAATTGTATTTTCAAATCCCACTAAGTATTTTCCTGCAGCTAAATTCTGGGCTTCATTTAAATTAATAGTAACTGGCTTATCACAGTGGCGATTGATAGTTCTCATCTCTGTTTTTGGATTTGTCGAAAATTGTGGTTGCTCACATTTTACCGCAACTACTTTTTGGAACTGCTGCGTAGATCCGGCTTGGCCGATAACCTTAAGTCCTGTGGTCACACCACTTGTTGCTTGCAGTGGCGCTTCAAAAGCTTGAGACCGCACACCCGCCGACATGACAGCCGCCGTAATCCGACGATCTTGCAAATAAGAATCTTTCATAAAACGGGCTTTACCGCTGGCCGTTTTTTCCACGGTTAAAGGAACGGTGTACACTGCTCGGTATTCAGATTCAGGTAAGGCAACGGCTTTATCCGTTTGAAATGTTTCACCCTGGATACCCTTGGCAATTAAATTTTGAATCGATGTATCGTCATAACCCTGCACGTTTCGCAGTAAATATCCTGCCAACCACTGAGCTTTTTCAATACGTATGCAGCCTGAGCTTAAATGCCGCGGGGCTGATTTCGTAAATAAATCCGGACTATCCGTAAAGTGCATAAAGATATCGTCGCTGTTCGTGACTGTCGGATTTTTCGTATCGGGCACCAATGGAAATTTAAACGTACCTAACGCATTTTTTGGACCTGGATCCATCACAAACATATTTTGTCGTGCGATTCTTCGCCCATCATGAGCCCAATCTAAAGTTGTTGGATCAACCACTTGGCCGGTCGAGCGATCAAATATTTTCATGCGGATGCGCTCTAAAAATTTCACATCTTTAGTTATTTCTGGAAGCTTATCCTGCAACACGACGCTGTCGGTGGCAGTCCAACGCGGATTAAAAATCACTCGCGTAATAAATGTTTTCATCATCGGAGTCCGGCGAAGAACTCGGCCGTTAATGGATTTAAAATGATTAATAACTTCGTTATTTTCAAAAACTTTAACTTCAGTCGCATTGGTATTAACAAAAATCATATTGGCTTCAAGTTGCTTTGGCAGCCATCGTAATTTTTCAAGGGTCGCTTCCGTTTGCGTAATCCGTTGGTCGACAGTAACCGCCAACACGCCCCAAAGGCCAGAATCGGGTTTTAAAACAGAACTGACTTCAAAACTGTTTTCTTTCTGCATTTCTTGAATCGCGTTTGATAACTCTTGATCAAGCACATCACCCGTGCCCGTTAGCTGATATCCATGCTGAATTAGACGCTCGCGCAGTATCGGAATGACCGAATTCTTCGTACCAACTTTAATAGCCACCGTTGGTTTTCGTAAAGCTTTAAAGCCGCCGGTTTGTTTTAGTAACCGCAGCTGGGTAAGTATAGCTACAGTGTCTTTATAATAAATGTGTTGTGGGGCTAACGTATCGACGATATCGGTCATCATGCCCGGAGTTGCTGAAACGGCTTGGGCCATCACTAAATGATCTGAAAAACCACGGCGCTTAAAACGCACATCATTATCGATGAATGAAGGATCAATCCGACCATCCGAAATATGCGAACCTAGCATCAGATAAGCATTGGTTGCCGAAAGCTCAAAAGCCACAGCTGTTTGTTCACTGAGTGCACTGTAGTAATCTTCAAGTTCATTCGTCCAATAATCCGATGCAATTAATCCATGTTTTAAAGACAATTTTTGAATGGCTTGCTTTAATGCTGCAGCAAATTCAGTGGCTTTGGCCCCGTCAGTCCAAATAGGTTGATTGTTTCTAAGGGCGTAAAAATTTGCTAAGTCATCGGTTTCAAATAAGGTCGAACCTGCACGTAAAAAACTTTTAGTTGTGGTCAAACTTTTTATTTGATCGGCTATCCCCACAGATTGGGCAAAGACTGCCTGCGAACTTAAAGAAATACTTAAGATCATTGAGACAAATAATGACGAAAATTTCTTCTGTACAAGCATACGTGAACTCCTAGTCATGGATCTAAATTCCGTTCTAACTGTGTATTTACAATTCTTTGACCAATGCCGGACCTGGCTATTTCTCTTATAAACTGTCTAAGAACGAGACACTGACAAAAGTAGGTCTGCAGTTTTTGTCCATGTTGTGTGTGGAACATAGGTGTGGAACTTAGGGACATCGGCGTGAAACTTGGGAGCTAGCAGCCGCTTCAAAAGAAAAAACCAATAATAGACCCGCACACAAAACTAATTTTTTTATAAAGGACATACATCCTACGTAAAAATTAGCTTGGCATGTGACGCTGAGGACTTAAAACGATTTATGGTTTTCCAATTTCGTGCACCTCAAGTGCAACCATAGGCGAAGTTTACTGGCTTAAGTATTTTACAACTTCGATGTCTGGCGGATTTAAGTCGCCAGCGCTTGGCTTCGGACCGGTTAATTCACTTAATGAATAATCCATGCGGGCATCATATTTTCGTTCAATCTGATTACGTAACCAAATCTCGTTAGCATACCA
>JAYUWH010000139.1:0-10193 GCA_043753645.1 Bdellovibrionales bacterium
GGCGAATGGAGATCTCTTTCGAAACAGCCCGAGTTTTATGAAGTTTTACTTGAGTCTTTAGAAAACCCAGTCGAAGTCGATTTAAAAAAAGCCCAGAAAATGGATGCGGAAACAGTTATTCGTGTGCCGGTAAAAAAAGAAGATTTGGCAAGTAAAGGCTTGATGCCTGATGAGCTTAAAAAATTATTTGAAGATGCAAAAGCTGAAGAAAACAAAAAAATTAGTCTTCAAATAAAAAAAAATGAGCATAAAAAAAAGCTAATTAAGTTTAACGCAAACAACGGTCCCGAAAAATCGGATATTATTTTAAGCGATATAAAGAAAATTCAAAAAAAAGAATTAAAAAAATTTATACCCGTCTTTATTCTTTGCTTAACCGTTGTGGCCTTTGCTGGATATTTACTTTTGTCGACAGATCCAGTTGAATCTTCTGGCTGGATCTTGATTGCCCCCCAAATAGCCTCTGGTGGTAGCGGTGGTGATATTAAAGATTTCAAAAGAAAAGCCGTACAGTACCTACAGCGCAGCCACTTAGAAGATGTGTTGCTGGCGCAAAAACTTTTAGTTCAAGCCGTTGAAGCACAGCCCCGCGATCTTGAGGCAATGGGGTTACTGTGTATGGTGCACCAACAGTTGTGGCCCTACACGAAACAAACTTTACAAGATATCAAAAGTATTTCAACCGTGACGCAAATGGTTCGTGCTGTGAATCCCATTTCAAGTTATTCGGAGTCTTGCCAAGCTACCTTTCTCATAGCCAAAGGCCAGCTAAAAGAAGCCCGTAGCTTAGTTGAAAAAACATTAGATCATGTGGTTGATGAAAAATTTAGTTTAAGTCCATTTTTGTATCTGATAAAAGGTGAAATATTTGAATATGATCAAAACTTTATTAATGCGGCAGCTTACTACGAACAAGCGGCCCAGCTTTGGCCGGCTTGGATTTGGGCAAAACTTGGTCAAGCTAGAATGCATTTAAAAAATACCAAATTTGCTGAAGCCAGGACGACATTTCAAAATATTATTGAACTGGATAAAGAATCAAAAGCAGCCTATTACGGGGTGGCCTTGTGCGAATCTAAAGGCTTTCAAAATATCGATAAAGCCATGCAATATTTTTCGATCGGTTACGGCTTTAAACAAAATTTACCAAAAAGTTTTCATGTGGAAGCGTTATTGAATTATGCGCAATTACTATTAGAAAAAAATAATCGAGTCAAAGCCCTAGAGGTGGCTCAAGTTGGATATCAACTAAATCCAAGCAACCGGGGATTAAAAGAATTGGTTATCACTTTGGGTGGCAATGAAAAAATAAACAATGCACAGGGTGAAATCGTATTATTGGGTGATCAGTTTGCCAGGTCGTCTGATCACTTGGCAGCAGTGGCCCAGTATAAAACAGCGTTTGAGATTGATCCTAAAAATTCGACGGCGGCAATGAAAGCCGCAAAAAGTTTATGGGCGCTTAATCAATCCCGCGAAGCTATCAGCTGGTTGCAAAAAGCAATTCAAGCGGATCCGAAACTTATTCAGGCATACACTTTAAAATCTGACTATGAGTCTCAACGATTTGCATTTGTTGACGCCGCAAGAACGTTACAACAAGCGGCTAGGATTTCTCCGCAGAGTCATGAAATTTTAAAAGGCCAAGCGCTGTTAGAATTTAGAAAAAATAATATGGTTGGAGCTATTCAATTTGGTGAACGTGCTATCAAAGCTTATGATGCTGATGTTGAACTGCTAACGTTGCTGGCTCAGGCGCATGTCGCTTTTTACTTGAATTCACCCGGTGGCCGCAAAGAAGATCAGGATCGAAAAACAAATTCTTTGAAAGAAGCACAACGCTTTTCGGGGAAGGCGATTGATCTGGAACCCGCCTGGCCTGAATCGCAAATCACCTATGCCAAATTTTTAGCTGCGTCCGAAGGGCCACTTCGCGGGGAAACATATTTAAAAAGTTTAATAAAAAGTTATCCCTACACGCTAGAATATCGTATTGCTTTAGCAGAGTCTTACGCGCTAGATGAAAAATTTCAGGCCGCAGCTGAAATCTATGCTCAAACAATAGAAATTGAGCCAAAGAATAAAAAGGCAAACTTCGGATTGGCCGAAAGCTATAGATTACTGAATAAGCCGGATTTAGCACGAAAGTTTTATAATGCGACGTCGGCCTTGGACCCTAGCGATGTCGAAGCCTTGTTTGCAAATGCCAAACTATTATTAGAATCAGCAGCAGGAAAAGAAGCCAAGGCCAAGCTGACTCAGGCGTTAGCAAAATTTAATGTTGTTAAAGAAATCAACAGCAGTTTTCCGCGAGTTTCATATTTTTTAGCAAAGTGTTACCTGGAGCTTGGAGACTTTCAAAAAGCTTTAGATTTAGTAAAAGAAGAAAAAACAAAAAATCCGAATTTGGCAGATCCGTTTTTATTAGCCGCAGAGATTTATTACAGAAAAGAACAATTTAAAGAATGCGCAGCGGAATATTCAATGGCTATTAAAATGAGACCCTCCAGCGCGGAACTTTATGTTAAAAGTTCTATTTGTTACAGAAAAAGCGATGCAATCGAAATTGCTGAAGATATGCTAACCATTGCGAAACAAAAAGAATCTGGATACGCAGAAATTTACCGCGAGCAAGGATATATTTTTGAAAAAAGGGGATTTCAGCGTGAGGCCACAGATTCTTTTGAAAAGTATTTAGAGCTATCACCAAATGCAAGCGATCGAAATGTCGTTGAAAGTCATATAAAAAACTAGGGAGAATCCATTGGGACTAAGGGACAACTTTAAGAACTTGGCTACAAATTTACAGCAGGGCGCAAAACATACGACGTCAAGCCTTACGCAGAAGTTGCTTCGATTGCTGTCGGGCTTATTCATCGCCTTCATCACTTCTTTAGTTATTCAAGAAATGATGCACAGTGGAACGTTAACGCTGGTGTTTCTAATTGTTTTCATAACTTCGCTTGTTTATATGTTCTTGGGTCGGTTTTCAATTTTACAGATTTTAATTTTCGATTTAATTTGTGTTTTGGTTGTTTCGCTATTACGACTTTATATTATGGTTGCCCCTTAGATTTCTTGTTTGCGGAGAGACAATGATCGATTTAAAATTATTAGAAAAAAAAGCCGATTCTGGAAATAACTATTACGATGAATATAAGCAAAGTCTTATTCACCGCGGCGCCAATACGGCCGTGCTTGAGCAAATAGTTCAACTCAATGTAATAAGAAAAGAAGTGATGACCGAAGCTGAAACTGCTAAAGCCCATCAAAACAAACTCTCTGGCGAGGTAGGAAAGCTAAAGCGTGAAGGAAAAGATGCTGGCGGTTTATTATCTGAGCTTGAAGCTCTTAAGTCGAAAGTCAAAGAACTAGAAACCAAAGCCGGCGAAGTTAATGCTGAAGTGCAAGGGCTGCTTCTGACAGTACCAAATAAACCACACAGCACTGTTCCGATTGGCGCCTCAGAAAAAGAAAATAAAATAATAAAAACTTTTGGCGAGCCGAAAAAATTTTCTTTCAAACCCAAAGAGCACTTCGAGCTTGGCGAGAAATTAAATATTATTGATTTTGACCGCGCGGGTAAAACAACTGGCGCACGATTTGTATTTTTAAAAGGGGCCGCAGCACAACTTGAGCGTGCTCTAATTCAATTCATGATGGATACTCACTCTACTCAGCATGGATATGTTGAAATGATCCCTCCATTTATTGTGAACTCGAAAGCGCTTATTGGCACGGGCCAGTTTCCGAAGTTCAAAGAAGACGTTTTTCATTTAGAAAATACCGATTACTATTTAATTCCGACGGCCGAAGTCCCAGTTACAAATTATTATTATGACGAAATACTAAATGAAGAGCACTTACCTATTTCTTTTTGCGCCTACTCACCATGCTTTCGATCAGAGGCGGGTAGTTACGGTAAAGATACGAAGGGGTTAATTCGACAGCATCAGTTTAATAAAGTAGAGCTTATGACCTTTGCTCATCCCGCGAACTCCTATGAGGCTCATGAAAAACTAGTTGGACATGCCGAGAAAATTTTAGAACTTTTGCATTTACCGTATCGAAAGATGCTTTTATGTACAGGCGACATGGGTTTTGGATCGGCCAAGACGTATGATCTAGAAGTTTGGTTGCCCGGCCAAAATACTTATCGCGAGATCAGCTCATGCTCTAATTTCGAAGACTTTCAGGCACGAAGAGCCAACATTCGATTTAAATCCAAGGACGGCGGTAAGCCGCAGTTTGTACATACCTTAAATGGTAGTGGATTGGCGGTTGGTCGAACTGTTGTTGCTATTTTGGAAAACTATCAAAATGAAGATGGCAGTGTTCAAATACCCGAAGTTTTAAAAACTTATATGGGCAACAAAGCGGTCATAAAATAATGCTTAAAAAGAACTCGCCCAAATAAGATAACTATCTGCAACAATTTTCTAAACCCTTGTACGAAGACAAGTTTTTCAATAAAACAGTCAACGGAAAGCTGGTAGAGCGGTTGAATACACCAGTCTTGAAAACTGGCAGCCCTTCGCGGGGCTCGAGGGTTCGAATCCCTCGCTTTCCGCCATTTAATTTTATAGATGGCTTAAACCGCAAGTCATATCGATATAACTCAAAGGCTCTCAAGAATTTCATTTTGAAAGTGAATTTAAAAAATATTCACGATTATCAAAAAACCAAATTGCCGGAATGATATACTTAGAATTGGAAGTAGCATCTGCTGCTCGTTGACAGTCGTAACCTACCGCAATGTTTTCCAAAATTTTTGTAACAAAGTTTGGTTTTCAGCACCAAGTGAATTTAATTGCCAGACAGAGGCAATGAGTTTTCCGTGAATAAAACCAATAATTCCGTAGCGCACAGGAATTTTACTTTTTACAGCTGAATCTTTCGCCTGAAAATCGCAGGCTTTGCCCGTGGAGGTATCAAAAAGGCTTTGGGTATTTTTCCACTGAAGCCCCGATATTTCAGGCGCGCCAAAAATTTTAGTTATATATTTTTCGCACAGGTCTAAAGTCATTGATATTTTATTTTCATCCGAAAATAAATACAGATCAGATTTGCTTAACTCGTTGTTAGTTTGATTAAGCTGTACCAACACGCTTCTAAATTCTTTTATTTTTCCAACATCAGAAAATAAAATTTCATTCTTATCATAAATTACGATCTCTTCTTTGGATTTGATGTCGATAGTCGATTTCGCCAAAATATATTTTGGTATAAAAAGAAAAATTAGTGCGAAGGAAATAGAACCTAAATGGGACATCATTGTTGGCTTGCTCCAGCTGGTGAATTATTGTTTCGCATTGTATCGCTTGTTGGCTCACTCAGCATATTGTGTAATTTAGTGTATTCGCCTTTGGTAACGATGGCCAATTCAAGACCTTGAATTTTTACTTTATTATCACTTACAATGGTCGCGATCTTTGCTTCGCCGACAGGAAAGCTAATGTTTATTTTATTATCCTCAACACATACTGTTGCGCGGTTTTCATTCTTGGGTACAATGGTAATTTTACCTAAAATAGTTTCTGCTTTGACATAAAATTTTACCATTCCGGCATCAAAATAAATGTTTATTACAGCCTTGCTGAATACCGCCACTCCGCTAAGAAAAAGGGGCAAAGTTTGCATAATTTTTGGTAATTTATTAGAGACATTAAGTTCTTTGTATTCAGTCTCATTCGTAAAACAAATCTTCCCCGCGGACTGAGATGCGGCTTGTAACGAAATAAAATTGATAAAGCAAAATAAGCTGAACACAGAGATTTGCTGTTTCGATCGAGTCATCTTGTTATGATACACCAGTCCCTACAGTTATTCCAACTAGACCAAGCCGTCACCTGCTTAACCCCCCTATGTCCAAATACAAATTAGGCACATCGTCACGTCAAATAACTATTAAAACACGTTGCTAAAATGAATTAGAACATGCATATCAACCTAGTATGAAATTTAGAACGCTGTTATCAACCTTTATTGATCGTTTTGTAGAAAAAAAAACCACAACGTGGGCCGCGTCTTTGGCTTACTACACCGCTTTATCCTTAGCTCCGCTTTTAATGCTGTTTCTTTTGCTTTCAAGCCAATTTAGTTATGATTTAAAAAAAAGCTTTCTTAGTGAAGTGCATGCTTTGATGGGAAACGAGGCCGCGGTTGGAATCGAATTGATAATTCAAAATGCAAAGGCTCGACCTGATCTTATGTCGCTATCGGGAATAGTTGGAATCCTTACGTTGCTGATTTCGGCGAGTTTAATTTTTGGAGAACTTAGAAGTGCTTTAAATTTTATTTTCGACGTGGAAGAAGATAAAAATAATTACCTTTTTCTACAAAGTTTCTGGTTATTTTTGAAAGTGCGTTTTCTTCATATGGGCTTGGTGCTTGGATTTTTATTTATAATGATTGTGTCCTTGATAATATCAACAATTGTATCGGCAACCTTAACTCAGCAGGGTACTCCGCTTAGTGCTGCTATGAATGTTGCGGCTTCGGCGGCCTTATATATCATTCTTTTTTCGGTGCTATTTCACTACTTACCTGAAAAGCGCACGTCTTGGAAAAGATCTTTTCAGGGTGGCGCTATCACAGCTTTACTATTTGTCATAGGTAAAGAGGTTATTGGTTTTTACTTAGGTCATGGGGCGATCAGCTCGACCTATGGAGCCGCAGGATCAATTCTTGTGTTACTAGCATGGGTTTACTATTCAGCATTAATTATTTTCGTCGGTGCCCATATTAGTTTTATTTTGCATTCACATGCGAAAATTCAAATTAAATCGCCGTCATTAGCGCTGGCCGACACATCAAGCTGAGACATTGTCTTTTCATAGAACTTTCGAGTTAACGAATCTTCGGGCATATAATTATTTATAATTTTTAGTGCGGCAGCTGCATTCATGTCGCTTGCCTTCTGCCATAGGTCTTCAAAAATGTGGCGAGTGGCGCCAACAGCTAATGAAGGAAATGCACCATCGTCAACTTCTCCGAAGGCAATAATTTGCATAGTCGAAAATAATTGCTTCATTGATCTATTATAATTGGCTTCATTGTTTTTACCGCGAAGATCGGTTTGTTTTTTTAGTTGTTTAGTAGACAGGGGCGAATCACTTTCAAGGGCTTCCAGCAATTCCTTTGCAGATCTTGAGAGCTTCATCGATAGTAAATATTTTTGATACACACACAGCATTGCACAGAACAATTTTTTGGAAAAAAAAGTGGCCCGGCCTTGATACCACTTTGTATAAACAACACTTTTGGTCGTTGAAAGCGACTTCATCAGACTCCATAGCAATCCAACCCGATTGTCGCCGCCGTCGTCCCAGGCCCAACGCATTTTACTGCGGGGATAAAATTCGGACCACAATGACTTGGGCTCAGGTTTATTATTTATGGGAAAGACTAATAGTATTCCTTTGTCATTAATTTTTTCTATGGCTTTTTTTTCGTTCATTTTATCCTCAACTATTAAAGTCGCGCTATAAAACTAATATTTCGGCCTGAAAGATTTTTGTCGCGCCTATAAGAATTAAAGCGTGAATCAGTTAAAGTATCTATTTTCAATTCATTTAATTTAGAAAAATCAGGTAATGCTTTATTTATCTGTGATTGAAGTATGTCTTGCAGATTGACATAAAATTTAGAGTTCTGTTCGTAGTACACAGAGTTTTTATTGTCACCTTTGTATGAATCAAGTAGTTTATGTAGTACATCAAGATCAACAGCAAAACTTTTTTGAAGAATATGTGGTCCGATCCAAATTTCAAAAGCGCTTGCGTCTGCATTTTGTGAACTTATTAGCTTTAATGTTTTTAAAAGTATTTCTTGCTGAACACCTCGCCATCCCGCATGAACCGCTGAGATGCTATGTAAGCCGCTGTTATGAATTAGAATTGGCGTGCAGTCCGCAGTTAATATCACAAGTGCTTTGTTGGTCTGATTACACCAGTGCGCATCTGCTTCAGCTACTTGTGGAGAACCTTGAATTACAATATCAGAATGCGTTTGCTTGATTCTATAAAACTCAAATGTGGGAAACTCGGCTTGAACGTCTGCAAAAGAACAATTAGCTTTGCCAAAAAAAACTAGAACATCTTCGTTTTGATATCTAAAACCAAGATTACATTCAGAAAAGTTCATCGGTAAAACCTAGTTCAATTAATTTTTGAATGTCTTTTTGCGGCCACTTACATTTAAAAAGAAGTGCTTCATTGGTTTTGGGGTGAACAAAGCCAAGTTCTGCCGCATGCAAATAAAATCTGTCTAAATGGTGTGTCTTAATTAAGACCGCTGAGGCGCCATAGGTTTTGTCGCCAACAAGAGGGTGCCCAGCTTCACTAAGATGCACGCGAATTTGGTGCGTGCGCCCTGTTTCAAGTTTTAACTGCAAGTAAGTCAAATATAAATTTTTATTGGCTCTGCAAACACTTAAGTTTTTAAAATGAGTCACGGCCCATTTACCGTTTGTAATAGAATCTTTGAATTTTGTAATTACAGCTTTATTTTCACGAAGAGAAGCATAGCGCTTTCGATCAACTGGATGCCGAGCTAAATAGGATTGAATGACTCCTGAAGCGCGCTCTAATTTTTTTTCAACGGCAGCGTAATAGATTCGATGAGTCGTTCTATTTTTAAACTGCTCTGACAAATGTTCATGCGTAACATCATTTTTTGCGACCACCAGCAGGCCGCTAGTTTCCTTATCAAGACGGTGCACAATGCCCGGCCGGAATTCATTTTTCATTGATAACTGCGTAGTATGATGGATAAGTGCGTTCACCAAAGTATCTTGTTCATGGCCAGCGGCCGGATGAACGACTAACCCTGAAGGTTTATTGATTACCAACAGATCATCATCTTCAAAGACAATTTCAAGTTTGTAATTGTAGGGTACCAGGCCAATCGTTTTAACCGCAGGAAAATGTATTTCGATCGACTGACCAATTTTCAGTAACTGCGAAGACTTGGCTTCCTTTTGATCTACTGTGATTTGTTTTTTTAAAATTAGATCCTGGGCAAAGCTTCGACTATTAATTTCTGTTAAGTCAGATAACCACTTATCTAAACGCAAACCAGCATCATGTTCTGAGGTAATAAACGTTTTAGTTTTCAATCGCTTTTTTATAAAGCTTCATATACGAATCGGCAGCTACTTTATCATCCACATGCAAGTTTCGCGCAATTTGAATAACATAGCCACGCACAAAAACTGCAGCTGGAAGGTTATTGGCATCCATATTTTCGAGGGCTTTAATATACCAAGTATTAATTTTAGTGATTTCATTAAGACTTTCGATGGAAACTTTTTTGTATTCTCGAACTTTACGTAAAAAGTCACCAGTCCATACAGTTTGATTTTTGATTTCATTTTCAAAATTTTCATCGATTTCGTAGGAGGCCACAGTTTCAGGAACCATGACTTTCGGTTTTGCAGGTTCTGAAAACAGTTCAATACCAGCCGCTTTAATTGAATCGATCGACAAATCATCCTCTTTGAAACTCATGGCTTGGCGACGTTTTTCATAAATTGTGCGGTATGTGTCGTTGCCAAGTACGGCGTAAGCTTCATCGATCATTTGCAAAAGTTGCTCAGTTTCAGATCGGTTAAAAATAGTAAAAATAGCAGGATTATGAGCTGAATAAGTTTGCTTAGCTTTATTATAAGCTGCGGCTATTTCCTGCTGACTTGCGGTCTGCGGGACTTCTAATATTTCATAATAGTTATGCTTCATTTCTGTATTCATCTTAAAATTATGATACGGCCCATTATTCAAATTGATCAATAAAATGTTTCTTTTTTTTGTTTAAATTAGCAAAGAGCAAAAACAAAGAAAAAATTCTATAAATTGCTCAAATCAAGGGCTGAAATTTTATTCCTAGTTTGTTTTCCTCTGCCTCGGAAGCGCGCAAATACAAGGGTAAAAGCTGAGACCAATGCTTACGATTTGCAGCATAGTTTTCCATAATCAATGGCCCCAAGGCACAAGCTGTAGGTTCATCAAAGCAGGGCGAGATTCGAATCATCCGGGATTGCAATTCTGGGGTGAAATATTTTGCGTAGGCAAGATAACCATCTCCAACAACAATTGCATTCTCGGTAATATACGAACTTAAGTTTTGAACTCGCACAACTTCTGGGGCTGCAACAGCGACTAGTTTTGAATTTATTTTTTTATAAGTGGCGATGT
>JAYUWH010000140.1:0-3355 GCA_043753645.1 Bdellovibrionales bacterium
ATTTCATAGATTTTCGTTTGCTTTCGATCAAGCTCGGCTTTTGGGGTATTGAGTTCGGATAAATTCTTAGCTTCTAATAAAATTTCCGTAAAGAATTCATCTTTCAGTAGAAAATCCTTTACCGAAGACCAAACAATCGGCTCGATTTTATTCGCTAAGACGCGCACTGGGTTACAGTTTAGCTTTTCTTTACCAACCACCGAACCCGATACTTTGGCCGCCCATGCGTGATCATAGTAAGCAATTTTTCCGCCATTACCGTGCGCTGATTTGCCTGAAAGCCTGTGACCGCAAGTGCAGTACAGAATTCCGGATAATTGATAGGGCCAACGAAGAGGTGATGATTTTTTTCTAGATTTATTTTTCTTTAAAATCTCACCCACGCGACTAAATACGTCTACATTAATGATCGCATCCCAGGTGGCCTTGATCGTGACTTCTTTGCCAGCCTCTTTATAGCTCCGAAGCCCTAGATAAATCGGGTTCGTGAGCGTTTTATAAAGGCTTTCTAGCATGATGTGACCGACTCTGGGTTTACCGCCGCCTTCGCGCGTTCGTACAAGCTGAATTTTTTGTTGGTTTAATTTTTTCGTACAACTTGCTAAGGTCCCTTCAGATAAAAATGTTTTAAATATCTGTCTAACAACCACTGCTTCGGATTCTGCGACTTCTAAGCGGCCATCCCGCTTTCCGCTTACGCGGTAACCTAAAGGTACGCTGCCGCCGTTATAAAGCCCACGCTTCGCACGACTTAGAAAGTTCGCTGAAATCCTTTCACCAATTTGCTTACGCTCAAACTGCGCAAGGTTTGCCATTAAAAACATCGAAAATGATCCCACAGCCGTTGAAGAATCAAATTGATCTTTCAATGAATAGATCTGGCACCCTAGTTCATCGAATAATTCGACAAGATTTGCGAAATCTCTGATTGATCTGGTTAGCCTTGAAAGCTCCGTAATGAGAACCATATTGATTTTGCCGGTTTTAATATCGTCCATCATTTTTTGAAATGCTGGGCGATTGGTGTCTTTCGCGGAAATCCCCGCATCACAGTACACTTCTACAATCTCACCGAAGCTTTCGAAGCTGTTTTTATGTTTTACGAACTCACGAAGCCTGCATTCTTGCGATTTGATCGAGCCCTCTGGGTTTTCAGCCTGCTCTTCGGTTGAAACCCTGATGTATAAACAAATTTTATAATTTCCAGTTTGTTTATTTAGTTTTGATTTTAACGATGCCATAACTTTTTCTCCTTTAATGTGAAAAAGAATTCTAAGATTTGTTATGAGCTAAAAGTAATTTGAAAATAAGTTTTAAGGCCCGGGTGGATCCTTAAGACTATTTGGCCCGGTGGAAAAACTTTTTCTGGTAGAAATAAGCTGGCAGAGTCTTTTGTATAAAATTTCACCGACCTCGGCAAGTAATTGCTCATGGCGCTCATCGCTAACTTTAGTTTCTTTTAATCCCACTTGCTTAATGTTCCAGTTTTTTGGTTTCATAAATATATTTCCTTTCTAATTGTGTTAAAGAGCTTTGAGTAGGTACTCATTGATTTTCATAGATATACCTACCCAATCAGATTTTCTTCGCCATTTTGAAATGCAGCTAAGGCTTTGATTTTCCTATGACTTTTAAATGATTCAAATGCACGTTCGCTGTCGACTTACCCTGAGCATTACCCATTAATTCACTATAAATATCGCCGCATACTTCCTGCATGTTTTCGCGTATCGTATGAACCTTTTCTGATCCTTCGTTAACTATGAAAGCATCCCAACCGTTTTTTAGAAAATCAGCCAGGTCTACGAACACATGATAGTTGAACGACTCGTCATTAACCGAAGCCTTAGCTTTTAGAATTTGCTCTTTAGTTTCTGGGCTATCGATTAACCAGTAAACTCTAGCGAGGCTTCTAGCGTATTTGTAAAACTGAAGCATTGTTTCGTATTTAGATTCACGCCTTGCAAAAAGTTCTACTTCAAAAGAAAATACTCTGGTCATTTTAGATCCAGTCACTCGAGTGTAACCATCAGGCTGATGTTCCTTCGATTTTGACACCCACTCGGGATAATCCATTACGTCTATTCTTTGAATTTCCTGACGTGTGAAAAATTCGACGATCGGAAACTGATGCGTGGCCCACTCGCCTAGGTGAAAAGCCTGCGCTAGTCTGTCGTGTTCCAAATGGTCCGAGGAAAAACTATCGTCTGAAAGCTCTGGCAATTTACTCTTAACAATCAAAAATCCTTGCTTTGATAAAGTCCAGACCGAAAAATTTCCTGCGTAATCGAATTGGCTTATGACAAATCCAGCGCCTTCAAGTTTAAATAAGATCTTATACGTTGAATACTCTGACGACGGACGATTTATCATTTCGTGCACAGAGGCAGTGGAGGCCACTTTCCAGCGCCATAAGTAATTTAAGATGCGGCAGTCACGCTCCGTTAAAAACGGAGGCCTGCCTACGGGTCTTTTTCTAGATTTATTTTTCATTCTAGTTTCATACTGGCTATATTCTCTTTGTGTTGCTTTCATAAAATACTCCTATTGAAAAATGATTCGGTTGAAATTTAGGCGCGATTGATACGGCTAACCAAAAAAACGATTACATGATTACCTCCTTTGTTTTTGTGAAAAATTATGAATTTAAATGATGAGCCCTCTATAATACGGCGGGCGCTTCCTATTTCCCCGTTATAGACTTAAAAGTTGATTTTATTTGATTTGAGCAAAAAATAAGAAATTTGAAAGATTACGAAAAATATTTTTCTGATCTATGCCTTCATATATTGGCGGGTGCTTACCATTTCCCTGCGAATTCCCCGAATTAAAGTTGGTTATATAGATCGTTTAGTTATTACTAAAAAAATACGATCCCTTCATAATACGGCGGGCAAGCAATCGTTTCCCGCGATGTACCCATTTAGAACATGACAAGCACTACGATCATTTCTAGCCATGTTGCGGAATTACGTATTTAATTTTCTGACAGGGGTTTTTCGTTTACTCAATTTAACGTTCGCTAGTCGTAGGAATTATTTTGATCGAAGGCCTTTCAATTCAAGCCCTTAAATAATTATTTTTTGAAGTGTGGTGAAGTACTTTTTAAATCGTGCTTACGGCCGCAAGCTGGTCCCAGGTGCGTTTATTTTTAATCGCGCGTGGTAGTTTATGACCGAGCTAGAATTTTATTTTGTTTAAATAAAAATTGTAACCCCTCATAATACGGCGGGCGGTCCATATTTTCCTGCGATGTACCCATTTAAGCTCTTAAAGTGCAGTATTTTGGTTTTAAAAAAATATTTTACTTTATTCAAAATTTTAGGATTTAAGAATTAACAAAGAATGCTTATAC
>JAYUWH010000141.1:0-10087 GCA_043753645.1 Bdellovibrionales bacterium
AATTCGAGTAAATCTAGAAAATTTTTATGACAATGATGACAAATTCGCTCGAACTGAAATTAACTTTGGCGATGGTGTGCTTTCAAGCAAACTTGATGACTATCACACGTATCAGGTACCAGGTACTTTTAATTTAATTGTAAAAGCGTGGACTAAGAAAAATATTTTTTCTTCGTTTTCTACTCAAGTTTATGTAAATTCAGACTTAAAAATTATTGATTCAAGTGCAGCGAGCCCTTTTAATAGCTCCAATATGCTACCAGAAAAGAAGTATTCGTTTCAGGTGACAGCTGCGCAGAGTCTAAAACCCTACAAGCTGATCGTTACTAGAACGAAAACAACTAGCGCTTTGCAAGGCGCTGCAATTAACCTTCTGAATCTATTTAATCTAAAGTCGGAACTTAATACCTTTAATGCAAATTTTAAATTAAATAATATTTCTATATTTCAGGCGGCAGATTTTAATGACGCAACAAAAACAATAGAAAAATTAGTTTCGCTTAGTACTTCGAACATCATCACTGCAGACTTTTCACCACTTGCTCTTAATAACGTAAAAATTGAAGTTAAAGAGGTTGAACTATTCCGTGATATTACACCACCGGTGGTCACTACAAATTTAAAAAATGGTGCGTATACAAATCAAAAAACAAATTATGCCTACACAAAAGACGATTCAAGATTTATTACGACAATAAATGTTGATGGGGTTTTGCAGCAATCATCAGCCGCTCAAATTCCCTTTTCAGTTGAGGACGGTACTCATTTTGTTAGGTATTTTTCTAAAGATAGCTTCGGAAATCAATCTACTGAGTATCAAGTGAATTATGCGGTCGATACTGTTCCGCCCATCTTAATAAGCACGGCGCCCAATGACCAATCCACTTTGTACACGAATATGCTGCCTTTTAATTACATTTTTAAAGCAGTTTATAATGAGCCCTTAAAGTCTTTAACAGCAAATGGTATTAGTAATACAGCTATTCAAAATCAAATTCAGCTTCAGGCAACAGCGGGCGGTCCGCAATCTGTATTACTTGTAGCCACTGATTTAGCTGGAAATATTACTACATCTACTTCTTCCGTGAATGTTGTCTACTCGACCACGCCACCAAGTATTATTTTACCAAACTTCGATGGAATACGAATTAAGTCATCAACCTACAATTTAACTTTTTCTATTGATTCGCTGTTGCCAACACTTGCTACTATTTTGGTAAACGGAGTTCAAGTTGCAACATCTGATTTAAAAAATGTTTCTTATTTGTTATCAAACCTCAAAGAAGGCTTAAATACTATTTCAATTTCAGTGGCAGATGCCGCCGGAAATATTTCTATACCGGCAGTTTTTTCAGTCACTGTCGACACGCAGGCCCCAGTTATTTCATCACTCATTCCTCAAAATGGTGAAATATTTTATACAAACAAATTACCTTTTAATATTTCATTATCAGCAGTTTTTAATGAATTTATTCAAAGTGCAAAAATTAATGGATCAGTCGTACTCCTTTCAGGCCCAAATAGCATTTCAGCACAAATTCCAATCTTTAACGGTGGCGATTCTATAATAATTATAGAGGCAGTTGATTTAGCCGGTAACGTCGCTACAATTCAAAAGCACATTATTGTTAATTTCTCGGATAAACTACCCATACTAACTTTTAATCCGAACTTAGATAATATTTTAACTAATATGCCACGAATCAATATTTCCGGAATCGCTGATGTATTATTGCAATCAGTTTTGGTAAATGGAAATCCAATGAATATTGGTGTAGACCGCAGGTCCTTTTTAGGAGTCTTTGATGCTATTCAAGACGGTGTATACCAACTTAATGTCGTAGCAACTGATATTTTCGGAAACGAAACAACAACCATTAAGAGAGTTCGAGTCTTAGTCGACCTACCACAACAGTTACAAGGCTATTTACCTACTTTACAAAAAACACCCACGGGCTACCGCATAGATTATGGACCACTTTTCAATGGACCTGATAAAGATGGAATTTGTAGAGCTCTTGATCAAGTCTTTGCTGCGATACCAGAGGCGCATGCAGCGCTTGATCAGATTGATCATGTAAAGGCTGACATTGATAAGTACAAAGATTACGTGCCAGATATCGTGACCAGAAATTCGCCGGACACTTCAGGAATAAAACAATTTTTGGGAAGTGTCGAAGAACCGTTAAACCGAATTAAAGGTGCATACTTATCAGTGTGTAAGAACGTTGATATTTTGCCAGCCTTAGATTGCCTAGGGGATCGTTTGTTATTTAAATTAATAATGGGCGAATTTCCAGAACCTTTAATTATTAGAAAATTAACGTTCATTCCGATTCCAGTGCAAGAAGTCCTGATACCAAGAACGAATATCTGCACAGGGTTTGATGATTCAGGTCTAACATGTGCGGAGATGGTAAAGTTAACACCACTCATAGGTCAGATTTTCTCGCCAGCAGTGTCTGCAGTTATGAGCTCACCAATTGCTCAAGCGGTAATGGATGTTCTTTTATGCGAAGACCTATGCGCAGCACCTGCGATAAAAGAGTCTCCGCTTCTGTGCAAGGACATTCAAGTTCCAGGACTTCCTCGTATCAAGAAACTTCCTACGCGAATTAATTTTGGTGGCCCCGGCGGCGGAGTTTCAGTAGATTGGGGTAGTACTAATAATTGCGGAGGATTTTTCAACACTTGCGGAAGCGGCGGAAGCTCTGGTGGAAGTTGTGGTTGGTTTGAATCATGTGGCGGAGTAGATTCTACCGGAGGGATTAACGGTCGCGATTTCGCGTGTTCAGTATTTCCAAGCTTATGGTTTTGTCAGTCAAATAACCCAGTAGCATCAACGCCACCAACTCCAACAACAGTTGTAACGATTGATAGCGCTCCTAGTTGTGATCCAAACATAAGACTAATAGATTTCATAAACTCCAATCCACAGAATGCTACTATGGCAGTAACTAGATATTTGGCGAGTTGCTTGGAATCGCCGGTTCCATTTATGCCGGACCTTAAGAAGCCGATTATAGTTGTTACTTCGCCAGAACAAAATTCGCAAGCATCGACGACAACCGTGCGTGTAACAGGATACGTTGACGATGTTTCTTCAAAAGTAAAAATTCAAGGCGTATATGTTTCTACTATCATAGGTTACAATGGAATTTATTTTGATTCGGTAATAAGTGTTCCTGCTGATGGCGTAATAAAGGTAGAGGCTGCTGATGCTTCTGGTAACTTGGCGGTGCCGGTATTGGTAAGAGTATTAAGTTCGACATTAGCAGTTTCGAAATCAATTATTGCATCTTCTAGGTATCATAACTGTGCTATTACATCATCTGGCACTAAATGTTGGGGCGACAACTCAAGTGGTCAACTAGGGAATGGAACTACGATTTATACAGAAAGCATGGTGAAGGTAATTGGCTTGCCTTCAACACCATCTGAAATTACATTGGGGGATGATCACAGTTGTGCTCTTATCAACAACGAAGTCTATTGTTGGGGATCAAACACTGTTGGTCAACTAGGACAATCTACACGTATCCCAAGTCAGATAACGACCGCCGTCAAAGTTCAAAACTTACCTGAGAAAGTACAATCTATAAGCGCAGGTCAAGGTTTTACATGCGCACTACTTTTGGATGGAAATGTAAAATGCTGGGGTGGAATGTTGTTTGGCGGAACTTTAGGAAATGGTGTTTCTGAAATTAGTTCAGTTCCAATTTTAGTTTCACATATTAACAATCGAGCAACAATAATAGCTGCAGGACTACGGAGCGCTTGTGCTCTTTTAATAACAAATGAAATATTTTGTTGGGGTGACAATTACTACGGTCAGCTGGGCACTGGTGATTATAATGATGCTTCACTGCCTACCGCGGTTGTGCCAAATTTTACGAAAAAGATTGTAGATATTTCGAACGATCTAGAATACGGTTGCGCGGCAGAATCTGACTCAATCAAATGTTGGGGCCAAAATTATAGAGGCCAACTTGGGATGATTTCTGAAAATACAGTTGCTCCAACTATTCCTGTCGTCGGAGTAAATTCATCTGTGACCAGTATAATATCGGGTTCCCAACACAGTTGTGCCGTGCTTGAACGAAGCATATACTGCTGGGGTAACAACAATAACGGCACCAATGGTACAAGTAATGGTGCCCCAGGAACTCTTTCTGTGTTCGATCCTTACCAAATTAAGGGAATGACCGCCGGCGATAATTATTCATGCGTTTTGGATAGATCCGAAAATGTATTTTGCTGGGGGGGCACTTATGGAAGAATCCCTCAAAAAGTTCCTGATGCGCCATAGACTCAGATACATCAGTCTTTAATAGATTGATCGCCTCTTCAGATTTTAGTCGTAACTTTGTTTGGCTTTCTGAGTTTTTTTTGCAACAGAAAGCCAAATCAAGCTAGGATTTAGATTTGTAAGATTTAATTCAGCTACGAGAAGTCTAGTTTTAAGTGCATTGCATTCTGGCCTTTATTAATAAAAGTTTTTACTTCCTAAATCAATCTTCTGTGATTAGACTTTTTTTAATATGAACTTTAATTTTACTTGCACTGCCAATTTGCACAGATCAATGATTAGTGGAAAATAATTAATGAAAAAAATTGTTCTCCTAGCTGTGGGAACTCTTTTCTTCATCACTTTAGCATCATGGTCGGCTGTTATTATTAATAACGGTGATGTTTTCATGTACATGGCAATGGCAAGGTACTTTTTGAAAAATGCCTTCTATTTCGCAAATGACCCCTTTCTTTTTTTAAATAATGTTTTCGAACCGCATTTTCATCATCAATGGCTCGCGTATTTTTATTTCTTTTTTTTCAATCAATATTGGGGCTTAACGGGACTAATCTTCTCAAAAATATTTTTGATTGTCGTGATATTCGTTGTTCCAGTTTGGTTTGCTAAGTCCATTAATAAGTTAAGTATCAGCACATTCGGATTACTCGCATTGGCATTAATCGTCATGGCCGCGCGAATCGGCGAGCGGGCATTTTTATTTTCTGATTTATTTACTGTGCTTGTGCTATCCATATTACTAATATTTGATCAAACTAGAAAGCAAAAAGTTTTATTTTTGCTTCCGCCAATCTTTCTAGCTTGGATCCAGCTTCACCCGGGTTTTCCCATTGGATTGATGTTTGTGAGTCTTTATCTACTACTGCGTTACTCAGTGGCTAGCAGAACAGAACAAAAAATAATTTTAAGTTGCACCATTATGAGTTACTTGATTTGCATCGTGAACCCGCTAGGTGTTGCTGGGTTTTTATATCCATTCAAAATATTCTTTTCTTCAGAATGGGACATTTATCGCCAAATTAATTCAGAATGGGTACCGCTTTTTTCAAGCACATCGATTCCATTAGAATCTAAAATAGTTTTCGTAATTATATTTTCCATGGCTCTGATTTCGTCAATTCGGCAGGCGCTATCGAAAAATATATTCCCGATTTCTATTGCACTTGCGATGGGTTACTTAACGTGGTCATCGATGCGATTTACGTCAATGTCACCTCTGGTCCTTTCGATACTTTTGATTGCAACTAGCCAACCTTTACAAACTGAAAGGAAAGCGATCGCAGCTTTTTCAATATTTGTAGTTTTACTATTGGGTGGCTACGTTTATCATTTCGATAACCAAGGAATATCCTATTTATTTAGTGATAAACCCAAAGCAAATTATCCCATGAAAGCTTTTGAAACCTTGGCAAATCTCCCGCCTGCAACAGTTTTTGCCGAATGGGATTGGAACAGCGTTATCTGCTGGGTCGTCAACGGTAGACATAAGGTTGTTGTTCATGGCCACATCGATAGGCCTGCGTTTGCAGTTCAGAATTTCTTATCTATCAATCGGTCGCCCGAGGATTTTGATCGAATAGTTGAAACAAACCAAGTAAAATATTTTCTATTGGCGCCGGAAACAATTAGTGATTCTAGCTCAATACTTGCGAAACGATTGTCGAATCCCCCATGGACCCGAATCTATCAGGATTCACAAGCCATACTTTTTAGTCGATGAGTGCTCACGCTTAACGCCTACCGATATTTAATCTTGCAAATACAATTAGAAAAATTTGAATTTTATAACCAAAAAGTAACTCAAAAATACCCTATGAATCCAACTTCCCACAACTGCTAACACCTTGCCAAGACGATCACAATGGTAAGGCTTCATGAGCGCAGAGCGCTCCGGCAGCGACAGCCTTATTATCCTTTAAAGCCCTCTCTCCGATTACACCAAATGAAGCGTTGGTTTTTTAATAACTTTCACTTGTTCATCATGATGAAATTTATGCATAAGTACTAGGCGCTCTTCCTTATATACATAGATTATTAAAGCTTGAAGCATTTCAAAATTGAAGGTGAGGTTGCCCTATTTTTTAAGCCATTGCTTTAGGTATGGCTGGCTCTTCCGTGGAGGCTACTAGCGGGGGTGGCTACGAAGCTGCCAAAGCTGAACGGCATGGTGGCGTATTGGTTTAGTGGTTGAACCACCAGTTGGTTGGTCCAAGCCAGAAATAGAAATCGAGTCTTATTAAATTAATGATCGATGTGCAATAATTTTACTGCGTCTTGCAACTTTCTTCGATCACATTTAAGGCGTCCTGAGATTGAAATTGAAATTGAAATACAAACGGCTGCGGACGTTATTATATTCAAAAGTCTTTTCCGATTGCCTTTTTTCGTGAACGCGAGGAACCAAGATAAGTTTTGTAAAATTACAGAGAAAATTTTTACGGAAGAGCTGTAAAAATTCTACAAGCCCAAGATCAAATCATGTAAAAGGATCACTTTTGACTTTTTTCTGTTCTTCCACCTTTGCGACATACCATGAACTAAGGCCTGCAGTCGTTAGGACCATAAAAATAACAAGCAATGAAATCCAACTTGGGATCTTGATGAAATCGACTAAAAGCATTTTTATACCAATGAATCCCAAAATCGCAGCAAGACCTGGCTTTAAATAGCGAAGCTTTGTAACCCAATCTGCAAGAACAAAGTAGAGCGCTCTAAGACCCAAGATTGCCAGAATGTTAGAGGCAAAGGCTACGAATGCATCCTTGGTGATTGCAAATACAGCAGGAATTGAATCGACCGCAAAAACGAGATCAGTGACTTCTATCACGACAAGAGCCAAGAAAATGGGAGTAGCTTTTCGTACTCCACCCTCGATAGCAAAAAAGTGGCTCCCGTTAAATTTATCCGTGGTGGGAATAATTCGTTTCAAAAAACGAATCGACCAACTATCTTTGGCATCAATCTTTTCATCAGTTTCACGCAAAAATTTTATCGCTGTAACGACCAAAATGAATCCAAAAATATAAAGCACCCAGTGAAATGAATTTAACAAATGCGCACCCAATAAAATAAATATGGCCCGAAGTATGATTGCGCCCAATACACCATAGAAAAGGACTCGGTGCTGGTAAGCATCTGGTATTTTGAAAGAGCTAAAAATAAGTAAAATAACAAAAAGATTATCAACGCTAAGGCTTTTCTCTACTAAGTAGCCAGTCAAAAATTCTAGGCCAAGCTCGGCGCCATAAGACATCGCAAACCAAGTGTTAAACCCAAGGGCAATAGCAATCCACAAGCCACTTTCAAGCAAAGCCGCTTTGGTTTGGACTTTATGGTCCCCGCGCCCGAATAAACTTAAGTCAATAGCTAGCAGTACAAGAACGCCAATTGTAAAAGAAATCCAAAGCCATAAGGGTGCAACAGAGATGTCAGAGACGAAGTTTTTCATTTTTATACCTTTACTGTACCGGCGTTAATTTTTGAAATCCGTTGGATACAAGCATCCATTTGGACAAACATGAGGATCGCCCTGACTGGCTTGCAAAAATTATTTGTTCGAATACATTTTCAATAGGCTTCATACATGTCATGATTTATTCACTCCCTGGTTTTTGCATTTACTTTGTAAGTGTATCTAATTTTACAACTTATAAAATTAGATAATTAATACAATATAGTTTGTTTAAAACAAACTTTAATAGAGTGTGAAAGTCTTTATTAGTTTTGCAGCAATTGGGTTTTCAAGTTTTCTTTGGGCTGATATTAGCCAAATTTCCTCATGCACACCTTTCAGGGTTCCTATTTTCTGAAGTAAGCCATCTTTAATCAAATCCTCATCGGACACTTCTGAAAGTGGAGCAAGCCCGATCCCGTGTTTCGCAAAAAGTATTTGCAGGCTGGTGTCTTGAGTTTCTGCTGTTGGCAGAATGCGAATATTCTGAAGCTTAAAGTAGTGATTAAGATCATGTCTAAGTTTGCTATGGACTGTGGGAAGCACGAAGGGTTGATCATTGAGCGAGTGCGGAAATGTTCGCTTAAGTTTTCGAAAAGCAGATCCGCCATATACAGATACAGGTAGCTTTGCCACCGATTTTGAAAATGCCTGCCTTATTTCTAAAGCTGGCGGAGGATAATTAGACAAAATCAGATCAATTTTATGATTGTAAAGCTCGCGAAATAACTCGTCTCCCTTTCCTTCAAGAATAGAAACTGTGCAAGTAGAAGAAATTTTATAAGCTTCCATAACCAAAGATAGAATTACATTCTTGGGAACACTATCAAGGGCGCCAACTTGCAGATGAGTTTGGTCGCCGCTGGTACGATCTTGTAGTACCTCGATCATTTCATCGCCAAGCCTAAATATTTCATTGGCATAATCAAGGGCGGCTTTTCCAGCCTCGGTAAGAATCATTTTCCGATTGCGACGTTCAAAGAGTGGTTTCCCAACCATTTCCTCTAGCTGTTTTAGCTGAGTGCTAAGCGTTGGCTGACCCAAACGTAGCTTTTCGGCAGCCTTTGCAATTCCACCTTGCACAGCGATTGTTCGAAAATAGTAAAGGTGATGATAGTTTAACCACTGCATAAAGGCCTTTCTTAATAGTTTGCTTTAACAAAATTATTTGATCGTATTTATCATATTTTAATAAGAATTTGTCAACGCTATACTGAATGCAGTGATGAAGGAGGAATTTTGACTTGGTTTAAAAGAATTGGTTTATTTTTAGCTGTGAACGTCTTGGTGATGATTACCATTTCACTAATCTTGAATATTTTTGGCCTGAAGCCATACCTAACTCCGTACGGAATTGATTACCAGTCTCTTATGATTTTTTGTTTCGTCTGGGGCATGGGTGGAGCCTTCATCTCACTTGCACTTTCTCGAATTATGGCGAAGTGGATGATGAGAGTTAAAATTATTTCTCTTGATACGAAAGATTTCGAGCAGCGAGAACTTCTTCAGATGGTCCACATACTTGCAAAAGCCGCACAATTGCCAGTGATGCCTCAAGTTGGAATTTATGAATCCTCTGAAGTAAATGCATTTGCTACAGGCCCAACTAAATCACGTTCATTAGTTGCTGTTTCGAGCGGACTGCTTCAGAGCATGAAGCACGCTGAAGTTAATGGCGTATTGGCACATGAAGTAGCCCATATCGCCAATGGGGACATGGTCACAATGACACTAATTCAAGGAGTGGTGAACGCTTTTGTCATGTTCCTTGCTCGCGTTATTGCCTTTATCCTTACAATGACTGGCCAAAAAGACGATCAGGGAAGCCAAAGAACTCCATTTACATATTATGCAGTTCAAATGATTCTTGAAATCGCTTTCATGATACTTGGTTCGATAGTCGTTGCTAAATTCTCTAGATACCGTGAATTCAGAGCCGACGCGGGCGGTGCTAGGCTTGCTGGGCGAGACCATATGATTCAAGCATTGGAATCCTTAAAGAAAACATTTGAAAGCGTTGATCCCGCGGCACAACCCGCTATTGCGGCTTTAAAAATATCAAGCAGGCCTGGCGGAATTATGAAATTATTTTTAACGCATCCACCACTTGAAGAGCGAATCAAAAGATTAAGAGCAGCTGTTTAATAAATGCGACATTTATAAAAATGTTTTAAAGAACAAATATCGGAGGATAAAATGCTGACTTCAAAAGAAACTTCCCTCAAAACCCTTCTTGAGTCTGAAAACGGCGTCCACTTAACTGCCTACCTTGTTAATCGAGGTGATTTGATTGACCTCAAATCTCAGCTCGTGACAGTTATTAATGA
>JAYUWH010000142.1:0-3326 GCA_043753645.1 Bdellovibrionales bacterium
TACCGAACAGAATCGAATTTTCAGGTATCAGCGGCTCGCCATCTACGATTAGGCTTTGAGTGAGCTTTGCTTTAACAATTCCGTCAGTTCCTCCGCTGACTAGAATTGCTTTTGTTTCAGATCCGACAGGGATTTCAGATAAAGCTCTGAGTGTAAGAACTTTAATTCTTCTTTTGTCTGAATAATCAACGTTTTTACGACCTATCACGTTTACGCTATCAGAGTTATTTAAAATTCTGGGTACTGTTAGCGGAACTTCACGATTGAGGGGTGGTGATGATAATTCTTTTGAATTTTTACCGACAATTTTACGCTTACCTAAAATGCCTGTGACAAATACAGCTAAAATCAAAGCGAGTGTTACATAGGCCATGATTTTAAAATGTTTTTTATCGAAGTTCTGGCCGTTTTCAAAATACTGATTTAGACCAATGGATTCAGTCCCTTTGTCTGCTTTAATTTCAACGGTTTTATTCTCGTCTGCCATCAAAACCTCACTTCGTACTGCGAGTCCTTCGGATCTTTCACGATTAGAATATCATCGCCGCCAGATTTCACCGTGACTAAGTTAAACGAGCACCTGCGCTCTTCTAAGTAAACAACTACGTTTGTTTGACCTTTGGCGTGCGTTGCCATGATGACCAGATCATTTTTAATTTGTTTAAAATCAAAAATCTGACTACCAAACACAACTTCCTTTGGTTTGAACGGAAAATTAAGCACGGTGACTCGCCCTGAAGTAACTCGGATTAATTTAGGCTTTTTATCGTCACACGTGATTGATTTCTCTTTTTCAGATGCTTTTCTAATCTGCTTTAAGTTTTCAACCGAAAGCGCGTAATCGATATAAAGTAACGTGACAGCTAAAACTATAATCATAAAAAAGAACTTCATTTTTTTACCTCCGTATTTTGTACTTCAACGAAACTTAAAACTAAGCCGTAGGGGTTAAGTTCATTGGGTTCAGTTTCCTCGAAAGCAATTTTTAGCTTCGTTTTAATCGCTGATCTGATGTCACCAACTGCGATGACTCGGTCTAAATCAATGACAGCTCGATCTTTGGTGATCTCGACTTTTCGCATGACGATTGTCTGAAGCATGTTTCTGTTTTTAAGTTCTTTTTGCTCGTTCTCTCGAAGTTGCAACTGTTTATCAGACAGAAATAAGTTCGCTGAAATTGTATCTGTATTAAACCGAGCTTTCAGCATCAGTTCTGCTGCAGACTGCATATCAAATTCAGATCTTTCAAAATCAACTGGCTGAATTAATTCTAAGCCGCGTGTTGAACTTTGAATCATGAGCGGAACTTGGCTGTTTTGGAAAACAACTTCAAGTAGCAGAATAAGCACAACACAGAACTGCATTTTTATGATGAATTTTAAATGGCTATTTTCTTTTGATAGCGCATCAATACTTAATGAGAATTTCATTAATACCTCTTTAGTTAAATTTTTTGATTGTTTGAAAACTATTTTTTAAAATCAGATCTTTGAACTTCGTCATCTTTTTCTGATTTAAAACCGGAAGCTAACTTCGAGCCGCCAGCTTTCGTCGCAGCAAGCATTCCACCCGGAGTCATTGCAGCTGCTCCTAAGATCGCTCCACCCATGGCACTTGCAGAACTCGATAAGCCACCTTTGAGTAAGCTTTTTACAAGCATCGGAGTTAGTAGCACCGAAAACGCCAGCATGATGTTAAGTAAAATTGCTGTAAAAAAGTCGACGTCGTACTCGGGCTTATTAATTTCGGACAGTGCAAAGCTCCATAAAAGTGCTGCAAGTACGCTCCAGCAGATTTTCCATAAGCAAACTTCAATCAGACTTTGAAAAAGTCCTTTCGTCGCTGCAGCCGTTGATGGAAGCGTAAAAGCTGCGATCAGTAGCGGTGAGAAAATATAGATCAGCGTCCAAATCAGTAAATACATTGCATCAGCGATGTAAACTGAGACATACAACAGAAAAAACGTCAGATAACTGATTAGTAATAATACGGAGTCCTTAAAACTTACCCATGACCAAGTTAACGTCCCAACTTTTTCACCTAATCTGCCAACGACAGTTTTAAAATTATTAAGTTGTCCGATTTGTGCTGATAACTGATCCGTAATGTCTGCTAGAAAGTTCATAATTTCAGGAAGTGCCGCTAGCATGAAAGCTGCAATAATAGCACGACCTACAAGTTGCATAAATTCTGGCACTTGTCCCATCGGCATTTTAAAGAAATTAAGCACCACACCTAACGTAATCATCAAAAGAACGATTGAATAAAAAAATGACGAAAATATCTCATGAATTACTTTTGCCTCGGTTGATAGCCAACTCATATCCATAGCTAAAACCTCATCACTTTGAATTCAGGATTAAGTGCAATCATTTTATTTTTAAGATTTTGTCCTTCACGCAAATATTGATCTGTTTGATCCTTATCTTTTTTATTCTGTACGGCCATTGCCTGCGCTTGAAGCTTTAGCGCTTGTCCTTGTGCTCGCATTTGCTGGTTCATGACGTGAATAACGACACCAAGGCTTTCAGCTGTCAGTTTCGCGGCCCCTCCGGGGGATACCGCGTGTGAGAATCTTTTAATTTCTTCTCCAATTCGGTCGAGCCTAAGAGCGTAATCGTTTAGTTCATTGTTAAACGTAATTGCTTCGGCAACTGTTTGGTCTGTATTTCGCTGAACCGTAGCAAGCTTTGAATCTGTGACTATGCCGTAGATTTTCTCTAGGCTCTGGGCTGCCGCATTCACATTTTTCAAATCGCGGTAAATTCCAGGGTCAATGCGAAGGCCTAAGGTCTCTGCAATTCCCAGTGAATCGTTAATTCCGCGATTAATGTCTTTAAGTAAATCTAGTGTATCCGTGCCATTTTCTAGCATAGCTTTTAGCTGAATAAGCTGCTGTAACGAATTCGCTAAAATCTCGAGCAAGATCGGAATGTCAGCACCCCACATATCTGCCTTCGCTGTTTGTGGAATACTTGTAGATAGACAAAAAGATAGCAGTACAGAAATAAATTTCCTTTTCATTTTTCTCTCCATGTAATTTTTTGTTAAGTGTTAAAACGCGCCGTGCGGATATTTTTCGGCCATCTTCTTAAATAAATCGAGCGGCTGGCTAAATTGTGACTTCATTTCATCGAGCGCTTTTAGATCGACAGGGTCAGTTGTCGATAGCCAGTATTCAAGTGGTGTGCTCTCGATTTTGACAACCTGTTTATCATCACCCGCAATTAGAAAAGCTTCTGAGTAATAGCCTTTTTTAGAACTAACACTTTCTACTAATTTTAATTCACGCTCGTTTAGATTTAAGATTTTCTGCAAAGCTGATA
>JAYUWH010000143.1:0-3307 GCA_043753645.1 Bdellovibrionales bacterium
AGTGAAAAATGCACGCTGTCGGTCGATGCAAAACCAAAGAAAATAAGACGCAGGCTACCACTCAACAAAGCGGTTCTGATTAAGATTGGAAAACTTGAACCCGGCGAACTAAAAATTGATTGTGAAAAACGGGTTGCAGCGTCGGGGTTGATTTACGTTAAATAATCTGATTTCCAATTTGAAAAGAATCAGCAGTCCATGGAAAACAGTGGCTTTCACTCAATTTTTTGCATTTATATTTACAATTCTTGTGCTGAATATGCGACCCCATCATATCAATGATGAACAACAGCTTGAAATAAAATATTCAATCAATGATCCGCAGTTTCAAAAAAAAAAGCACGATAGTCATCGCGGTGAAAAGATTTCAATGCTGCTAAGCAAGGATAATTTTTTACGGCCAGCATCTTTTTAATTTCTAATTACACTAATTTTCTATTAACCATAAAAATTTCTAATTTTTAGTTTATCTTTTCCCTGCACGATCAGACTTCGTCTTGCAAACTTAAGTCCGTTGCCATTCTGGGGAATTTTTTTTTAGGTGTGGTGAAAATAAAGCGAAATTGATTAATAAATTCGTCAAGGTACTGTATTTTAGATCTTAGGCTTGGACAGCAGCTTGCATTTAGCTAAATTGTAAACAACGTTACATAGGGCGCTGTAGTTATAATTTTTGTATTCAGTTCTTTGAACTCGAGTAAGGAAGCTAAAATGGGATGTTATTGAATTTGATAGTTTAGCAATAGCCCATATATTTTTTGCTCGAGTTCAATTTCTTTTTCTTGAGTCCTATATTTATAATTATAAATCAGGGTTAATTACAGCGTGATAGTATTGGCCAGTTCCCACAATTCAGCGTCATACAGCGGATTAATATCTTGAGCTCCGGTCTTTTTTAATATGTCGATGATTTTATTTTTTTCTTCATCTGATTTCGCATGCACTGCGATTAAAAGGCCTCCTTGTTGCAAGTAAAACCCGTACCTAGAATTCACCATTTGTGGAATACCAATACCGGCTAACGCTCCGGCTGCGGCGCCGATAAATGCACCTACTGAAAATCCCAAGATCGTATCCAAAATTAATAACTTAGTAGAAAAATTGCTAACTGCGGTGGAATTAATAGCAGAAGGCTCGGACATCGTATAATAACTCAGTACAAAACCCAATAATCCTAAGACAACAAAGCCAATGACAGCGCCGACAATGGCTCCATCATGAATCTTCGTTTTTTGTCCATGCACAAAGTTTTGCGGACCCGCTTTTCTTCTGGTTAAAATAGAAATTTCGGACATTGTGAAACCATCTTGTTTTAGCAAATCAATTGAATCTTGGGCGACTCTTCTAGAGGCATACATTCCACATGCTGACATTGCGTGTTTCATAAACTTGACCAACCTTCCTTAGTATTAATATTTGCAGCAATCAAGAGGCCTTTACGACACAAGCCTCTTGATTGAGCCAAAGCTTCACACACTCCTTTTTTTGGACACCAACGGGAGAAATGCCACGTTTGAATTTTTAAGAATACAACAGATTCTTTCTTACGTGGTCCCACACTTGCTTAGGCTACATATGTAAGTAAGGGGATTTAATTCAACATTTGTGGGGGAATGAATGAGTTGGATAAATATTATGTCAGTTGCTTTTTTGATATGCGTCTTGCCTAATCTTGATAAAGCCAATATAGACTTAAATTCGACGGCGGCCCAGACCGGGTTCGGAACCTCTGACAGCATGAGTGTGCTAGTAAACGATTTCGTCGTTAGCCTACGATAATCAACCAGGAAAAATATTACCGAAAAACCAAGGGAGAACTATGAAAAACTATTTTACTCAATCAACAATTGTTCCAACGCCGGAAGATATTATCAATTGTAATCAACTTATGTCCACAGTTGATGACTTAGCACCTTCTGATGCCAATGTGCATGCGAACATCGATCGCCTGGCAGATGGATCTTATTATACAAATATTGCTATTCAGGCAACGTGTGGAAAATTTTTTGCCGAAGCAAAAAATAGCAATTTGTTATCCGCACTTCGACATGCACAAAATCAGATTTTAGATAGCTTAGATTTATGGAAATGCAATCGATTCGCTAATTAATTTTAATTTTTCGATTTTAATGCGAAAGCGATTCTTTTTCTATTTCATTTAGACGGCGGTACAGGGTCTTACGATCAATGTTTAAGTCCCTTGCCGTCTGCTCTTTAGCCCCGTGATTCTTCTTTAAAATATATTGTACATACAATTTAATAAGCTCATCCATAGTTAGAACGCGTTCCTGAGATAAACTTTGGAAGTCAAACTCGTGGGAATCTGTCACTGACATATGTTCAATCGGTGAAATATCTTCAACTTCGATCTGACGACCTTCGGCAAGCACTACGGCACGTTCGATCGTATTTTCTAGCTCACGCACATTGCCCTTCCACGGATTTTTTAGCAGAGATTCAAGCGCTTCTTTTGAAAGTGCAGTCACTTTTGAATCATTTAAGGCCGCAAATTTTTTTAAAAAAAATTCAGCCAGCGGAATAATATCATCTGAGCGGTCTCGTAAAGGCGGAATCCAAATTGGAATCACATTTAAGCGAAAGAATAAATCCTCACGGAAAGTATTATCAGTGATACTTCGGCGTAAATCCTTATGAGTAGCTGCTAAAATTCGAACGTCAATATTTCGAAAATGGTTTTCCCCGATACGCTTGATTTTTCGCTCTTGCAGCACCCGCAGAAGCTTTGCTTGTAAGGCTAGACTTAAGTCTCCAATTTCATCTAAAAATAAAGTTCCACCTTGGGCCTCTTCGAAAAGGCCAATTCTTTTATCGACCGCACCGGTGAAAGCTCCTTTAGTGTGACCGAAAAGCTCTGATTCCAGTAAATTTTCAGGTATCGATGAACAATTAATCGCGATAAATGATTCTTTTTTTCTAGAGCTTAAATTATGAATTGCTTTTGCAATAATTTCTTTTCCTGTACCGCTTTCACCCGTAATTAAAACATTGGTCGCTGATTTAGCTACTCGCTTAGCAAGGTCTAAGACTTTTTTTAATTCAGGACTTTTGCCGATAACGCCTTCAACGTTGATCGCGCCAGAATTATACTGAACAACTGACTTAAGCGCTTCGTTTTCACGCTTCAGCCTAGCCGTATGTAAAGCGCGCTCAACAGTAATAAGCAGTTGGGGGAAGTGAATTGGCTTAACCACGAAATCATATGCGCCCGCCTGAATGGCTTCCAGTGCGGTTTCGACTTTTGTCTGAGCCGTAATAACTATAATAGGAATTTCTAAATTTAAAAGCT
>JAYUWH010000144.1:0-3305 GCA_043753645.1 Bdellovibrionales bacterium
CTTGATCGATGACGCCTTGCTTTTGTAAATCCATATACTTGCTACCATTAATCCAGTTCACCAGTCCAAGTTCATCTCTTTTTTTAAATCTGCAATCGCCTGTGACTGCGATAAAACTATCGCACGAAGCTTTTGAACCTCATTCTTTAACTGCTTTTTTTCTGTATCAAAGGGAGCTTTGTTATTTCGTAGAGAAGAATGAATCCCAACGGCTAGTTGATGTTTCCATTTCGAGTAAAGTGATGTGTAAATATCTTGTTTTTGAATCGCCTCATTCAAAGTCATTCCACTTTTTCGGTCCGTATCAATTTGATTCACGATGTTAGCTTTTTGTTCAGGCGTAAAAATTTTTTTCGATCTTTTCATGTGTATTCCTTTTCAAGAAATTACACACTAAATTTGCAATTTTCGTCCCACTTGAGAAAAAACAGTACAAAATTCAGTTCTAAATTTTCTCGGGCAGTCTCACTTTAAAACACAGTGGTCAGGGTAGCATACAGCGATTAAAAGTTCTTCGCTTTTAGCTATTGTGATTGCTGGCAAGTGGCTCTGAAATTGTAATGTAAGAACTTATGCAAGTTGATTTAATGACGAAGTTTTTTACGAAAAATTTGAAAGATAGATTCTGCTTTTTTTCAGGGTTTAAGCCGAATAGGGTAGGGCGAAGAAGATTTTTGTATTTTCAATTTAAGGGGTTTGTATGATAAATCAAAAGAACTACAAGTTACTGTTACTGACTACGTGCTCATTTATCATCACGACCACGCTGTTTCAAAACTGTTCGCCAGTGAAGCTTGGTAGGAAAGCAGATCAATCAAGCTCTAATTTTGCTGAATCAATCTCCTATGCACCGAAATCATTTTCTGGCGCACAAGAGGTTACAAACGGTAATGTGGTATTAAAAGAATATCGTCATAAGAAAAGTAATCGCTTTTTCTACACTAGCCGTACGCAAGATCAGTTATCAATTGAAAGGACGTATGCTGGTTTATTTGAAGCTACAGTAAATACGATCACGGTAAAAGCTTCAACGGATGCAGGACTAAGTCCTATTTATCGGCTTTTTAATAAGGGTGGATTTCATCTGTACACAGCAGAGATTAACGACAGAACTACATTATTAACCGATTCTAAATATCAAGATGAAGGTGTCGAAGGTTACGCGATTAAGATTAATTCAAACGGAACGTGCCCAACTTCACCAAGTGTAACGTATCCAGTGTATCGATTATCGCACAGTGGTAACTACAAATACCGCTTAGTAACAGATGCTGCATTAAAAACTCAGTTTCTAGCGCTAGGTTACATTGACGAAGGTGTTTTATTTTGCGCAACAGCGGTGTCATCAACTCCGATCGCAGCAGGCACAGCAAGTTGTAATTTCGGAAGTACGACCTTAGCGCATGGTGCACCGGCTATGGGATATTCTTCAGCGACTGCGCCTTGCAGCCAGCAAGCAGTAACTTGCAACAACGGTGTGTTAAGTAATCCGGTTTTTCACTTTGATTCCTGTTCTGCATCAACAGGATCAGGTGGCTTGTGTTCATGGACATGGGCAGATGATTTTGCACCGCCGCGTCCTATGAATCAGCGCCCAGTCTTACGAAGTGTGGCGTGCACAAGTGCCAACGACGGACAAAAGCAAAACGTAACTGATGGGTCTGCCGATTGGACTTGCAATTGTGCTGCATCGCCACCACCTCCTCCACCACCAAGTGGTACTGCGAGTTGTAGCTTCGGAAGCTCGACACTGGCGCACGGAGCAACAGCAACTGGGTATTATTCAACGACGGGAACGGCCCCGTGTACTTCGCAATCGGTGACTTGCACCAACGGAGTATTAAGCAATCCGAGTTTTAATTTGAATTCGTGCCCAGCAGCAGTTGTTCTTCCACCGATTGGCTCACTTACGCCGCGTGCATCAACGCCGACCAGCGAAGTGCTTTCGTCACCGCGATGCAACTATACGACAAGTTACACACCACCTTCGTTACCGTTCATGGCCGGGGTCGGCAGGCAGGGGTCGTACTTTACGACCGAGGGACGTAATGCGAACGTCAAACACCACAATCTACCGTTTATTGTGCCCGTTGGATTTAGCGGTGCGCTACATTTTGAGTGGGCCGAGACGCCTTGGGCCCAGCGAACCTTCGGGAAGGTTGCGATTAGCCGCCGCCCAGATGATATGACAGGCGCGGGAGCTGGAGCTGGGTCGATAAACGGTTGGATCACATTTACGCCGTCAGAACCGGGGCTGTATTACCTTGTTTGGGAGCCTGCGACGCCGGGGCAGGGTGAAAAATTATTTCAGATTAGCCCAGAGTAAGCAACACAAGGCTGAATAATACTAGGTAAGCCGCATGTCCTATTTACTATTTCGATTAATGAGAGCACGGGTCCTGGTGAATTGCTTTTTGAGTGGCGGCATTATTATTCATTGAGTAATAATTAATACACTGCTGGCGAGTTAGCTTAATCGTGGTTCAAAGTAAAGAGTAGATGATTTTTTTCATCTTTAACGTCAGTTTCAATCCAGCTAGATATATCCACGCCCCGGGCGCCGAACAAGAAAAAGCCATGTGATTTCGATAAATTTGGTATTCTATGTAACATACTCCAAAAGTGTATTTTTCTAAAAAGTAATCGTTAAGTTTTTTTCAAAAAATATTTTTGTTGGTGAGTTCTCTTCTGAAAGTTTTATATGAGATTATTTGAAATCCATCTGAAGATATCGCAAAAATAAATTCTGTTTTTAAAAAGTACAAAATCATAGAAAAAGTGATTGTCTATGGTTCGCGGGCAAAAGGTAATTTAAAGCCAGCATCTGACATAGATTTAACTATTATTTCGCTTGATGCCGAAATTACATTTTTATTAAAAATTCAAAATGATATTGATGAGTTGCTTTTACCTTACAAAGTTGATCTTTCAATCTATTCTCAGGTAGAAAATGATAGTCTAAAAGATCACATCAATCGAATAGGGCTTTCATTTTATGATTCTAAAAATTAAAATGCAGGCTTTTTACTTCTTTTCATAGGCTTAGGAAATACTGTCAAACTTATTCAACGAAAGTGACAATTAAGCTCTTTGTTTTCTTTTAAAAGTCTTCGATTTTCTTCTTCTAAATTCACTTTCTCTTTTTTCGATTGCGGCTCTTGATTCTCTTTCAATTTCTTCCATCGATCTATATTTTGCATTGCAACTCCTAGTTGTTCAGCTGCTTTTCTGGACCCAATTTTCATTGCTAATTCAGACGCTTGCTGCTTAAACTCTGAAGTGTACTTTCTGTTTCCGAACTTTCC
>JAYUWH010000145.1:0-29351 GCA_043753645.1 Bdellovibrionales bacterium
GATGCATAAAAGGATCTTAGGCGAGCTTAAGATCCGAGAATAAGACTGGTTTTAGGTTGTCCCTTTGGGCTTGGGTGCACTTATGTGATGGAGTTTCTAATCGATTAAAATATGGTATTCTTTTAGAGTTAAAAAAGGACCTGTAGTCTTATAAAAATTTAACGTCGAGGTCAGCACAGCATCTCGTGACTTTTCTATTTCATCGGCCTCAGTATCTGAAAATTTATGACCTAAAAAAGCGAAGTATAAAAAACCCTTCTCCGTTGATACAATCCCAGCAAGATTCAGTGCCGGATTTTCGAATAGGCGGCCGGTTTTGAATACGACCTGATTATGAAAGTTCAGCTTCGATTCAAATGTGCCGTCCAGATCCAAAGAGGGGTTATAAAGAACGTGACCTAAGTTCAATCCGTCATCGGCGGACAACGACTGCATGTAGCTAAGGATTTTCAGTATTGAAAAACAACTTCCGCTATTGTCTTTTCGCTGCCCATCCACAGTGACAGCTAAGCCGGACCCAGAAAAAAACTGCAGAGCATCGTTTGAAATTTTCAATTCTTCCGACTGAAAATCTTTAAAGGCCTGAAGTCCACCCATGTACGAAAACAGCGCATCGGTCACATAGTTATTAGAATACACATTCAAATTCTTCAAATATCTTAATAATGGCGCCGATCTAAAAGAAATTTTTTTGCTATAGTCCGTTAAATTTATTTCACGCGAATTTTTTATCTCGATCTGCTGAACTGAAAAAGAATTTGGAATGTTTAAGGTTTTAGAATTTTCCTGCGCCCATGCTTGCAACTTATCTTTTGAACTTTGAGTTTGCACCGACCAGTTTTCTGAATTCAAAATAATTTTTAAGTTCTGTGCACTTTCGTTTGAACTCACCGGAACATTTTCAAGTTCGACATGGGGTAAAGCCAGAGCTGACAAATAAACTCGCGTGCTTTCATCAATAACCAAATTTCGGATACCTGTTACACCTTGCTCGCGTAGCAATGATAATGAATATAAAACCTTATCTATATTAAATACTGGATCAAATTTAGTTTTTAAATAGGCGTCATACAGGCCCGCCTTGCTATCAACTGGCTTTAGATACCACTGGCTTTCAAAACGAAAGTCAGGACCCAATTTTCTCAGCGCCCAGGCGGTTGTAACCACCTTTGATAGTGAAGCTAGTGGATGGCGAACTTGATCACGGTAGCCACTGTAGGATTTGTTGTCTGATGATAAAACTTCGCAGTAGCTTATGCGTGAATCATTCTGAAAGGGCAAAGACCGAGATAGGATAATGGCATCGGATGATGGTCTTTCGGGACTGGAGGTCGTCTTGGCAACGGGCGAATTTGAAGACTCGGCGCCACCGCAGCCAGCAAGATAGAAGAAGCCCAAAATTAAAAGATATTTGAAGTGAGTCATCCGCAGATGAATTTATAAGCTTGGGCACAAAAATAACAAGTAACTAACTGAAAAATTAGTTTTTCTCATCGTTTTTTCACAGCTAAATCGCTGTATTCTTTGACAAAATAGTAAATTCTACAAAGAATACCGAATTATGTCACAAACTACTACACCACCGGCACCCGTTTCGATCCGTACTCTGCATGAGTTCAAAGTAACTAAAATTATTGATCACACGCCACAAATTCGAGAACTTTATTTACAGCTTGCTAACCTTCCAAGTTTTAATTTTAAAGCAGGACAGTTTGTTATGCTTCATGTGCCAGTAGCCGGGGCAAAAGCTGCATTGCGCGCTTACTCGATCGCCTCGACCGATGAAGATAAAAAAGAGTTTAAACTTATTTTCAAGTACGTTGATAAAGGCTTAGCAAGCCGATATGTCTGGGATTTACATGAAGGGGCCATGTTAACAATGACGGGTCCCTTTGGAAAAGTTTTTTTTCAAGAGCCTCCGACCGAGCAAATCGTTTTTTTAAATACCGGCAGCGGAGTCTCGCAACACTTTTCGTTCTTAGAATCGAAAATAAAATTGTATCCGAATTTAAATTATAAATTATTTTTTGGAGTGCGGCACGAACATGATATTTATTATGAAACTGAATTAAAACGGCTGCAACAACAATTGAAGAACTTTGAATTTCAGTATGTGCTTAGCCGACCCTCTGAAAAGTGGACCGGCCGTAAAGGCTATGTGCAAGATTGTTTGAAAGATTTTGATTACATCAATGTCCCAACGACATTTTATTTGTGTGGTAATGGGGCCATGATCAAAGATGTTAAGACGCAGTTGCTTGAAATGGATGGCTTAGATAAATCTAAAATCTGGGCTGAGGCATTTGATTGATAGCAGCCTACCAGGCACTGAGCCTCTACAAAAAAGCTGTGCTACAGTTATTGCTGGCCGCGATGATTTGGGGTATGTCCTTCATATGTGCTATAAATGCACTTGAAGATTTTTCGACATCGACTTTAATTTTCTGGAGATTTTTTTTCGCTTTTATATTCGGTGAAATTCTATTTTACTTTTTCAAGCCTAAGCATTGGAAAAATTCAAATTCCGACATAAAACTTTCAGCTCCAGCGGGGGTGGCGCTAGCCTTATCATTAATATTACAGACTCATGGACTACATTGGACAACGGCGACTAAATCTAGTTTTATAACTTCGCTATATGTAGTGCTTATTCCCTTCGCAGGATTTTTATTTTATAAGAAGCCGATCAGGCTTAAGCATATATTTTTTGCGGTCTTGGCATTCATCGGTATGGGTTTTCTACTTGGGTTAAAAAATTCTTCTGATCTGTATTTTAATATCGGAGATCTATTTACCTTGGGTTGTGCTGTCGCCTCGACATTTCATTTATTATTTGTAAGCGCGGCTGCTGCAAAAGTTAATAATGGGTTTCGTTTCAATGTTTATCAGACTTTGTGGTCTTTAATAATACTACTGCCGTTTTTATTTTACGAAGTTTACTTTAAAGGCGTGTATCTTTGGCCTGAGGTCGTGCATTTAAAATCAGTGCTTAGTATTTTGTTTTTATCATTTTTTGTGACTCTTATCGCATTTACTCTGCAGGTTATTGCACAAAAATCTGTATCTTCAACAACAGCAAGCCTACTTTGCTTACTTGAGGCCCCGTTTGCATTTATGTTTGCTTTTTTATTGCTTGGCGAGAAATTAATAGGCTTCCAAATACTAGGAATCTTACTAATTTTGGGTAGCTCATGCCTTTCGGTTTACGTAGATCGACCAAAAAACTGAAAGAAATAAAACGACCGCGCCTGTGAGTCCCGTAATCCACTGTGAAAAATGAAAAAAATGATCTGTTAACATAAAAAAAGACAGCGCTAGTAACGCATAAAATGCCCCATGTTCCAGGTACATGTACTGATCTATTTTTTTGTTATCTACCAGATAAATTGTAAGACCTCGGACAAAAAAAGCGCCAATGCCTAAGCCGATAATAATTTCATAAATTTGTTTTGTAATTGCGAATGCACCAATAACACCATCAAAACTAAATGATGCATCTAAAACCTCAAGATACAAAAAAAAACCGAAACCAGAGCTTAAACTTCTTACCAGACTTGATTCTTCGTCTTCTAGCAAGATACTCAGTGCACGGACGGACAAAAAAGTTAAAATTCCATACAAAGAAGTTCGCAGAAAAAGATCTTGAAAAGGATCTGTCAAATTCGAAGCTATGGTTAGTACAATGACTAACGTCAAAATAATATCAACACTCGGAATTCGCGCAAGCACACTAAGAGGCTTTTCAACCCATCCTATCCAGTGGATTCTTTTTTTTGCATCCATAAAATAATTAAGTCCCACCATCAGCAAAAACATCCCACCGTAACTGCTGATTGCAAAATGCGATGCGGTCATTAAATCGGCATATTTTTGTGGCTGATCTAACGCGAGCTGAATAGAAGAGAAAAAAGAAAGATGGCCTGCAATACTCACGATTATAATTGGAAAAATAAAGCGCATTCCGAAGACAGCAATCAACATCCCCCAGATCAAAAATCGTTTCTTCCAAACCGGGCTCATTTTTTTTAATACAGTGGCATTTACGACCGCATTATCAAACGACAATGATATTTCCAGCACGCTGAGCAAAGTGACGGTCAGCAATGATTGCAGCACTAAACTAGAATCATGATTTTGCAGCCAAGATAAAAGGCTAGCTGCTGCAAGACCTAAGACAAGTGAAAGTAATGGAAATTTAAGATAACGAAACATAAGTGATTCATATTCCAATATTTTTTCTTTTTATTAAAGAAAAAAATCAAGAAGTCGTATTGGCTAGTCGATATCGAACAAGACCTGACAGAGGTCCATCGATTTGACGGAGGTCAAAATGAAAACAGGAAAATTACAAAAATCACTGCAAGCCATCCTAATTTTAGTTATAGGCTTTGCTGCTTCTGCATGCAATGAGCGCATGAAGTTTCGGATTCTGGCCGAGCCACAACAATCACTGACTACTCCAGCGCCGATTCCGCAGGATCCGATTCAACCAAAGCCTGTTGATCCACCAGTTGTTGTACCGCCCCCAACTCCCGTAACACCACCAGTGGTGGTGCCTACTCCGCCACCCGTTGTGCCACCGGCTCCACCGCCCGTTATCCCACCACCAATTCCACAACCTGTGCAAGATGCAGGAAATTGTAAAGGCGACTCTTCAACACAATTGTTATCTTGCATGAATTGCGTTGTTCCGTTGAATCCACCGCTTCCACCGCAATTTTCTGAAAAAGGAAAATCGATTATTGAAATCATGACCATTGGCTGCTCGATCCCAAATAAAAGTGCACCAAAAAACTATAGTCCGCCAACACGTCAGGAATTAATTGTACGCATGAACCGTTTATCGCCGACTCTTTACCCGGATAGCGCAATGAGTGGGGCCCAAACTAAAGTCATCGCTGATTTAAAAAATGATGCAAAATTTCAACAGAAAATTTTTGGTGGACTTTGGTATCACCCGCCCTACACCAATGACTTTGAAACTTATTTTGGAGTCAGCATTGACGAAGCTGTGAAATATATTTGCTATAATGACAAAGGTTTAACTCCATCGCACACAGCACCACTACAATCTGCTGATTTCATAAATTGCCTATTTGGAATAGATGCATTTAATTGTAAAGAAAAGCCAGAATACATTCGCGCCAATGTCTACCGCGATCAACTTCACGATGCAATGTTAGAATCCATTGCTCATCCGTACGTGGCTCCGCCTCAGACGCCCGCAAAAAAATGCCGATGGGAAAGTTTTGCCGGAGATTATGATTTAGGCGGCGAGACAGTCCTTGCGCGCTGGTTAGTTTCATCGTTTAAAGTTGGCATCGAGATTGGAAATTTAGCTGGCAAATGCGAAAGCGTTTCAAGTCTTCCAACTGGATCAAACAAACCACGCGGCATCGTAAAAATGTCAGCTTATATTTGTAAGTAATCGTTTCAATAGCAGAGACTGCAAAAACTTTGCAGTCTCGCTGCGTTTAGATTTAGCGATGACCTCAGGTGTACCTTCGGCGACGATTTCTCCACCGTAAATTCCGCCATCAGGGCCGATATCGATCACATGATCAGAAGTTTTTACAACCTCTAAATTATGCTCGATCACTAACACAGTGTTTCCCTGGTTGGTCAGCTCATGCAGAAGTTCAACCAATTTACGAATATCATCAAAATGGAGTCCGGTTGTGGGCTCATCTAAAATGTACATCGTCTTTCCAGTACCACGTTTAGAAAGCTCTTTTGATAATTTCACCCGTTGAGCTTCACCACCAGATAAGGTCGTCGATGATTGTCCCAAAGTCATGTAATCAAGGCCCACTTTATTTAAGGTCTCGAGTTTTCGGTGAATGTGTGAATGAATTTTAAAAAATTCAACGGCTTCAGCTACATTCATATCAAGAACATCAGCAATACTTTTTTCTTTAAATTTTATAGCCAAAGTTTCCCTGTTGTAGCGGCGTCCTCCACACGTATCACAGAGCACAAAAACGTCCGAAAGAAAATGCATTTCCATGCGAATTTGGCCATGACCCAAACAAGTTTCGCAGCGCCCGCCTTTGACATTGAAGCTAAAACGCCCAGGCTCAAAACCGCGCAATTTTGCATCCGGCAGCGAGGCGTATAAATCGCGAATCAGCGGCAGCAAACCGACATAAGTTGCGGGAGTTGACCGTGGAGTTCGTCCGATGGGCCGCTGTGAGATATCAATAACTTTATCTAAGTGCTCCATGCCTTCAATTTTCTTAAACGCAGACGGCACCGCACTCGAATTATAAAATTCTCTCGCTAAAATTTTATAAAGAGTATCAATAATTAAAGTGCTTTTTCCGCTACCAGAGACGCCCGTGATCGCAGTTAACGTTCCTAACGGAATTTTTAAGGTGATATTTTTTAAATTGTTTCCGGTAGCGCCTGACAAAGTCAAAAATTTTCCAGAGCCCGGTCTTCGCACTTTTGGAATTGGTATGAATTTTTTTCCCGAAAGATATTGGCCCGTAATTGAATTTGGATTTTTTGCTAATTCATCGGCTGTGCCGGTGGCTATAATTTCTCCGCCATGCTTCCCAGCGCGCGGGCCTAAATCGACAACATAATCAGCATAGCGAATGGTGTCTTCGTCGTGTTCGACTAAAATAATTGTATTGCCGCGATCTTTAAGTTCTCCAATAATTTCTAAAAGCCGATGATGATCCCGTGGATGCAGCCCGATACTGGGCTCGTCCATAACATAGGTACAGCCAATCAATGCAGAGCCAACTTGCGTCGCTAGGCGAATGCGTTGCGCTTCTCCGCCCGATAAAGTCCGCGCTTGGCGCGATAGTGATAAGTACGAAGTTCCGACGCGTTTTAAAAATTCAATTCTTAACAGAATTTGCGTCATTATTTTTTCAGAAACTATTTTTTGCTTATCAGACCATTTAGCTTTTGGTAACCACGCTGACAATTCTAATAAAGACATATCTGAAAGTTCAGCAATGTTTTTACCATTTATTTTTATACTGAGCGGTTCTTTGCATAGGCGCGTGCCATGACAATCGGGGCACGCATTGAGAACGATTTCTTCGCCTTCTTCCTCTTCGGAATCGTCTTTAACTTTTTGACCTTTATAAGAGTATTTTACCTTTTCTAATTTTTTCCCGCCTACCTCTGAATCGGTGTACTGTTCTTCTTCGACCAAATCCAAAGTTCCTAAACCATGGCACGTTACACACGCGCCGCGGGGATTATTAAAACTAAAAAGCCGGGGCTCCATGTCCGGAAAACTAAATCCACACAAAGGGCAGGTGGAATGCAGCGAGTAACTGGTGCGTTCTTGATTCATGGTTTCAATGATCACGCGCCCAGCGGCCATCGTTAAAGCCGTGTTGATGCTTTCACTCAGCCGATGCTTTATCGTATCTTTAAGAATTAACTGATCGATCACCAAATCGACGTTATGAGTTTTTGTTTTCGCAAGTTTTGTAGCTTTTTCTAAATCAATAAATGTCCCGTCAATTTTCGCTTTGATGAAACCTTTCTTCGCCCATTTTTGAAACTCCGCTAGAAACTCTCCTTTTTTATCTTGTGCCATCGGAGCCAAAACATAAAATTTTGTGCCCGCTGATTTCTTGAAAACTTCGTCAATAATTTGTTGCGGTGTTTGCGAGGCGACCGGAATATGATGAGTCGGGCATTCCGGAGTTCCAACTTTAGCAAACAGCAACCGCATGTAATCATACACTTCAGTGATTGTTCCTACAGTTGAGCGTGGATTGAGTCCGACAGATTTTTGATCAATGGCAATAGCAGGACTAAGACCCGTTACCGAATCAACGTCAGGCTTTTTCAATTGTTGTAAAAAATTTCTTGCATAGGCTGATAAACTTTCAATATAGCGACGCTGGCCTTCGGCATAAACAGTATCAAATGCCAGCGAGGATTTTCCCGAGCCGCTAAGGCCGGTTAGCACCGTGATTTTATTTCGCGGAATCGTCAACGAAATATTTTTCAGATTATGTTCGCGCGCACGCCGAACTACAATACCGTCTTCAAGATTTTGTTTCAGTGTGACAGTTTTTGTCGTTTTTAAAGCTTTAGCCATTCAGCCATTATTTCAGGGCTAACTTCTTCTGACAAGCCGGACAGAGTCCATAAAGCTCTAAAATGTGAGAAGTCAAAACGAAGCCAAAATGCTCGGCAACTTGCGCTTGTAATTTTTCGATTTTCGCATTTTCAAACTCACATATTTTGCCACAAGCCGTGCAGGTTAAGTGATCATGATGATGTTGCGTGTTTAATTCGTAGCGAGACGAGTGTCCGCCCATGCGAACTTCAGTAACAAATTTATGTTCCGCCAAGTTTCGTAGAAACCGGTAAACAGTTGCAAATCCGACACTGCTATCAATTTCTGAAACTTTCTCAAACAATTCTTGTGCCGTGACATGACGGTCGTTAGCAATTATCTCGGCATTATGTAAACAAGATAATATTAACAGCCGCTGAGTAGTAATTTTTAAACCCATGTCGCGGATAATTCTTTTAAAATCATCGTTTTGAAAACGTTCGTTGATTTTAATAATTTCGTGATCAAATGGCCGTGGCAAATCGTGCGTAAGAACCGAATTCGCTGCTAATAAGTCTGACATTGTTACCTCACACGTCTAAAGATTCGTACGTTAGACTATTTGGTATTGAAAATCATTCTCATTTTTAATCAAAGTGGATGTTTTGCGGAGAAGTCCAATTACTCTTCATAAAACTAGAGGCATTGTGGGGATGAAGGCTTTCTTGATGCTCGCAGTAGACACTAAAACCACTGATTTCTTGAATTTTACTTAATCTATGTGCTATTTTTCGGGCAGCATCCTCACAAAACATCAGATTTTCTGCATTGCGTTTAGCAAACTCCATCTCATCAGCCTTTTTAACTACCGTTTGAACTGGAGTCTTAAGTGCGTCTTCAACTTCAGTAATAAGAAACTCTAAGAATTTTTCATCAAATTTTTTCATGCAAACTGTAATTTCAGCCCGGCTCCGTTGAGCATGCGGTGTGGCAGGCAGACGTTCGGGATTGCCTACAAAAGCCTGTAACATTTCCATCGAAAGGCTTGCTGACTGAGGACAGGTGCTAGAGTACAGAACCTCTATTCTTAGCCAAAATTCAGCATCCTTACCCTTCGTCATAGTAGCAATTAACTGCATTGGATAATTTCTGAAGCCATTTAAGCTTGATTTAAGTGAGGTCGTAACTATTGGAAACTGCAACTGAATCTTGGCACCAATTTCGGTGCTTAGGTTTTCTTGCGTGGCTAAACCGTACTTTAAAAAAGTAAAAATATTTTCTGAATTCAATTTTCTTTGTAAAAAGTAATCCAGCATTACTTTATAAAGCCGCGACATATGGATGCCCCGAAAACCCGAAATTAAGTTGACGCCCAAATCCAATTGGACCGGCAAACTCATCGTTCCAACGGTTAATGCGGATTGAATTTGCGTCATTCCCACCCAGTCAACGCCGTGCAAATCGATATGCTCTTCGGCTTGGACATCGGAATGAAAATGGAGTTGTTCTTTCACGCGGTAGGTTTAACAAAAAAAGTAGGTAAAAGTAAGGACTAATGTCGAGTCCCGTAAAATGATTTAGTCCTAGTTAGTGCTAGAAGCAGCTATAATTTGCAAAGTGAGTGAGAATGTACGAACTAAAATATTTTTCTTAAAATCCCATCCGGCGGATTTAATAGCCGTCGAAAATTATTTGACGAAACGTGACTATGAGGTCATGTCGGAATACGACCTCAGAGAAGCCCTAGCTAAATTAATGCAGTTTAACCCTGATTTTATCTTTATTGCCTGGGATCATCCACACGAGCGAGTTCACACGATTCCGCGTTTTATTTCGCAATCTATTCCAGCTAAAGTCGTCCCCTATATTCAATCCACTAGCAAAGAGCAGCATCGCCGATTAGAGTCCTCTGGTTTTATCCATAAAATTTATCCACCAGTTTCAGGGCCTGGAGTCATTCGTACAATATTAAAATTAGAAAAAGAAATAGCACAAAAAAGTCTTGAACAAAATAAAAAAGAATTCGAAGAAGCTAAATCAAAAGAGACCGGATTTACCCATATTTCCGGGGCGGCCCGAAGAAATGAAAAGCTGCAAAACTTTTTAAATGAGATGGATACGACTACTACTGCAATGGTCACAACTGAATCTCAGCCCGTTGCTAACAAATCAAATTTGCATTTACAAAAAGGTGTGCGCGGAGAATTGCTAAAAATAAATCAATCCAAACTGCAAAATTTAGATTTAAAAAAAATTGATGTGCCTTTAAAGAATTCTTTAAAGGCAGAATTTCAGAATACCATTAAAAATAAAATTGTGGACATCGCCCAGACCTATAAAGAAAATGATGAAGTCACTTTAAATTATTCGATCCCGAAGTCCATTAAGCCAACAACCCATGCTAATCAGCCAACCCCAGCGGAAGAAGCTGCAAGTGTCCCAACTGAAGGCGCTAAGAAGACTTTAATGGAGGTTACTGGCAATAAAGAACCTTTTCAAAAAATGCTATGCCTAATTGTGCAAAGTGAATCATGGTGTGGCTATTTATTAGTTGCCAGCCAACTGCCTATGAATGCTCAGGACTATCATGCTATTTTGCAAAACTGGCTGCAAAGCCAGTTCGTGAACATGACCGAAATCGCCGATAACGACTATTTTGATATTACCCTAGAAAATACCGAAGATATAAATTTAAAATCTTGGGCCAATGAAAAAGCAGATTACTTGGAAACTATTAACATCGAAGATCACGAAGTACTTATTTGTTTTTTCTCGATCAATCCTAAACATCTTATTATCGAAGCCAATGAATCTTATGAAATGCTAGAAGTTCCTTTAAAAATTATTTCTTCTGATAAAAAAATTGGTTTAAGTTTGTTCTTACATCTTCCTGATAACAAAAAATATATTTTGTACACTCCTGCCCATCAGATCCTATCGAACCAGCAAAAAAATAAATTAATGGATAAATTTATAGAGAAATTATTTACTCCGCTTGATTTTGAAAAAGAGCTTAATAAGATCAAAGCCGAAGCGTTTTTAAATGATTCGGTTAAACAGATAAAGCGATCTTTACCCAATGAATGATCTGGTTCTAGCAAGCATGTCCCCTTATCGCTTTGATCTGTTAAAGAAATTAGGAATAAAATTTAAGGTCGAAAAACCGAACTTTGACGAAGAGACGCAAAAATTACAACTGCTTCAGCAGCAGGCCAGCCCAATACAAATTGCAGAAACACTATCCAAAGGTAAAGTGGCCTCTCTGAAATCACTCAATGCGACTGTCATCGGTGGTGACCAGCTGGTGCACACGGACGGAAAGATTTTAGGAAAATCAGGTAACTTTGAAAAAGCTTTTGAACAACTTCAGAGCTTACGTGGAAAAACTCACGAATTGATTACGGCAGTAACCATTCAAGCGAATAGCCAACAGTGGCACCTGAACCACGTAACAAGTTTAAAAATGAAAAATTTAAGTGATTCTGAAATCGAGAGTTATCTAAAAAAAGACCAGCCTTATGACTGCGCAGGAAGCTATAAAATTGAAAACTGTGGCTTAATATTATTTGATGAAATAAAAACTGATGATTTTTCGGCCATTCAAGGGTTACCATTACTTTGGATTTCAAATCGCTTGAAGGAGTTGGGTTATGAGTTCTTTAAATACGACTTTAAATAAAATGGCCTTAGATGGAATGAAATATTCGCATTCTCCGTATTCGCAGAAAAAAATTGGCGCCAGTGTTCTACTAACGAATGGAAAAACATATAGTGGTTGCAACATTGAAAATGCATCCTACGGCGGCACCGTTTGCGCTGAACGTGTTGCCATCTGGAAAGCTTTTAGTGAAAATCTGGCAACCGAAAAAATTACAGAAGTTGTGGTGGCAAGTAACGAAGATTCACCATGGCCACCCTGTGGATTTTGCCGCCAAGTACTTGCTGAGTTCTGCAATGAAAAAACGGTAGTCCGTTTAATCAATTCGTCTGGCGCTGAAGTTATTTATGCATTTAACGATTTGTTTCCGCATGCTTTTGCACCAGCCCATCTTAAAAAATAAATTGCTCTTCGATATTTGCCTTTAGATTTCTAAGATTTAATTTTTTTAACTTATTTACTTTATCAAAGTAAGATGAAACTGAATACAATACCCCGTTATCATCCGTGGCGAAATCTTGGCGCAGGGTTAGAATACTGGTTCCCTTAAACTCAATCGCAAGCCCTCGGCATTCTAAGAACGTCACACTTTGCAGTGTGATTTTGCTCTTCGCCAGACTCTTTTTTAATTGCTGATATTTTGTTTGCAGAAATTTTTGCAAAGGCTGACCTTGGATTTTACAGTTTAAAAAAACTTCTGCTGAAATGCGATTTAAGGTAGATAAATCTACCGTCATTCCCAACTTTTTCCGAAAGGCAGCCGTTGTGCATACTGTAGTCTCGAAGGAATAATCGACCAGGTTTTCACTTCGCACATAAACAGAAAAAACGCGGACAAATTCGATTTCTGGCCGTGATTTTTTTGACGTAGCTATGATCAATTGACGTCTTTCAGTAAGGCGGTGTTCGTTTCAATCACAGCCGTCTTTTTGAAATTATCGATCCATAGTCGGTAGGCTTCTGAACTTTTTTGACGTGAAAGCATATCTTTATCTAACGCCGAAATTGACGTGACCGCAGAGGATGAGGCCTCTTTAAACTTAATCAAATACTGATTTTCGCCTTCGCGAACTAGTTTTTTTGGTAGCGGATTAGTCTTGCTAAGCTCTAGGGCTGTTTTTAGCGCCTGGGCCGAATTCATCGTTGGAATTGTTTCAGATGCCAAATCGAAAGTTCCAGATTCCTTCCAAGATAATTTGTGCTGAGAAATGATCTGCTGAACTTCATCTGTCTTTCCTGCTGCCAACGCCGTTTCTAATGATTTAGTGACATCAGAATACTCTTCCGACTGAACTAATTTTTTAGCGACTTCAGTTTTCGAATTTTCAAAGGTCGCAGTGACCGCCGGTTTTTTATCAATTACTTTTATAATGTGAAACCCGTACGATGTTTTTACTAATCCAGAAATTTTTCCAACAGGTAAAGAAAATGCGGCCTCTTCAAATTCTTTAACCATTCGCCCACGTGTAAAATATCCTAAATCTCCGTTTTTGGTTTTTGATCCCGGATCTTCACTGACTTGTCCAGCTACCTTGTTGAAATCTTCGGTCGCAACCCGCTTAAGAATGGCTTCGGCCTTGATTTGCGCTGTTTTCACAGCTGCGGCATCATTGGCAGCAGCACGGATCAGGATATGAGACGCATGAACTTGTTCTTTGGTGTCATATTCAGCTTTGCTAGCGTTGAATGTGTCTTCGGCTTTTTTCTTAAATTCTGTTTCATTTAATTTTTTTACGACAACGTCATTGGATGCGGGGTGCGTTTTTGCAAATTCTTGAGGATTTAAGGTAATGAACTGAACATTCAATTTTGTCGCTTTCAAACCCGATTCAGCTTGTTTTTGCAGTTCGCTAACTCCCATACCCGCTTCGAAAAGCTGGCGAGAACGCTGCGCCACAATGTCCTGACGCAATTTATTTTCAAAATCAGCCGGCGTTAATTTATTCGCATTCAAAATAGCCTTGTAAGCATCGGTCTGAAAAACGCCGTCTTTTTTAAAATAAGGCAGGTCTTCGGTGATGGTGTGACGAATTTCTGCATCGGTCGCGTAAATGCCCTCTTTTTCAGCGGCTTGTGAGGCTAAAGCTTTGGTAACCAAGCTGTTCATGACTTCCCCGCGAAGCATAGAACGTTGCGCGCCCATATCGAATTGGCCGCCAAACATTTGGCCATAATACTGAGCCAGCCGGCCTTCTTCATCGTTAAAATCTTTAATCGAAATAATTTGACCGTTCACTTCGGCCGCAGCACTTGTCGTATGACTTCCACCCCTGCGCCCCGACATATCAGATAAAACAAACACCAAAACGATCATTCCAAAAATAAGAAAGGCCACGATACTTCGAGTAGAAATCCCTTTTTCCGCTAAACCTTTTCGCAAATTGCTGGTCACTGTACTTTGGCGCGTTGATTTCATTCTTAGGCTCCTTAATTGATGATCTTCAAGCCTTGTATGAGCTCATAGATCAATCTGTTTTTCAAGGTATTATTTTGCTTTTGAAGCCTTGAAAAGAGACTTGAATAGAGGCTTGAATTCTGAACTTATTTTGCTATCGTTAAAAACAGGAGATCCACACTTTGAATTTTCTAAATTTTAACTTTAAAAAAGCTTTCATCTTCCTATTAATTATATCATTGCCACTTATCTCCATTAACATGGAGCAAAAAAAAGTACAGAATTCATGGTTTACTCAGCCCTTTAGCTTTGTTGCGCAGTCAGTTCAAAGTCTTTTTTCCGGCTTAAGCCAAGGTATTCGGCAGACCACCGCCGAATACCTGAACTTGTTAAATTTAAAAGCTGAAAGTGCGCGGCTTCATAAGGAAAATAGCGAACTGCTAACGCGGCTTAATCAGTTTTCTGAAAGTCAAAATGAACTTGAGCGCTTGCGTACATTATTGGATTTTCAAAGTAATACGAAGATGGAACTAATTCCCGGACAAGTTATCGGACGCGATCTTGTAGCCGACCACAACACCATCACCATCAACAAAGGAACAAAACACGGTTTAAGGGCTGGCCAAGCTGTACTTACGGTTTCTGGCGCCGTCGGATATATTTTTAAACCGCAGTTTTTTACCTCCCATGTGATGCTTATCACAGACCGTTATTCGGTTGTGGATGCCTTGATCCAGAAGACGCGCTCGCACGGCATCGTTGAAGGTAAAAATAAAGAAGCTTGCGTGCTACAATATGTAGAACGCACTGAGGATGTCAAAATCGGCGATCTTATTGTCACGGGCGGCTTGGATAATATTTTTCCTAAGGGCTTTCCGTTAGGTGTCGTTACAAATATCGAGCGAAAAACCAAAAGCGCTTCTCTTGTAATTGAAATAAAGCCCGTTGTGGATTCGAATAAAGTCGAAGAAGTTTTTATTGTTAAACACGCAGCTTTAGAAAATTTTCTAGAGAAAACCGTTGAATCGCAGAACACCAGTCAAAATGGTAACCAATGAGCTCTATTCGTCTAAGTTTTTATCTGAAAATTCTTTGTTTCAGCTTAGTCTTTTTTATACTCTGCGGTTTTCAAACTAGCTTTTGGCCGAATATTATTTCTTTTCTGCCTTCGCCGCAGTTTTGGTTGTTAATGATCTTTTTTATCTCGCTGAAGTGGGCTCCGTTATTTTCAGTATTTTATATTTATTTTTTAGGCTTTTGCTTAACACGCTTCTCACAAATTCCACTAAAAATGGCGTGGACAACTTTGCTAGTAACTTTTAGCTTACTTTCTATTATTAAAAATCGGGTCCGCCTCAGTGGCGCCCTGTCATTTTCATTTTTTACTTTACTGGGCAGTTTAATTTTTGAAGTTAGCTACGTGGTTCTATCCAAATCCATTGAACAAAACCCAGCCTCGGTTTTGTTTTTTGACCGCTTGGTACAAATCATTATAAATTTTATTTTTAGTTATCCAGCTTTTCGCGTTTTTGAGTGGCTGGACCAAGCGTTTTATTCAAAAGACTCCTGGTCTAAAACTCCTGAAAAAAGTGAAGAGTTATAACCTATGAGCCAATATATAAGTAATCCCGACGAAGCACGAGAATTTCAAAGCCGCTACCGCACGTTGTACATTTTTATCATCACGGTTGTTTTTATTTTCTTCACGCGGCTTATTTGGTTGCAAGTCATTCAGGGTAGCGAACTTCGGCAGTATTCTGAAAAAAATAGGATTAAGCAAAACAAGATCTCGGCACCACGCGGACTTATCCTTGATCGTGAAGGTAAAGCACTTATTGAAAATTTACCTGGCTTCGAGATCATTATTTCACCGCAGTATGTTGAAAATTTAAAAGAGTTAGCCGATATTGTTGGACCCATTTTAGGCCTTGAACCCGCAAAAGTTATTGAAAAAATTCAGCGTAATAAGCGGCTTAACGGCCCTTTCGCTACCATCAGGCTAAAAGACAATCTTACGCGCGAACAGGTATTTCGCTTGAAGCGCATTCGCCTAGATACCCCGGGAATGGAAATCCGTGAATCCATCTTACGCCATTATCCGTTACAAGAAAGTGGTTCGCAACTTTTTGGGTACGTTGGTGAAATTTCCAAAAAAGAAATTCCAAAACTTAATGAAAAATATAAAAACTCACTGACTTTTGAGCAAAATGATATCGTCGGAAAAAGTGGACTGGAAGAGCATTTAGAAAAAAATATTCGTGGTACGGACGGCGTCAGCTATATTCAAGTCGATGCACATGGCCGCGAAACAATTACAGAAATTCCAAATATCTACGGCGAACAAATTAAGAACTTAGAACCAATTCATGGTCATAGTGCTTTTTTGACGATCGACCGGGACATTCAAGATGCCGCCTATAAATCGATGACCGGTCATAATCGCATTGGTGCTGTCGTCGCTATGAAAAGTAATGGCGAAGTGCTGGCGTGGCTTAACACTCCGGCCTTTAACCCCAATGATTTTGCCACTGAAATCTCAAGCAAGGTTTGGAACAAATTAACCAGTGATCCATTTAAACCTTTACGAAATAAAGTCATCCAAGATCACTTTTCTCCGGGTTCGACATTTAAGCCTTTGGTGGCACTTGCCGCCTTACAAGATAAAATTATTACCGATAAAACGGTGCTGTTTGCCCCAGGACGATTTTTCTTTGGGAATCGTTGGTATCATGACCACAATAAAAATGGTGAAGGCTATGTCACCGTTTACGACGCTATCGAACGTAGTAGTAACGTCTTCTTTTATCAGCTGGGTATAAAACTGGGTGTCGATAAAATGTATAACTACATAAGTCTGCTTGGCTTAGGTTCGCGTACAAAAATTGAAATGGACCGTGAAGCCGCAGGACGCCTACCAAATTCGGAATGGAAAAAAGCAACACGCGGAGAAGACTGGCAGCCCGGAGAAAATTTAAGTACGGCCATCGGCCAAGGCTATGTGACTGTGACTCCATTGCAAATGGCCATCGCCTACAACACCATTGCCCTGGAAGGAAAAGTTGTAAAACCTTTTATCGTTAAAAAAGTTGTCGATCACGAAGGCAAAGTTTTACTCGAGCGCTTTCCTGAAATCGTGCGCGATATTACCTTACCACAACCCAATGGTTATAAAATTGATCCCGAAACATTTAAAATTGTAAAAGAAGCTATGCGCCGGGTGACCAATGGCTCGGCCGGGACTGCGCGCAGTTTAAAAATTCCGGGCGTGCAAATGGCCGGGAAAACCGGAACAGCGCAAGTTATGAGTTTTTCCGCGGATCAAATTTATTCTCTGTGTGAATCGCGTCCGATGCATTTACGCCACCATGGCTGGTTCGTCGCTTGGGCCCCGTGGGACAAACCAGAAATCACGGTGGCAGTGCTTGCCCAGCATAGTTGTCATGGAAATCCCGGAGCAGCTTTGATTGTGCGCGATACAATTGAAGCTTACTTCAGAAAATATCATCCAGACGTTATTGCCGAAGGATTAAAGAAAACGGATAAGCGCGCGGCCTTGAAGCCGACGAAAGCAGTGGATGGAGAATAACTATGGCTTTTAGATCAATTAATATTTCAGAGCGAAATTTTTTAACTCGCTTGGATATTCGCCTTATACTTTTGATTTTTTGTTTAAATGTTATCGGACTTTTTAATCTCTACAGCGCAACTCATGGGCCTCATTCGCGTGATGTTGAACCCCTTTTTATTCAGCAAATTATCTGGCTGCTAGGGGGCTGGACTGTCTTTTTCATTGTCACTTTTGTCGACTATCTTTGGGTGAATAAAATAATTTGGCTTGTGTATTTAATGAATGTGGGTGCACTCATCTACACTGATGTGCTTGGAAAAGTTGTGCTGGGTGGTCAACGTTGGATTGATTTGCGCTTTTTTCGGTATCAACCTTCAGAAACCATGAAGTTGTGTCTGATTTTGTTATTGGCGCGCATCTTAGTTAATCGCAATCCCCTAGGAAATGGCATGGGCCTTCGTGAGTTATTTTTTCCGGGTTTATTAATACTAATTCCGTTTATTTTAATTGTTAAACAACCCGATTTAGGCACCGCGATGATGCTGTTGTTAATCGGCGGCACATTACTTTATTTCGTAAAAATACGAAAATCGATTATTTTATTTATTTCTGTCTTGTTTCTAATAGCTATTCCTATGGCATGGAAATATGGCCTTAAAGACTACCAGCGAAACCGCGTTTTCACTTTTCTATCTCCAGACCAAGATCCTCAAGGTACGGGATACAATTCAATTCAATCACGCATTGCTGTTGGGTCCGGAAAATTTTTCGGAAAGGGTTTTCGTATGGGAACCCAGTCTCAACTTGAATTTTTACCCGAACGGCATACGGATTTTATTTATTCCGTGCTTTCCGAAGAGTGGGGGTTTGTTGGCAGTTTTTTAGTTCTTATAACATTTACCTTTTTATTTAAAGTTTGCTTTGAAATTTCTTTGCAAGCCCGTGATAAGTACGGAGCGCTTATTGTCATTGGCGTCACGGCTTATATTTTTTGGCATATGTTTATTAATATTGGCATGGTCATTGGTTTATTGCCTATTGTCGGCGTGCCGTTACCGCTTCTCAGTTACGGTGGTTCGGGAATGTTAACGACGATGGCCGGCATGGGACTTGTTTCCAGTATCGCTTATCGTCGATATTTATTTTGAAATAAAAACTTTAAAAGGAGTATTTATGTACAAGATTTTATTACCATTATTGCTTTTTGGAGTCGTCATCGTCCAAGGCGCCGAAGTTGGCGTGAAGGTTAATGATTCAGTTCCAGAGCAAGACACGACTATTTCAATTAAAAAAGGCGTTTCTGGCGCAAAAAAGAAATACGTCATTTCAGAAGGTTATGACGACATCAGTGGTGAAAAAGATGTGTTAAAGAAAAATGCCGAGAAAAACTGGAAGAAGGCTTGCGATGACTGGAAAGCTGAGCTGAAAGAAAATAATAAGGTGAATAATATAATTTCTATGAGCTGTGGAGTTATGTCTTGCAGTAAGGAAGGTGTTGAATCCAGTTGCCAGTCTAAGGGCTCATTCCGGATTCGAACACTTGCAGAAGATAGTCTGAATTAAATATGTGAATTTAGAAATTCGGTGATGCTTTCTTTCGGTTGATTTCCGATAAGCTCGCCGACTTTTTTTCCATCTTTAAAAAGCAACATGGCCGGAATTCCGCGAATTCCAAATTGACCTGGCGTCTGCTGATTCTCATCAACATTCATCTTAACAATCTTAATCTTTGATCCCATTTCGGTTGCGATTTCTTCTAATTTTGGAGCTAAAGCACGGCAAGGACCACACCACTCGGCCCAGAAATCCACCAGCACGGCCGTTGTCGATTTCACAACGTCTTGGTCGAAAGTTGTGTCTGTTACTGGTTTTGTCATTTGTCCCATTTTATTCTCCTTTGTCTTTTTTCCAAAGCGCGTTCGCAAATTGAATGCGCTCTTGATCCCGTTCTTGCTTTTCAGCTGCAGTCGTCTCCGACGCTGACAGCAGCGCCGATTTCTTGGTCATACGCTTACTTAAACCTTTTTTCAAATCTTGATCAACTGTCTTTATTGCATGATTATAAGTATCAATTCTAAGCGGCAATTCCGCAGCTACCACCGAAATTTCTTCTTGCAGATTTTGCTTATAGGCCAGATCTATTGGGTGATTATAATTTGCATCTAGGTTTTCCTTGGGTATTACTTTGACTTTACCAAGCTGCAGTTCCGCCGCATTAGCAACCGTAGGGCTTGGTGGATTCTCTTCCGCGACAGGAGCTGCAGGCGGAGCAGGTGCTTTGTACTTGGGATCAACAAAACTATGTATTAAATTTTCATCCAAAGTATCAGGAACTTCTGGCTTAAACTTTGCTTTTAAGCGAGAGATCACCTGCTGGATTTCAGAATCGATTGAAGTGCCGGTATTTTTAATAATCTGCTGTTCATTTTGTCGAAATTGCGAATCCGTATGGGCCATTTTCAACAATTTATCCATCACCGCATCACGATCAACCGTCGTGAGAGTTAGCAGTTGTCCCACTAAATTCAGCACAGAAATGGGCTCAAATAATAATAAGTCCATTCTCAATTTAATCAGCTCTTCAGGTTTTGGCTTTTGATCGGCCGGGAAAATCAAAACAACTTTGCCTGAATATTTAACAGTTTCTTTTAATTTTTTCCCAATCTGCAAACCCGACACACGGGACGAGCCACCTTTGACGATGATGTAATCGGGATTAAACGTAAGTAACTTTTCACTCAGGTTGTATTCGTTGGTGATAGTTTCAGTGTCAAAACCAATCTTACGCAGCGTCATTTCAAGATGGCCGGAATACTGAATGTCGTCAAAAATCAGAAGAACTCTATCCATTCGTCTATTCTAGAATCTGCGGCATGACCAGGGCAAAGAAATTGTTTACTCTATTAACGAATGTTGCGACATAAACGTGTATTTAGCTATATCATCTCGGAAATCTTACCCTCTTTTCTGTTGGGGTTACTGGTCTTTATTTCTATCTTGCTTATGTTTCAGGCCTTAAGGCTAACTGAATTTCTACTTGTTCACGGAATAAAGTGGACGGCGATGATAAAAATCATGGGTTACATGAGTATTTCGTTTCTTCCCATGTTGTTTCCCATGAGCCTTATTTTTGCGGTGCTGATGACGTACAATAGGCTGTCGCAAGATTCTGAAATAATTGCTTTTAAATCAGCGGGAGTTGATTCCTTTTCGTTGATGACTCCGGCTTTGATATTTGCCGTGGTTGTGGCGGTTTTATCGGCGCAGACCTCGTTCTATCTAGCGCCGTGGGGAAATCGCCAGTTTGAAGTTTTGATCACCCATCTTGGCAATACCAAGGCGGCGGCCTCAATCAAAGAGGGTACTTTTTCAGAAAGCTTCTTCGATTTGGTCGTTTACGCCAATAAAGTCGATTCCAAATCAGGAATTTTAACTGATCTTTTTATTTATGATGAGAAGCAACCGGATGCGCCGCTAACTATCATCGCACCGAAGGGCCAGATTATACCTGACGAGGCTCACCCGGGACATTCTGTTTTACTTCGCCTTTTTAAGGGGCAAATTCATCGTCGCGCAGAATCCCATACTGTTATCAACTTTGATTCTTACGATATTTTACTTAACGATCCGATCAAACTTGAAGAACGAAAAAAATCAGCATCGTCACTAAGTCTTCAAGAGCTAGAAGAGGCCCAACAGAACGCCAGTATTAGCCCCGATTTGCGACGCGATTATTCGATAGAGTACCACAAACGATCAGCGCTTGCAGCCGCCTGCTTGGTCTTTGCGATCGTGGGAGTTGCATTTGGAATTGGCAATAACCGCCGTAGCGGAAAATCTTCGGGATTTATTTTATCGGTGGGTTTCATCATCATGTACTGGCTGGTTTATTTAACCTTCGAAGGACTGGTTAGATCTGATCACTTAAGTGTAATTACGGGTATTTGGATTTCTGATTTTCTATTTTTGATTTTGGGCTTATTAACTCTGAAAAAAGCTTGGGACTAGAACTTAAAAGGACTTCTCACAAAAAACGAGACGATGCAGCAGCTTCCTTACCACAGCGGTCATCCTTGACCACATCGCCCCTCCCTTAATATCTATTGTAGAAGATAAATGAAAAAAAACTCAAAGGCTTTTTTAAGAAAGTTTCATTTTTTTTAACATTCAGTGATTTAAAATAAGCATCACTACATATAGTGAGCAAAAAAATAGTAGCTACCCGCCTGTACTAGTCCTTTGTCATAATATAGTTTTTCGACATTATTTCACCGTTCCAAACTTCAAGCAGGTCTAGGGAAGAACTAACCAAGTAGGCGCCATCTTGCAATAATTTAATATTTCCCCCAAATCCCTTTAGCATCGGATGCGCAGGTAAAGTTAAAACCGGCCGCCCAATCTCTAACGCGTGATGGGTTGTTAAAAGACTTCCACTTTTAATCTCGGCCTGAACTAAAAGTGTCATAGCACCAAGGGCCGCGATCAATCTGTTACGAAAGAAAAAATGCGATTTATGTAGCTTCTGATCAATTTCAAACTCTGACAAAAAACAAATTAGCTTTGGATCACAGAGTTGAAAATGGAGATGCAAATTTTGCGGATACAAATCAACTAAACCTGAGGGCACGATCACGATGGTCCCAACCCCTTGCTTAGCACTTATTAAATGGACCAGCTGATCTACCCCAAAGGCACCGCCACTGACGGTACAGATATTTTTCTTTTCTAAAAAGCTAACCAGTTGCGTTTTCAACCACTCTTCCGAAAGTGAGTGAATTTTTCTGGCACCAACAATGGACAGGCATTCATTGTCTTTCCACAACGGTTTGCCATTGTACTCAAGAAAAAGTGGCGGCTCTTTCATTTTTAAAAATTGTTTTGGATAATTAATATCGCCCGGATACGTCCAGGAAATCCCCAGCTTCAGCAACTTTTCAAGGTAGCTTTCGGCGGAGATTAGCTCATCACGCGAGAAAGTAAAATCATCTGGTAACGAGACAAGATGATTTGGATTTCGGAACTTCAATCGCCGCTGCAGAATTTTAAATTGGGTACATGCACTCATACCCCAGACAGTTACATTTTGTGAGCCAGTTTTATTTTATTAAAACTTCATCACCTTTTTCAATTAGGTCCTGCACGTCCGTGATAATGCCAATTGCAAAAGACCCAAATTTGTCGATAACACGAACCTCACCACTGGGTGATTCTGTTAATTGTGATTTTATCTGAAGTGTTTGGCCAATCTCGACCGATTGGGAACCCATGTTTATGTAAGCGGCTTGATGATCGGCGAACAGCAATTGTGTTCCAATGTTGGGTCCACCTACGATAGAGGGCACTGCCTGAGTCGAGCTTTTGCTGGTTCGCCAATTCGCAACTTGTGAAGGGGAAACAAAAACCAGCTTGCTCGACATCACTGACTTGCAGGTTGTGATTTTTATTTTCTGATCAGAAATAACTTTAGCTTCACCCACCAGCCGATACGGATAAATTTCTCCGGCATCACTGTCAAAACTTTCTAAAGTTTCAAAAATTTTCAAAGTTCCTTCTGTAGCTTTCAGTGAATTAGCCTTAAGCATATGTTCGCCGCCACAGCGGCCTTTAACCATTTCACTTAGGGTGATTTCGACTTCTGTTTCTACAGGTTTATCAGTCAGGATAATATCATTAGTGTAATCATCATTAAGTTCGGATTGAGGCCGAAGTTCAATTTTAAGCGGTGCTGGTGGTAAAAAATAGCGGTCATTTCTTGACAGAGGAATACTGTCAGGGATGGCCCCTGCACGTACGGTTTTACCAAGCTCGGTCATCGTCAAATGTTTGCTTTCATCAGCAGTTGCATCCGCATCCGAAACACCTAGTCGCGGGGTTTCCGTCGCAGAGCCAGGATAAAAAAGAATTGAAGACCCCGGCAATATACTATGCGGATTTAAGATCCCGTTTTTATTAACTGACCATAACTTCGGCCAGAAATTGGGATCGCCGAATAAGGTTTTACTGATGGACCAAAGTGTGTCACCTTTTTGCACTTTATAGGATTCTGTTGGCTTACCTTCTAAGGCTTTATTCCAGTCCTCGACAGCGGTCGGCTCAGCATTGTAGGTTTTGTATAAGTTGTAAAAACTATTTTCTAAAACTAAATCTGGGTTGTCATCTTGCAAATTTTCGCCAGAAATTCGAAAATCTTTTTGGCTTCGATTTTTTTTACTGGCTTTGGCTACTTTTTTATTTTTACTGCTAAAAGCGCCAGACTGACTTTTTTTCTGTCTGTTTTTTGTGCCGGAATTCGAAGTCTTTGTTGCTGCCTTTTTCTTTTTCGACGGAGCATCTATCACCTGACGAATATCATCTAGTACGGGTTCGTCATCTTCTTTAAGATTTTCTTTTTTCACGGGAAGCGGATCTAAAGAATCGGGGTCTGGAACAAACGAACTGCTTTCTTTGTTGAGTTCGTCCGAGGCTCTGGGTCTTGATGGATTGATTTCAATAGCGGGAGTTTTTTGCGCACTATCTTCGGCCCCAGCCGCTAATGAAAAGATTAATAAAACTAAGCTAAAAAATATTTTCATTATCTATTTAATTTACCTTTGCTTTGCAAAGCCGCGACACCTGCCGCTGATCGGGATTGCTTCTTAAGCTGTGCTAACTTTAAATTGCGCTCGGCCTGAGGCTGTAAGCCCATTTCTTTATAAACACGGGCTTTTGCACTAAGTGCCAAGGGCACTTGGTTTGATTGCGGATATTTTTGTATGACGGTATTAAAATGTTTAATCGCTAAAATATAATTTTTTTGAGTCATTGCATGCTGCCCGGCATAATAATGTTGAACTGGAAGTGGTGCTTTTTTTAAATCTGCAGCAGTCTGCGTATTTACATTCTTTTTTCCCGTTAATTCTTCGATCAAAGCATTTTCGCTAAGACTTGAATTCTTGGGGGCTATTGTCGGCAGATTTGCTGGCAAATTGATTTTTGCAAAAGCAGTAGAATTAGCTATTATCAAAATAATGCTGATGGATACTGAAAATTTCATGAAAACCTCTTACATAATATTAAACTGGAATGTTTCTTCTGAGGCAATGTAAGTGGTGGTAGTTATCCACACAATATGTTTAAAACCCTTAATTCTAGACTTTAGACCTATTGATTATCAAGGTTTACAGCGGTTTGCTGCCTGTTTCGCCATAGCTAAGCTATTGAAAACATTAATATAATTTCAACAATGTTAAGAAATCTTAAATTTTCTGAGGGATTTCTTAAATGTGCGCTCAGTTCTTTTGCATAACAGGCTATGGTTTCTGTTTGTTTTATGATTTTGGCGCTTATAATAACAGCTACGTTTCGAATTTCGGCCGTTCATGCCCTTTTTCCACTGGTTAAAGTATTACACTTTCAATGCATAAATCGGTTCCCAGAAATGGCGACCTCTGCACCAGAATTAAAAGCAATCGTTTGTGGTGAAAATTTTTTAACAGGAAATGTTTCTGAAATCTATATTGCAAGTGGGCTAATTCATCTTTTTGTTGTTTCCGGAGCACATCTCCTTGTCTTAGAAAAACTTTTTTTAAAAGTTTTTCTGGCAAAAGATAATTTTTCTGTGATTTTAATTTTATCCGCCCTTTTTGGCTACGCCCTTGCGTGCGAGCTGAATCCTCCGATTCTGCGATCTTATATTTCAATTTTATTTTCTTTATTTTTACGCAGAAATCATCTTTATTGGCCTGAAAATTTTAAAGTGTTTTGCGTAGGACTTTTGACTTTATTAGCGAATCCGGAATGGATCAATTCGTTTAGTCTACAGTTAAGTTGGATGGCAGGTCTTGTCGTGTGCATGAATGCTTCCTATTTTAAAAATTATGGAGTCCTTTTTAAACAATTCTTATTTTTTATTTTTATTTGGCCATTTCTAATTTTTTTGCAGGTCCCAAGTCTTTGCAGCATTATTACAAATCTTATTTTTACACCATTTCTAGAGATATTTTTATTTCCCCTGGGCCTTATTGTTTGGATCTTACCTTTTTTATTTCCGGTTTTTGATACCCTCATCCGCACTATAAAAAATTTATTAATGGTTTTTGAATTTCAATTAAATCTGCAAGATCATCTGCAAGCCACTTCGATGGTTTGGTGGGGTTGGATTTTTATCCTCACGGTTCACTTCTGCTATCATCAAGTCGAAATGCTAGAGCGACAAAGAAATTATGCCTAAAACAAGTCAGCTTACGATCTTTCTTATACTGTTTTTTAAACTAAGTACTTTTGGTGACAGCCTGCTGGTTGACCATTGGGTGGTTTGGAACATTGGACAGGGGCAGTGGGTTACGCACATTTTAACAGAGGACTGCATTCACTATGATATCGGTGGCGAACTTGGAACTTATAAAAATATTCAGCAACCGCTAAAAAAATCGTGCGGCCGAAAACAAAATATAATTTTTTTAAGTCATTGGGATTTTGATCACTATTTTAACTTAACTTATGTTGCAAAAAATTTCAGAAATGTTTGCTGGGCGTCCAGACCCAACTTGATAAAACAAAATGTTTCAGTTCAAAAAATAATTAATCTTAATATTACAGCTTGTTCTAACACCTGGTCATTACATGAAAAATCCAAAAGTTGGCATCCTTTGAATGGCAAAACTTCAAATGATTTTTCTATTGTTAGTCGTGAACAGCAGTATTTGATGCCCGGAGATTCTCCTGTTAAACAGGAATCTAAATGGGATCGCCAGATGAATCTAAATGGAGTGCGCGTATTGATTCTGGGCCATCACGGAAGCCGCACTAGCACGGGAAACGATTTACTAAGGCATTTGCCTGAGCTGAAGATGGCAGTGGCCTCGGCCCGATCTCAAAAATACGGACATCCCCACTTAGAGACTCTTCTTCGGCTTCGGAAAAACAAAACCCCAGTTCTTAAAACAGAAGACTGGGGTTCCATTTGGTTTTTATAAAGTTTAGTTTATAAAATATTGAATTAAATTTTGTAAGCTTTGTAAGTCATTCCTAAATCGCGGGCAACGGGTTCATAGCAAACAGTGCCATTGTAAACATTCAAACCCTTCATAAGGTTTTTATCTTTCGCGACTGCGTCCTCAACACCCATTGCGGCAATCATCGAAGCGTACTTCAACGTCACGTTGGTCAGCGCGTAAGTGGAAGTGCGTGGTACCACGCCCGGCATATTTGGCACACAGTAGTGTATGACGCCGTCAATTTCATAAGTTGGTGACGTGTGAGATGTCGGTCGGCAAGTTTCAATACAACCACCCTGATCAACAGCAACATCAACAACGACGGAACCACGAGACATTTGTGAGACCAATTCTTTTGATACCAGCATCGGCGCTTTTTGACCGGTAATTAAAACTCCACCCACAACCAAATCAGATTCACGTACAGAATCTTCGATGTTTTTGGCATTTGAATAAAGAGTCTGGCAACGACCCTGAAAAATATCATCTAAATATTCTAAGCGAGCGGTATTCACATCAAGAATTGTAACGTTAGCACCAAGACCCACAGCCATTTTCGCAGCGTTCGTTCCAACAACTCCGCCGCCAATGATAGTTACTTTGCCGGGCTTAACGCCGGTCACGCCACCAAGTAAAATTCCTTTTCCGCCATGATCTTTCTGTAAGTAAAAAGCTCCGATTTGTGTGGCCATACGACCTGCGACTTCGGACATTGGCGTTAATAAGGGTAACGATCCGTTATCTAACTGAATCGTTTCATAGGCAATGGCTTTAACTTTTTTTTCGCATAAAACTTTCGTTAGCGTGGGTTCAGCAGCTAAATGCAAGTAAGTGTAAATGATTTGATTTTCACGCATCAATTCATATTCTGCCGGAAGGGGTTCTTTAACTTTCATGATCATGTCTGATTTAGCGTAGACTTCTTGTTTGGTCGCAAGTATTTTTGCGCCCGACTTTTCGTACTGCTCGTTGGTAATTCCGCTTCCGACGCCAGCATCTTTTTCAACATAAATTGTGTGACCCTCTTTAACCAATTGGCGGGCGCCAGCTTCAGTTAATCCAACGCGATTTTCGCTAATTTTAATTTCTTTTGGAACGCCAATGATCATAAGATCTCCCGTTAATATTGCCCGTGGGCGGCAATGAATTTATGTTTATTTAAAGAATCAAAAACGTACCAGTTTCGAAATTGAAATGCAAAAATTTTATGAAAGTCAGGGGGGCGAGTCAGTTACGAGTTTAAAGTCCAGTTTGCAAACTTCTTGGCTTCTACCGATATATCGGCGCCCAGTTCGACAAAGCGATAAGAATTGGGTGAGGCCACTACCTTTTTAATCAGTTTATTCATAATATCATGACCGGCTTTGTGTAATACGACATGTCCCATCAAAGGCATCTCTAAAGTAACCAGATCGCCTAGTGCATCTAGGACTTTGTGACGCACAAACTCGTCGGCAAAGCGAAGTCCTTCAGGATTCATAATTTTATCCTGATCAAGTACGATGCAGTTGTCTAAGCTACCGCCCATGGCAAGGCCTGCACTTTTTAAGGATTCAACATCTTTTAAAAATCCGAACGTTCTGGCATTCGCTATGTCTCGAGCAAAGGTCTGCTCGTTGATCTCGAGATCTATTTTTTGCAAACCAATTAGCGGATGTGGAAAGTCGATTGTCAAAGTCACATGCAACCCGTGGTAAGGAAGGATATATGCTGATTTATCGCCTTCATGATATTCAATGGGTTCCATGATGTAGCAGTATTTTCGGGGCTCATCCAGTTCGATGATTTCAGCTTGAATCAGCGCCTGCAAAAAATACTGTGCACTACCATCACAAATCGGAATTTCGGGACCATCAAGTTCGATGTAGATATTATCCAAGCGTAAGGCTGACAGCGCTGAAACGCAGTGTTCGATCGTCGCCACCTGGAAAAAAGGACCACCTAAGGTGGTCTGGTAACTAACGGCTTGTACGTTTAAGGCTGAAACTTTCAAAAAGGGTTTATTTGGCAGATCCGCCCGCACAAAGTAAACTCCAGTGTTCGCCGGAGCTGGTTTGAAGCGAAGTGTTGATTTTTGGCCTGAGTGAATACCAACGCCTTCTACTTGCACTGATTTCCGTATGGTTTTTTGAAAAAACATTTCTTAACTTTATCAAAAATTTAATCTGGCAGCAATTCAAAACTGGTCTTGAAACAATCCTTCGTGCATTCGACAATGGACTAGTCCACCACTTATGTGACTTCTGTCACACACACAAGGAGTTAAAATGATTTTAGTTTTACTTTCAGTTCTAGCGATGGCCGCCGATTCCTGTCCTGTGGGAAATTTGAAAGACTGCCAGCTGTATTTGCAAAAAGAACATGCCAAGAAAGATGACGCTAGCTTTGTGCAAAAATACAATGAAGTCTGCGGTGAAAACAAAACTTTTTCTTGTGTTAAAGTCACCGTTCGTGATGACGTTGATGCAATTATGAAAGAGCAATCTTCTTTACGCGGGCCTAAAGCTGCCTTGTACAAAGTTTCTGATGGCAGTGAAAATTTCATTTACGTGCTAGCTCCGAAAACAAAATAAAAATGGAACCACTTAATTCAGTAAGTTCAGTTGTGCCAGTTCTTACTGAAAAAGATATTTTAGAAAAACTACAAAAGGTTGAAAACTTGTACTGGCCACAATACTTCGCATTTTATTCAAGCTGGTATGGTGGCATCATAAAAAATC
>JAYUWH010000146.1:0-3256 GCA_043753645.1 Bdellovibrionales bacterium
CAAAATGCCTCATCGTCAAATGCTTCACATAAAATGTCGGCTATGGATTCTAAAACGATGGTACAGCTGAAGGCATGGTTTCCAGAAATGAAAGCTCAAGAAGTTGTGCTTAACCGGGATTCGTCGTGTTTCATTACTCGTCCACAACATTTTATTGCGGGTAAGATCAATTCTTTGGAAGCTTACGGTGGTGGCTCGCTACAATTCGGCTTCTCACAAACAGCCCTTCCGCAATTGCCAATTTCAGCGCATTTTTCATTAGATAAAATGCGAATGGATGTTTCATTTCACGCGCTAGATCCATGGACCTTAGAAACTGTAGATAGCGAAAACACCGATGCCATGAAGACCGATTACAAAGTGGGTTTCGGAATAGATTTCGGCGGTATTTTTCATATTGGACCCGAGTTTTATCGTACAACGGGCATGGCTGAAGTGACTTTGAAAGCCTTAGAGAAAGCAAGTAAGCTATTGGGAGACGCTTTAATTACCAAACGCCATCAAGAGTGGTCGTCGCGCATAATGGTTAGCCGCGATAATTACGTGGCTATATTGGGTGGTAAAGAACTTGGTTTACAAAAAGGTGACCAACTTAAAGTATTTAACGAGACACACACTTGGAACGGCGAACCTTGCGGCGAAAGCTCGGTCCTTGCGGGTTCCATGGTTGTTTCCGATGTAAATGAGCCTTGGATTGTCGAAATCGAAGAAGCCGGAGACCTGATGTCCCGAGCAAAAGTGCTTAATATAAAAGAAAATGAAACCATGAGCGTTGGAGCGTTAGTTCAGCTTCACAAGTTTGCTGCGGATGTAGCGCCTGCTGCTAAGAAGTAGACGCTGTGCAAAACATTGAACATCGGCTACCGAGCTGTGCTAGAACGATCCCATGTTTTCAGGAATCGTCGAAGCACAGTCTAAAATAGCCAAATTTTCTGATTTAAAAAATGCCGTACGAATTGAAGTCTTAAAACCAAAAATATTTAATGATTTAAAAATCGGTGATAGCATTTCAGCCAACGGGGTTTGCTTAACTGTTGAAGCACTAAAGCCGAAAGCTATCCAATTCTGCATCGGAGCTGAAACTTTAAAAGTTTTAGGCCATCGCTTCGCGACTTGGAAAAAGTATCCCTTAAATCTCGAGCGCTCATTGAAATTTGGAGCGCGTGTTCATGGCCACTTGGTTACCGGACATGTCGATGCGTGCGGAAAAATAACAAAGTCATTTCAGGATGGCGAATCCTGGCAAATGCAAGTTGAGATTCCAAAACAGTTAGCACCCTATTTTTGGAAAAAGGGTGCTGTCAGTCTAAATGGCGTGAGTTTAACTGTTAATAAATTTTTTAAATCAAAAAGTAAATATTTTCTAGAAGTGTGCTTGATACCCGAAACACTAAAGATAACTAATTTGAAATCTTATCAAGTTGATGATTATGTCAGTCTCGAAGCCGATTACTTAGCCAAAGCCTATTTTCAATCGCGCCATACCAGCGTTAAGGAACCTTCATGAATTCCATATCTGAACTGATCGCCGATTTTAAAATGGGTAAATTTATAATTCTTGTGGATGATGAAAATCGTGAAAACGAAGGGGATCTAATTTTATCCGCCGACTTTATTACTGCAGCTGCCGTTAATTTTTTAGCAAAGGAAGCCCGGGGCCTTATTTGCTTAGCTATGACTGCTGAACATATCCAACAATTGAAATTACCAATGATGATGTCAGAAGTACATGCTCAGGGCTCAACCAACACAGCTTTTACTTACAGCATTGAAGCCAGTTCCGGAGTCACTACAGGAATTTCCGCGGCTGACCGGGCGCACACGATAATGGTGGCATCAAGACGTGATGCTCAACCATCAGATATCATTTGCCCAGGTCATATTTTCCCTTTACGCGCCCATGCCGAAGGAGTGCTTGGTCGGGCCGGTCACACGGAAGCCAGCGTCGATTTAGCAAAGCTGTGTGGACTAACGCCTGCAAGTATAATTTGCGAAGTCATCAATGATGATGGCACCATGGCGCGTTTACCAGACTTAAAGATTTTTGCAAAAAAGTACGATTTAAAAATCGGAGCTATCGCCGATCTCATACAATTTAGAAAGAACACTTAATGAAAAAATCAACACCGGCAAAAAAATCCAAAGCTGTTGCCAAAATAAAAAACCAAAAACCACTGCGCATTGCGGTTATCACTTCTAGGTTTAATGAAGAAATCACTTCAAAATTAGAAGACGGTGCGTTTGACATGCTTGAAGAAATTGGCGCGGAAATCCTATCTGTTCGCGTGCCCGGCGCCGTCGAAATACCGTTGGCTGCGCAAGCGCTCTTTGACACAAAAAAAATCGATGGTATCGTGGCCTTAGGTGCGGTCATCCGTGGGGAGACCAGCCACTACGATTACGTTTGCCAAAGCGTTGAGCGCGGCTGCTCAGAAATAATGCTTCGTTACAAAAAACCGATCGGTTTTGGAGTATTAACGACCGAAAATGAAGAGCAGGCTTTAGCTCGCGCGGGTGGTGCTCATGGAAACAAAGGGTACGAGGCGGCTCAAGTGGTCGTTGAGATGATTGGACTTCTGAAGGAAATCCAATCAATATAGGACGTGAATGTCTGAAAAAAGAAACAAGCGTCATTCGCAAGCAGGCGAAAGATTTTTAGAACTTAAAAAACGAAAGCGCGAAATATTTTTTATTTTCGCACTTTCCATTCTGCTAGCTTTTCTAATCGGCATTGAAGTATACGTTTTTAGGTCAGGTCAAAACCTGCCTTCTTCTTATGTTTTATTCTTCATTGGCCTTGTAAACATCAATTTAATTCTGGTTTTGCTACTTTTATTTTTAATTTTTCGTAACGTGGTCAAAGTTTTTATAGAACGTCGCGGAAAAATTTTTGGTTCGAGTCTAAAATCAAAATTAATTGTTTCGTTCGTTTCCTTCTCGGTGATTCCTACGCTACTGGTGTTTTCAATTTCAGTTTTTTATCTTAACAGCAGCTTTGAGAAATGGTTTTCCCAGCGAATGCTTTCGGTTTTACGAAATGCTTCTGAAGTTATTGACACCTTTATCGCGAATGAAAAAAAGCACGGTTATGAATACGCGCGGCTGTCGATAAAACTAGTCAGCACCACAACCGTGAATCAGCGCCAAGAAAAACTTGAACAAATCCGGGCTTTGTACAAGTTAGACGCTATAGAATATTATGAAAATTTAGCCTCTGACCGCTTAGTTTCACAAGACCCCGAGTTAAATTCAGATC
>JAYUWH010000147.1:0-28888 GCA_043753645.1 Bdellovibrionales bacterium
TGCTCCTTTTAGTATTCGAGGGATGGGCAAATCGGGTTTATTCGTAAGTTATAAGTACAATCGCCTTAGATTCCTTAGAACCTTTAAACAGAGTTGCTGGATTATGGGCCGGCGCTACATCTGCATTTTGTAAATTCTTTTTCAATTTATAATCTTCGGTTTTAACAAGTTCACTTAAAAATCCCGGACGCTTCGCCATGTTGTGTTTATCAACGCCAACATGTGAATGTAAATCGTCTTTGATATAAGTTTTGATCACATCCGCTCGGTCGTCAGCTAAACTAACATCTTTTTTGGTAGCTTTTGATCCTGCCGTTGGATAGTCACGATCTGCCCAGGCAAGAATTTTAATTTCATTAACTTTGCGACCTTCCGTTGTGCGTAAAGTGGCAATTCGGCTAAGTTCAGCCTTGCTAGCTTCAGAAAGTGCATGGCTACCCTTTTGGAACTGGACAACCGCGTAATCAGCACCGGGTGCTACGGCAGCCACAGTTGGTGCTGCAACCACATGATTTGTTTCGCGCACAACTGCTTCTTTTCCATGACGCGGATGGGAGCATCCTGCAGATAGTATTAGTCCGAAAATTGAAGCGGCAGTTGCGATTTTAGTTTTTATCATAAAAAACTCCTTGTGATAGTTAATTGACTGAATGTCATTCTACAACAAAGCAATCCATGTACCATTTTTGTCAGCGATAGATCCCATTACGGATATTTATACAATGTAATGGGGTTATTTTTCAAAAGTGAACGGAAAAAGTTCCTTGTGATGCAATAAATATTTAGTGATCAACTGTAGACTTTCGAACGGGTAGAATAGCGCAATTTTTTTCTAAAAATAAACATCATGACGAAATAGAAGACAAGACCCCAGTTTATGATTTTCTTTGACGAAGCGTTCAAATCATTGCCAGGGGTTCTTAACTTTAATTAAATAATTTCAGAAACTCAAAGGTCTTCAGATCCGTGGTGCACGTCCACGAACTAGACTTACGACGAAACTAATAACGGCTAAAACTAGAAATACAAACAATAGTGTTCGTCCGATTTCCATTGAAATACCCGCAAAGCCAGTAGCGCCGATTAAAAATGCGACCAAGGCAATAACGAAAAATGTGATTGCTGCGTTTAACATAAAAAGCTCCCTTATTAAGTGTCTATAGTTTAAGCCAATCAGTTTGATTCGCTTTTCAAAAAACTAATAGAGCAAGGTCAGTGCCTAAAGCCTTTTGACTAGTGACATAGAGACAAAGAGCCAGCGGAAAGTAGAAAAATGTTAACAATGGGTAATTTTTGCCCAAATAGTTTGAAGACAAATGCCCCGGGTGCTAACAATTTAGTATAAGTTAAAACGAGAAACCAAGGAGAACTCCGTGATTCACGAAATACTGTTAGTCGAAGACGACATGGATTTGGCAGAGCTAATTACTGCCTTTTTCAAACAAAAGGATATCAAAGTAAATCATTACGAGGATCCGATCAAAGCGCTTAAAGATTTTAAAGCAAATAAAATTCACATTGGCGCCATTATTTCAGATTTAAATATGCCACAAATGACAGGGCTTGAACTAATTAAAAAATTGCGCGAAGAAGGTTATCAAATTCCCGTCATATTAATCACCGTTTCTGATGATGTTGATATTGCTGTTGAAGCAATCCAATGTGGAGCTTACGATTTTGTAGTGAAGCCATTACATTTCCCACAGCTTTTTATTTCCGTTCAGCGGGCATTTAAATTAAATCAACTTCACGCTGACAACACCACATTAAAAAAAGCTGTCGAAGTTATTCGCGGTATCAATCCAGACGGCATCATCGGCCAAAGCGAGACTTTTAAAAAATCTTTTGATCTTGCTAAGCGGGTTTCCCAAAGCAATTCAACGGTGCTTATCAATGGTGAAAGTGGCTCAGGTAAAGAGGTTTTTGCACGCGCTATCCATCAGTGGAGTTCAAGACGCGATAAACCTTTTGTTGCGATTAACTGCTCGGCCATTCCAGATAACTTGTTGGAATCAGAACTTTTCGGCCATGCTAAGGGGGCCTTCACTGGCGCCAGTGACAAAAAACTAGGACTATTCGAAGAGGCCGAAGGCGGCACTTTGTTCTTAGATGAAATTGGTGATTTAAATTTACCACTTCAGGCTAAATTATTGCGCGTCATTCAGGATCGAAAGATTAAACGAGTCGGCGAAAATCAATTTCGAAATATTGATGTGCGAGTTATAACGGCAACGCATAAAGATTTAAAAGTTGAAGTGCAAGAAAAACGGTTTCGTGAAGATTTATTTTTTCGCCTAAATGTTATTCCCCTACGCGTGCCGCCACTTCGTGAACGCAAAGATGACGTTATACCGCTAGCTAATTTTTTTCTGCAACGCTTTAATGCTTTGAATGGCACTGATATCAAGGGCTTTACTGCTCCGGCTAAAGAATTTCTAATGCGTAATCCATGGCGTGGCAATGTGCGTGAGCTAGAGAATATGATCGAACGTGCTGTTGTGCTGAGCACAACGAAGGAAATAGATGTTAACGCATTTATGGCTTTTGATGATGTGGCGCCCAGTGATATCGGTGCGGTAACTTCTGATACTAAAAATTCTTTTATCTTTAAGTACGGCGAATCTTTTCTACCGTTAGAAGAGGTAGAAAAGAAATACATCCAGCACGTCTTTTTAAGAAATAATCGCGCACGCGAAAGCACAGCTAAAATTCTTGGAATTGATCGTAAAACTTTATATCGAAAGCTACAGGAAACACCTGAGATGACCGAGAATCCGCTGTAAGTTTTAAAGTAGTCATTTTGTTAGATAGCATTAGATACCCCGAGGCACATTTACCTAGTGTCCGGGGTATTTGTGTTTATGGCATCGCTCAGCTGTTATTTGCGCGATGCTGGCTGGAACAGTGATTGCTTCTTACAGCAGTAGGACAGTAGTAGGAGGCTTTGATTGCCAAAGAATTTTCGCTCATCGAATTGTAAATTAAGTAACGGCTCTTAACTAACTATTTTAATGCAGAACATGTAAGGAGAAAAAAATGAATTCTGGATCTGATGTAATTGGTAAAATAAGAAATAGCGATTCGTTCCATGATTTTAAAAGCTTCAGAAAAGAAGTTATAAAGTCAGATGTTTTTAAAAAAACAGAGGATTTTGCATTAGACTCAGCTGATATAATATTTGAAAAATTTCATATCGAGGCCAAGCAAGCTGAAGAAAAAGTGAAAGAATATACCAATATTGTATTGGGCTTCATCAAGGGAAATCCGTTTTATTTTGCTGCGGGTGTGCTAGGAGTAAGCTTAGCTTGCGGCGCATACATGCTACATAAAAGAGGTTAGTGTTATAGAAGGGAGTAAGGTCTAGTTAAAACCTTACTCCCTTCTATATTTAAGCCTCATAACCATCAAAATAGAAAATATTTTTGTCAGCAAACAATACAGAAAATTTTTACAGTAATGAAGTGTAGAGATTTCTCTACGAGTCGTTTTGAGCATAACTAAAGTTTAAGCAATATGATTTAATAAAAGAATTGGTTGAAGAGGGCATAAGGGGGGATTGATGTCAGCTTTGTATGTAAAATTTCAACTTAAAATTAAAATATAATTTATAAAAAACAACGGATGTTTTTGAGATTTTTAAAATCTATAATAGGGAGGTTTTTTTATGAAACACTTAGAAAAAGCATTTTTACCACTTTTCGTTCTTGTTGCCGCCATCTCGGGGTTGGCATTTGGCTCGATGATTCCCGTTTTGTTCTTAATAATCCCCGTTATGGCAATGCCACTATTAATGTACAGCTACACTCAAATGTATAAATACCGCTATCGCTTGTTAACCGAAGACGAGCCAATGATTGATTTAGCTCATTTCTCGACACAAGTTATTGGTTTATCTGATGATAGAACCTTTGTGAAATATTCTTTCGATGATTCCTACAATATTATCGAAGACGACTTGACCATGACAGCACAAAGGCAGATTACCAATATTACGACAAGAGAACTGCCTGAGCTTACTGATGCCATGCCCTCGAACGGTTCTGCGACTCAGAATTTTACCGCAATAGCTCCCAATCAATGGGTTTATAAATTTCACTTTAAATCAGTTGCAGCTGAATTTAATGCCATCGGAATTGGAACTCAGCCTAAAGAGGCCTTTGCGCTCGCTAAACAAGTGCTGCAGCGGCAAATTCGCGAATGGCATATCGTAAGAAAGACTGACGAAGTCTACGTCGGAGAGGGCAATACGGACGTTTTAAATACATTGCCTGAGTCAGCTACCTTACAATATGCAACAACAATACCTGAGACAATCATGGGCGCAGTAACTGCCGAAAATAATTTACAGACCGTCGAGCAGTCAGCTTCCAATTATATTGATGGAGCTAAGCATATACCAACCGTACTCATAGTTGAGGATGATGCAGACGTCGCAATTGCCACAGAATCCATATTTAAGCAGTTAGGTTGCAAAACAATTTTATCAGATGGTCATGATGGGGCTTCTCACAAAATGAGTTTTCAGGATGTTGATTTCATCGTACTGGACTGGATGCTTGGCGACAATCTTTCAGCTGATCAGCTGGTGAAAAAATCAACGCGGATTATTGATGCCTTTAAGGATCTGCGATCTCGTTTTCAACATCAACATGCTAAAGTCATAACTTATTCAGCCTTAGACAGATCAAAAGTAAATCTACCAAAAACTGAATACTTCGATCATTTAGATCACTGGCAAAAACCGGTGAACTACAGTGAATTAACGAAACGCGCTTCAGAGCTGCTAGTCGCTAATGGGTACTAATTCAAAAAAATGAAGCTAGGCACAGGTAAGTCTAAGCTTACGAAACGGTGGAACTTAACATGAACCATGCAAAAGTTAGCGAATACAAGATTCCGCCCGAGTTATTAGATATTATTCCTGGCTATATGGCGCGGCGTGAGCAAGATATTTTGGATTTAAAGAAAGCTTTGGCTGGAAATGATTTTCAAGTCATTGGAAAAATAGCTCATAAGTTAAAAGGTAATGGCACAAGCTATGGTTTTGATCGCTTGACTAAGATCGGAATAGGGCTTCTTGCCGCTGCCCAGGAATCTAATCCTAACCTGTCAGGTAAAATAATTATGGATATGCAAATGGAAATTGAAAATATTAAAGCTAGTCTATTTTAGCAGGCTAAAAATCCCTTGAGCCTTTAGATGATATATGAAAAAAGAATTCGCCGATAAGTAAGAATCCTATAATCAATGAGCCTAAAAACGTCGGTACAACGGATACAGCCATCAAAATTAGAGTCATAAAAATAATTGTCGTGATATTATAAAAATCTGTTAAGTCCATAATTAGAAACCTTCCTGAGTTGTTAAGCATTTTTGGGGATCGCCTGAAATATCAATTTTGTAATCCGTTAATTGTAGTTGGCAAAGAAAGTTTTGTTCTGATTTAGCTTCTGTATCATAAATTTCATAACGGCCATTTTTTAGTTTTCCCAGATTTACTCCAATAGTCATCGGAATCAAAGCTTGCGGATAAATATGCTGAGTGCAGATCTGATCTGATTGGTTGGCAACATGAGATATAGAAATTTGATTTGTAATTTCATCTAGCTTAAATGTTGTTGAATAGGGTTTATAGCAGCCACTTAAGTACGTCACATGCAGGCTTAAATGCACATTTCCTGTCGGAGATTTTGTATTCGCAGTGCCAAGTGCGTTTATAGGTAATTGGCGCAGTTGACGAAAGGTTTCGCTGGCTGTACCTGTTAATGTTAAGAGTAGAGTTCCTGCTGTCAGAATAAGTGATAGTTTATTTTCCATGTAACGTCCATTGTTATCATTGTTATCATTGTTAATTACCAGAGCCCACAAAATTAGGGTGACTTCATAAAAATAAAAAATCCATTACAAAAAAAAGTGTTTAAGAAACTCAATTCACTTTATAAAGTTGAAATGAATATTTAATTAATTTTTTAAAGCGCACTAGACTAAAGTGAGTAAAAGAATTTTCGACAGATTGAGTTTTCTAAAGGTAGGTTAAATTAAATAGATTTATAAAAAGCAAAAGTTAAAAATAGAAATACAGATACAGAAAGTACTCGGCGCTTATAAAAAAATGGCGTCTACATAAAAAAGGGGATTTTATGGATACAATGGAAGATATGGATAATCGGGGAATCAGTTCACATGCAACTCCAGTTGAAGAATATATCAAGTGGACAACGCCATTTTGGAATACGGCTTTTTTTGACGAACTTGATCTTTTTGAAGATCATAAGGACGTCCTAATTGTAGAAGATGATTCGGATACGATTAAGCTTTTTAAAACAATGATAAAAAGCTCTGATGACAGCGTACGGGTTAAATCAATGGCATCTGCCGAAGAAGCCGGGCGCTACTTAAAAGATTTAAAAAATAAAAATTTAGAAGGTCCTGATGCTGCGATTATTGATTATAATTTATCAGGAAAAAATGGGTTGTACGTTTGTCATTTGTTAGATGCATATTTTCCTGAAACTAAAGTCATTTTAGTTTCAGCCTTAAATCCGCATGAGATTCGAGCTAAACTTAACGAGCAAAAATTAAGTGTTGAGTTTATGCAAAAGCCGTTAGATCGCGGGCAAATATTATATATACTTCGACCCTAAGCTACTGAAAAATATAAACATTCTAACCAGTATTTAAAAGCCTACGAAGTGTAGGCTTTTAAATATGTATTCATAAACTTTAAGATGGCCAAGCATTGAACTTTATCAGAAAGCGTAGCAGCATTTTCTAGGCTTACAGCATTGGCTTCAAGCGTTGGGAAGCCATAGGGACGAGCCACACCCTTAATGGTATGGCTAATCTTAGCAATGGCTATGAAATCATTATTATCAAGAAATTCACCGATGTTTTTTAAATCTTTTTTTCGCGATTCGCAAAAACCGGGAACAAGTTCTAAAATATCTTCATCGACGTCAACTTCACTTAATTTCCTTTTAGGCGTCTCAGTTGGTAATATTTCCACTTTGGCTCCGTTTGAAATAGGGTAAAGAAGTCGTTGTAGGTGGCTGAGTCAATTTTTTTACGACGGGTTCATTTTTCTTAAGATAGTATCCTTTGCCCCGGCGATTTTTGATGACTAAATTTCCCTGAGATATCTTTTTACGAAGATGACAAACGTGTGTATCAATATTTCTTTCGCTTAAATTGATTTTATCCCATACCACTTGCACCAAATGCTCGCGGTCAATTTCTTTTCCGTAATTTTTTACTAACGCTAATAAAATCTTGAATTCTATGGGTGTTAAATCAATTGGCACTGTTTGATCATCTTCAAGTTTTGCGCTAACGGCATGGGTTTCAATATTAATGACTAGGTTAGCAAGGTTAATCGTTGATTGAAAGCCAGCGGCATTGGCCGAACGACGGCGTAATATAGCATCCATTCGAGCTAGCAGCTCGCGGGGCTCAAAAGGTTTTACCACGTAGTCATCTGCTCCGGCAGCTAAGCCTTTAATCTTTTCATCAAGCTCACCGTGCGCCGTTAACATCAAAACCGAAAACTTTGATTCCAGATTCAGCTTTTTTAATTTAAGACATAATTCTAAGCCATCCCCGTCAGGTAGACTGCGGTCAAGAATAACGATGTCCCACTCTTCATTCTCGATGAAATCCCACGCGGATTTTAAATCTTCGGCAATTTTAAAATCGTAGATAGGTTCAAGAACTTTCTTTAGAAGTATTTGTGTATCGACATTATCTTCAATTATAAGCACTTTTGTCATGGATTGTTCACTTTCTTTTTACCTTTAAAAAAGTCTAATCAACTGTTTAAAGTTATTAACATATATAGCAGTTTAATAAAAATATTAAGGTTTATATTCTATTTAAATCTTTTAGTTACTTCGATTCGACTAGATTCTTCGGGAAAAGACAAAATTTTTGAATCATTGTTAAGAAAATGTAACAATTTAAGCCCAGATCCACCATGTGGAAAGCTTTTTAATTGTTTAAATTTCTTAACTTTTTTAAGTAATAATGCCAACTATTTCATCTTAAAAGTAAAGTCTTAAGACATTTAGACGTAAGTATAAATTATTAAGGGGATTCAATAATGTTAAAAAATTCAGGAAATCCGGGACTGGCTTTCAAAAAGAATCTTAAGCTATTGGTTGGAAAGACCATGGTACCTAATAAAAAACCATTAAAAACATTACAAGCGGGTAAAGCTTACGCCATGCCGTCGATGGGTAAGAATTACGATAAAAATAATTGGGAACATTTGCGGGATCTTCTGCATACTGTGAAAGCCGTTCGTGGTGTTTCTGGAACATGGAAAGACTTAACTGATGACGTGAACTGTAAGGCTTCAAATTTAACGAATCAAGTTCGTAATATCGCAAAAGTAACTACAGCAGTTGCAAATGGTGACTTGTCACAAAAAAAATTACAGTTGATGCCCGTGGATAAATTTTAGAATTAAAAGATGCTATTAATACGATGGTCGGAACTTTACGATCGTTAGTGGCCGAATTAACTCGTGTGGCAAAGGATGTTGGTACGGGAGGTAACCTCACCTCACCTACATTAAAGAAAGTAAAGTAAATGAAGATAGTACTTTTTTAGTCGAAATCCGCAATGAAGTCGCAGCGAATTCAAAGCTGGTGGACCATCTTGAAATGTGTGCCAAAGAAATCGAACTGCCATCGACCAACTTTAAAAACTCACTTAACCATACAAAAATACTGGTGGTGGATGATTCTAGTGATAATTGAAATTTGATTTCACAGTTTTTAACCGCTGCTGGTGCTGAGGTCGAATGTGCTGTGGACGGAATTGACGACGTAAGTAAGGCCTTGGCTAATGATTTTGAAATTATATTAATGGATACTCAAATGCCTAATCTTGATGGTTACAAAGCAACAGCACAGCTGCGCGAGAAAGGTTATAATCGGCCAATTATTGCATTAACGGCCCATGCCCTTTAACAAGAGCGCATTAATTCATTAAACGCTGGGTGTGATGATCATCTCCCAAAGCCCATCGACCGCCGTACTTTAATTGATCAGGTCATTACGCATAAATTGATCTCCGCTGATAAAATAAAAAACCACCAGGCTGCTTCTAACGCAAGACTTTAGTCGAAGTTTATAGCAAAAAGTTTATATAATCCCCTCTAGGAAAGCCTAGGAATTCACTAACACCCACTTAAAACTCTAAACCGTACACCTTTTTGCCGATCTGGTTTTCATGAGAAAACCAATACAGAAGCCAAAAGCCAGCGTTCGGGTATTCAATCTAACTGTTAAAGTAATGTGCGTATCGACCGCCGTGTTAGTTTCAAGTTGCGCGCCAAACAGTTCAGTAAAAGTACAGCAAGCCAGCCAAAAAATCATGGATTCTCTGGGTTGCGCTGATGTTAAAAGTAAAATATTCGACGCGCTTTACGAGGCAATAGATTCGGATCAAGCTATACCATCCATTGAATCTTTAACTGCAGCCATCGATGAGAAGCTAAATCACATTAGTTTGGCAAATGCTGAAGATAATATGTCTGAGAAAAAAATTAAAAATTTGAAAAAATCGATGCACCAGTTATTGAAGTCTTTGTTAGCTGAAAGTTCACAAAACCCTAAGATTACCTGGAAGGACCAAGTCCAAAAATTGATCGAATTTGAAATGGAAGATCAATCGACCGCAGAAATAAAACTGGCAGGCTGGGCAATAAGTTCTCAAATAACTGATATAAAAAATTTAAGCCAGGAGCTAAAAATTAATTGCCAAGCGCAACTTACGCCGCAAGCTCCAAACTCAGGCAACGCGGCTTTACCGCCTGCAAGTCACGAAGCTTTAACGGCTCCCAAGGGTAAAATTTTTTCTGCTAAAATTGCAAAAGGTGTGGAGATGGTTTTTTCGACAGCCTATCAGAGTTGTCGCACCTTAGATTTACCTGCCATGGATCATGGTACTACGGCTGTCGTGGGAATTTCTCGCGTTGGCACACATCCAGATGGTGTTGGCGGCAAACGTGAAATCACCAATTTAGCAGCGGTGCAAAACACGCATTACTATTTACGTGGGCTTGCTTCCGAAGCCCAATGTGCGCCCGTGAAAAATAATCCATTGATATATGATTACGGTGGCGAGCCCGCCATTGCTGGCAACACCATAAATTTCCAAAAAAATGCGGGCACTGGCACCGGCGCTTTGGGAGTTGATTGCTCTTCATATGTTTCTTCAACTATTGCAGTCGCAGGACTTCGTTATAAGCCAGGGTTGGACAACAAGCCCATTTTTATACGTCAAACATCAACCAAGTTTATCGATGCAGTTCAATCAGGATTTTCTTGTTTTGAAAATATAACTGTCGATGCGAAATCATCGATTGCAACCGGAGATATTGTTGGCGTCAAAGGTCACGTGGTGATCGTTGATAGCCTTGGGCCGGATCCATTTGGGCTACAATTACTAAATTCTGTCAACGATTGCCAAAATATCAATTATAAAAACTTTGATTTTATAATTTCGCAAAGTAGTCCCTCCAAAAATGGCATTGGTATTAACCGCTTTGTCGCCAAGGATTACCTTGATGAATCTTTGAAGATGCGCGCGGCCTTTCAGGAAATGGCCCGCCAGTCCTGTTTAGCTCATTTCCAAAATAAGCCGATAAAACCACAAAGCACCGATTGGGGTTTTCTTCGCCATAAAGGAACACCTGAGTGTCTTGCAAATCGGGTCTTTATGGTGGGAGAAGCGTGTACGCAGAAGTGCTTTTAGCAACCAAAGCTGGTCAAAAAGTAAGCAATTAGCAATTCTAATTCTCAAGCCTACAATTTAGATGCTAAAGAGATGGTCTGATGAAGCCTGTTTCAAAATACGTCTTACTTGGTGTTTCAATTTTTTTGCATACCTTCATTTTTGTAAGCCTTTATTTTCTAAGTAATTCTGCTGCACCAAAAAATATTTCCACGACGATCGAAATTTCAGAATCCCCTGAAATTTCTTTAAGGCAAAACCCTTCCAGAAAATCAGAATACCTGCAGCCACTAAAAAAAGAGACCACGATTAGACCTAAGGACTCACCGAATCAGCAACTACCGCCTGAAACTTCTACGAATAATTTCGAGACGACAAATGAAAAAAGTCCTAGCGATGAAAGTGCAAACAAAGCGGCTAATTCGCCGCTACAAATTGTGAATATCAATGAAGTCACTCGTTCTGTAAAAAGAACAGTAGAAGCCAAAATTAAAAACATCGAAGGAAAAATAAAATTAAAGCTTTTCGTAGACGAGCACGGAGAAATTCAAAAAATTACACCTTTAAATGCGTTAGGTTTTGGACTCGATGAAGTTGCCATTGCGGCCGCGCACAAATTAATTTTTATCCCGGCTCGAGTGGATTCTAAAAATGTCTCTACTGAAGCGATCTACACGGTTACCTTCAGTTTGCAACATCAGTGATTATCATCCGTAAAGGTAACGAACTGTTTCGCGCCTTTTCGATCAGGATGTAATTCAAGTTGATAAGCACAATTTTTTGAACACGATATTTTTTTCCACTCAATGACTTTACAAGCAGTACAAATAATAGCTTTCGAATCGCAACGTTGACAGTCAAGTGGGTGGTCGGCAGGTTGGCCACAATGGGGACACAAAGCGTATTTTTGCGTAGGTCTTAAATTTTGATCGACGGCCACACGGTGATCAAAAACAAAACATTCGCCCTTGAACTGATCGTTCGGATATTCTTTCAGATAATTTAAAATTCCACCTTCAAGCTGGTAGACATCGTTAAAGCCTTGCCGCTGCAATTCCAAAATGCCACGTTCACAGCGAATGCCACCGGTGCAAAAAATCAAAACTTTTTTATTTTTATCGTAATTGTTTTGCTCCATAAATTGGGGAAATTCCGTAAACTGATCGGTTTTTGGGTTCACCGCGTTCTTAAATGTTCCAATTTTAGTCTCATACCAATTACGGGTATCAATGACTAAAACATCTTTTTCATTTTTTAAAACTTCGTTCCATTCGTTGGGTGACAGGTGATGATTTTCTTCGTCCCCAGGCACCAGTTCAGGCGCTCCTAGAGTGACAATCTCTGCGCGAATTTTTACTTTAAACCTCCTAAACGGTGGCTTTTCGGCTTCAGAATCTTTGAATAAAAGATTTAGTGGTTTAGATTCTTGAAAATGCCCTAAATATTCAGTTACCTTTGTCTTAAATTGCTGCAAAGATTCAGTACTAGGACTGGCAACAGTGGCGTTGATTCCTTCGGCTCCAATAATAATCAGCCCAATCGTCTTTGTCTGGGCGGCCAGCTGCTCTAAAAATAATTTGAAGTGTTGTGGCTCTGAGATCGCAGTGAATTTGTAAAACGTGCTGATGAAATAGCGCGTGCTATTTAAATTCGTCATAAGACCCCTTAAGTTATCTGCTGGTAATCCAGCAAGTGGCTCCAAACCACTCTGAGCTATTCAAGTCAACGCACAGCAGTCATATAAAACTCACATCCGCTCGTCAAGGTTGATGTCAAAGTCGGCTCGGCATATATTCCTGCCATGTCTAACTTTGTCATACCTGCTGTCCAAAAAGAAATCGAACGCCGAAGAACGTTTGCAATTATTTCCCATCCCGATGCGGGAAAAACTACGTTAACCGAAAAGTTACTTTATCACGGCGGCGTTATTCACGAGGCTGGTGAAGTCAAAGGTAAAGCCGGAACTAAGGCCGTCACGTCCGATTGGATGGAGCTTGAGCGGCAAAAAGGGATTTCAATTACCTCGTCAGTCATGACTTTTGATTTTAATAAACTGCGAATTAACTTACTTGATACTCCAGGACACAAAGATTTTTCGGAAGATACGTACCGTGTATTAATGGCTGTAGAAAGTGCTTGTATGCTTATCGACGTTGCTAAGGGAGTCGAAGAACGTACAAAAAAATTATATGATGTGTGCCGCTATCGAAATATCCCAATATTTACTTTTGTGAATAAGTTAGACCGCGAAGGAAAAGATCCGCTGATGTTGATCGATGAGATTGAGAAAACTTTAAATATGCAGTGCTATCCTGTGACGTGGCCGCTAGGAATTGGCCAGCGCTTTAAAGGAATTTATAACCGACTGACAAAGCAAGCTCACTTTTACGATCAGCGCCGCGAAGGTGATGAAGTAAGCACCGTCGATCTGCAAGGGCCAACAGATCCAATTTTAGATAAATATTTAGATTATGAATCGGCGGCGCAAGTTCGAGAAGAACTTGATCTGATCGAAACAGCCCTGCCGCCCTTTGATCCGGAAGAATTCTTAGCCGGAAAAATCAGTCCCGTGACCTTTGGGTCGGCCAAACAAAACTTCGGCGTAAATACTTTTCTGGATTTTTTCACAAAGTTTGCCCCGCCGCCAAAAGCGCGTCCGTTAAAAAAAGGCGAACCCATCAGCCCACTATCTTCAAATTTCACGGGTTTTGTTTTTAAAATTCAAGCCAACATGGATCGAAGACACCGGGACCGGATAGCTTTTTTAAGAATTTGCTCAGGCAAGTTCGATCGTGGCATGAAAGTTAATCATGCGCGCTTAGGCCGAGAACTTCGATTATCTTATTCCAATCAATTTATTGCGGCCGATAAAGAAACTGTCGATGAAGCCTACGCAGGCGATATCATAGGTGTCAGTGACACTGGAAATTTCGCCATCGGGGACAGTATTTCAAGCCAAGGAAAAATAGAATTTGAAGATATCCCAAAATTTGCTCCAGAATTATTTGCAAAAGTAACAGTTCGGGATGCTTTGCGCCGGATTAAATTAAATGAAGCGTTAAATCACCTTTCAGAAGAAGGTGCGATTCAATTGTTTATTGATCCTATTGTTGGCAATCAAGAGGCCATCATCGGAGCTGTGGGTGAACTGCAATTTGAAGTTTTAGTTCATCGCCTGCAAGATGAGTACAACCTTGAAGTTAAAATGACCAGATTACCTTTCACCGTTGCCCGCTGGCCACGCGGACCTGATGGCAAAGCTGTTTCACAGCTGAAGGGTAATTTTCAAATGTTTGAAGATATGATTCAGCAACCGGTATTACTGCTAAATCAAGAGTGGGATTTAAACTGGGCTAAAAAAGAAAATCCAGATATTGATTTTGCAAGCAGCATCTCAAGGGCGCGGTAAGTATGAGTGAACTTGATAAATCATTACCTTTAGAAATTAAAAATTTAGTCAAAACGTATTATTTAAAGCAATCGGGAAAGTTCGTGCAGGCGGTACAGGATGTATCATTTAAAATTAAAGCCGGCGAAATCTACGGGTTACTTGGGCCAAATGGGGCTGGTAAGACGTCGATTATTTCAACGATCACCACGCTAGAAAAACCGACTGCGGGTTCTGCTAATGTTTTCGGGGTTAATGTGGGCGAGAATCCAATGTTTACTAAAAAGCAAATGGGTGTCGTTCATCAAGAAATTATAAATACGGGATTTTTTAATGTGGAAGAAATCCTAAATTTTCAATCGGGCTACTATGGTATCCGTAATAACCAAAAACGTATTGATTATTTATTAGAAAAATTAGGGCTTAAAGATCATCGCACTAAAAATGTTAAACAACTTTCCGGTGGCATGAAACGCCGATTGATGATTGCAAAAGCCTTAGTGCATTCGCCAAAACTTCTGCTTTTGGATGAACCAACGGCCGGTGTTGATGTGGGACTTCGGGATTCCTTATGGCACTTTGTCACGCAACTTAAGAATGAAGGTATCGCTATTTTGTTAACAACTCATTATTTAGAAGAAGCTGAAAAACTTTGTGAACGGGTTGCAATTATTAATAAAGGAAAAATTCTTTTTGATGGGCTAACTAAACAAGTTATTTCCCAGTATTCGACTAAAAAAGTTTTTGTCGAGCTCAAAGACGGGACCAAAAATACTTTTACCGAAGTTGCCTCTATGGGTTTGGTAGAAGTGCTGGCGAAACATAATATTTCATACGCAGATATAAGAGACATGCGAATCGAAGAGGGCAGGCTTGAAGAAGCTTTTTCAAAGATGGTGAATGTATGATTGGCTTTCTGACTTTATTACAACGTGAAGTGAAACGTTTTATGAAAGTGATTGTGCAAACTTTAGTCAGTCCTATTATCAGCTCTTTTCTTTATCTGTTGGTTTTTGGTGTGACGTTGGGCTCAAATGTACAATTAAAAAATGGCATGCCTTATTTATCATTTTTAATTCCTGGTCTGATGGCCATGGTTTTAATTAATAATTCCTTCCAAAATTCATCTTCGTCGATCGTGACTTCTAAATTTTCAGGTGATCTAGAAGATTTACGTGTGGTCCCAATCACTAATACTCAAATTATTTTCGCGATGGGTTTTGGCGGAGTCATTCGTGGCTCGATGGTGGCATTTATTACTGGATTGGTTGGGTTTCTATTTCACTATTTAAAATTAGGTCAAATGATGTCGATAGAGCACCCATTTTGGATAGTATATTTCGCTGTCGCAGGCGGGCTTATGTTTTCGTTCATAGGTATTTCAATCGCATTTTTATCTAGAACATTCGATCAATTAACGGCCTTTAGCACGTTCATACTGCTTCCTTTAACTTATTTAGGAGGCGTTTTTGTCTCAATCGAAAATTTGCATCCAATTTGGCAGCTGATATCGAAGTTTAACCCGTTATTTTATTTAATAAATGGATTTCGTTATTCCGTCATAGGTGTAGCAGATGTAAATCTGTCTATTTCTGCTTTGGTCTGTTTATTGGGCGTCGTTATAACTTACTTTGTTGCGCGGATTTCGTTAGTCAAAGGTTCTTTTTCTCGGTGGTAGAAGGATAAATTATGTTGTTTGAAAGTTTGTCAGATAAAATTTTAAGTTCCGTAAAAAAATTAAAAGGCCAGAGTCACCTATCGGAAGCCAATGTGGATGAGGTCATCAAAGAAATTCGCTTAAGTTTACTTGAAGCCGATGTGAATTTTAAAGTTGTTAAAAACTTTATTGACCGCGTAAAAGCAAAAGCCATAGGTACCGAAGTTATAAAAAATGTAAATCCCGGCCAGATGTTCACCAAAGTTGTGTATGACGAACTGGTGTCAACTTTAGGTGGTGAAACCGTCGATGTGAATGTTCGTGAAAAGCCATCTGTCATCATGATGGTCGGACTGCAAGGGGCCGGAAAAACAACAACGACGGCAAAGCTAGGATTATATCTACGTCAGAAATTAGGAAAAAAAGTGGGCTTCGTGCCGGTGGACGTGTACCGACCGGCAGCTATTGAACAGCTTCAAACTTTAGCCAAACAAAACAATTTTAGTTGTTTTCCTTCGACGCCAAAAATGCAGCCCGTCGATATCGTCAAGGCGGCTTTGCCGTGGGCTGAAAAAGAAATGATCGATGTTTTAGTACTTGATACAGCTGGGCGATTACAGATCGATGATTTGCTGATGACAGAACTTGAAGAGCTAAAAAAAATAATTCCTCCGACAGAAATTCTTTTAGTTGCCGATGCCATGCTTGGGCAGCAAGCCGTTAGTGTCGCTGAAACATTTCATCAGCGATTAACTTTAACGGGCTTGGTCTTAACGAAGGTCGACGGCGATGCGCGCGGTGGGGCTGCCTTATCCATTCGAGAAATGACCGGAATCCCGATAAAATTTATGGGAGTCGGAGAGAAAGTTTCAGCTCTTGAAGTTTTTCACCCTGACCGGCTAGCCGGCCGCATTTTAGATATGGGTGATGTGCTGACGCTTGTTGAAAACGCGCAAGAAGTTATGGATCACAAAGAGGCCGAGAAATCCGCTAAGAAAATTTTATCGAATAACTTTTCGCTTGATGATTTTCTGGCCCAGATCCAGCAACTTAAAAAGTTAGGCGGCATTGAAAGCATGTTGAAATTTCTTCCAGGTATGGGTGAAATTTCTAAACAAATGAAGACGATGGCTCCGCCCGATAATGAAATAAAAAAAATTGAGGCCATCATTCGTTCGATGACAATCCAAGAGCGCGATGACCACCGGATTCTAAATGGCTCGCGGCGTCAGCGAATTGCAGCGGGCAGTGGAACTCAAGTTCAGGACGTAAATAAGCTCATTAAACAATTTGAAGAGGCCAAAAAAATGATGTCTGGCTTGATGAAGATGGGTATGGGACCAAAGGGCCGCGGCAAAGGCGGCGGGCTTGCTGGGATGAAATTTCCATTTTAATGCACAAAAATAGCAGCATTAGCCCCGAAAGCGATAAATTTATTTGATAATCCCTCGAACTCAATATAAAAAGTTAAGTTCTCGTTTCAAGATTGTTATCAGGAAAGGTAACCCATGGTAGTTATACGTTTAGCCCGAGTAGGTAAAAAGCACGACCCTAAGTACAGAATCACAGTTGCGGATTCACGAAAGTACGTTACAGGTAAATTTATTGAAGTTTTAGGGACTTACATTCCGACTCCAATGGGTAAAGAACAAAAAGTTACTGTTAATGCGGAAAAGGCAAAAGCTTGGTTATCTAAGGGTGCACAACCTTCTGATACCGTTCGCCACGTTCTTAAGCTTGCTGGCATTGAAACAAAGCCATCTAAAAAGCAGCTTACTGGCGCTAAAAAGAAGCCTAAGCACGTTCACATTCCAGTAACTCCAGCTGTAAAAGCCTAGCTTTTTAAGCGATCGTGGGACTAAAGATTTATTGAGTTAAAAAAGCCTTGTGTTCTAGCAAGGTTTTTTGTCAAATAGGGCATCCCAGCTGACTTTAAATACCCGGGTGTAGAGGATAAAATGGATAATTTAAAAGAACTTGTTGAGCATATGGCAAAATCGTTGGTCGACAAACCTGAAAATGTCTCTGTAGATGAAATCCCTGGCCAGCAAACAACCTTGCTAGCTTTAAAAGTTGATAAAGAAGATCTTGGTAAAGTCATCGGTAAACAAGGTAAAACGGCAGCTGCTATGAGAACAATTATTCGTGCAGCGGGTACAAAGCTTAATAAGCGTTACCATTTAGACATTGTTGAATAATTGTTGAATTAATATGAATTCGTAAAATAGGAGCTAAATCAGCTCCTATTTTTTTGCTTTAACTGTTAGTAAAGTAGTCCATGTCCGCAATGACTGAAACAACTCAATTTAAAAAAATAGGCGTCGTGGTTGATGCGCACGGTATCCGAGGTGAACTGTACGTGCTGTTATTTTCGGGAGATAATTCATGGGTATCAGAAATTTTACAGCTTCGCTTTGTGCGGCCCCAGGAATTTGCAGAAACTAACACAAACGATTTGAAGATCAAAAAAATTAAGGCCTACAAAAAAGGCTTTATTTGTAGTTTTTCAGAAATCCAAACACGTAATCAAGCTGAAGAACTTAAAAAAGCCGAAGTCTGGGTTGCTGCCAACTTATTAATTTCTGCCGACGGAGACCAGCCTTTTTTAAGTGAACTATTAAATTTTAAGATCGAAGATTCGCTGCTTGGGCCTGTTGGCCAAATCATCAGCTTTTCAACCAATGGAAATCAGGATTTATTAGTGCTGGATAAAAAAGTAAATGGGCAAAATATCGAAATACCCTTTGTGAAAAACTTCATTCAAGACGTTAACTACAAGACTAAAACGATCCACACCACTTTGCCTGAAGGCTTACTTCTTATAAATGAAAAAGATTAATTTTAAAGTCATCACGTTGTTTCCACAGTTAATCCGCAGTTATCTGCAAGATGCCCTATTAAGTAAAGCCATTACGTCTAAAATTCTAAATATTGAAATTATCAATTTACGTGAGTTTTCATTAAATAAATACAACTCGGTCGATGACACAGTCTTTGGTGGCTCAGACGGAATGTTATTCAAATACCGTCCGTTAGCCGATGCTATGGCAAGTTTAAATGAGTCGAAAAAAGACCAGCCGGATAAAAAAATTGTTTATCTTTCGCCTCAGGGGAAGCCCTGGAACAGTTCGCGCGCCGCAGAGTGGGCCCAGTTAGACCAGCTGGTGCTAATTTGTGGTCGGTACGCGGGCGTAGACCAAAGATTTATTCATCAATTCGTTGATGAGGAAATCTCCATCGGAGACTTTGTTTTATCCGGCGGTGAACTTGGCGCCTTAGCAATTATTGAATCGATCTCTAGATTTGTTCCCGGAGTGCTGGGTGATAAAAACTCAGCCCTTAGAGACAGTTTTCAAGATAATCTATTAGAAGCTCCGCAATTTACAAAACCGCAAATCGAGGATGAATTAGCAGTTCCTGCGGTGTTACTATCGGGAAATCACCAGCACATTTCTGAGTGGCAGGCGCAGTGTTCGGTGTTAACAACTTTTAAAAAAAGGCCGGATTTGCTAAAAAATAAAAATGTCGATTGGCCGCAGGTTAAAAAGTTTTATCAACAAATGCCATTGGAAGATAAAACAGTTTTAGGCCTTCTAGATTTGGAATTACCCTCATGAAAGCCTTTATACGAAAAGCCCCCTTAGCTGTGGCATTAATGCATTTTCCAATTATTGATCGTCAGCAGCGAATCGTTGCAACGAATATTACTAATTTTGATATCCATGATATTGCACGGGCATGCAGGGTGTATGGAATTGATCGCTATTATCTGGTTCATCCGGCACAGGATCAGCTGATGTTTGTTGAACGGGTGCTGGATCACTGGCGGGTGGGCGAGGGCTCGCGTATGAACCCTATGCGCCGGACAGCTTTGGAGGCAGTTCACACCGCTAGAAACTTAGATGCTGCCGTAGCAGCATGGGGTTTTCCTGAAGCCCGCGTGATTGCAACTGCAGCACGTGCTATCAATGACGCGCAAAAAAAGTTCACATTTAAGGGGTTTAGAGAAGAACTTGAAACCTCGGACGAAGCTTATGTTTTAGTTTTTGGGACAGGATTTGGCCTTACCCAAGACTTTATGGCCGAATGCTATGGAGTTCTAGAGCCCATTTCTGGGGCTTCAAAAGATAATTATCGGCATTTGAGCGTTCGCTCGGCCGTCAGTATCTGTCTTGACCGACTCTTAGGGTCATGGTAACTCATTACTCTTCAGAAACGATAAAATAAGGATTGAACTATGGCTAAAGCAAAAGCGGCATTAACGACATCAACGAAAAAAGTAGCAAAAGTTAAAAAAACAACGGTTGCTGAGACTAACCTAGTTCGACGTGTAACTCAGAAAAAATCGAATCCAAAGATTAGTGCCTTTTCATCAGGTGATACTGTTAACGTTTACGTTAAAGTTGTTGAGGGTGAAAAAGAGCGCGTTCAGGTTTACAAAGGCGTTGTTACAAAAATTCAAGGTCATTCACACAAAACATTTACAGTACGAAAAATTTCAGCTGGTATTGGTGTTGAAAGAACTTTTCCATTTAATTCTCCAGCAGTTGATTCGGTTGAGTTAGTCAGCCGCGGACATGTTCGTCGTGCAAAACTTTACTACCTTCGCGGATTAGATGGCCGTGCAGCTCGTATTGAATCTGATTTGGTTAACATGTCAAAAGCTGATGTTGCTGAAACAGACGCTGCGCCGGTAGTTAAAGCTGAGAAAAAAGCTTCTAAAAAAGAAAAGACGGCTGCGCCAAAGGCGTAGTCGATTCATTGAGATACACTAAAAAATTCTTAAGTTCCTTAAGCCAACCCTTAATCGGTATCGATGAGGTTGGCAGGGGATGTTTAGCCGGGCCCGTTTATGCCGCGGCCGTCATATTTAAATCTGAAAAAGATGTCAAACATTACCAGGATTCTAAAAAGTTAACAGCTCAGCAGCGTTTAGAATTGTCGTTAAGTATCAAGTCTTACCATACATTTTCTATCGGTATCGCAACAGTTGAAGAAATCGATCAACTTAATATTCTACAAGCTAGTTTTCTAGCTATGCGTAGAGCCTTGGGCGCATTAAGTAGCCTTGAAAAAACGGTAACTGTCTTGGTTGATGGCCGTGATAAAATTCCGAATCTCGGTGAATACCAACAGCTACCGATCATTCAAGGTGATAGCAAAGTCCGCCTTATTGGTGCAGCTTCGATCGTTGCTAAAGTAGCTCGTGATTTATTTATGACAGAGCTTGCAACACAGTTTGGAAACTATGGATTTGAAAAACATAAAGGCTACGGCACAGCTGTGCACCGCCAGCAAATTCAAAAGCACGGTCCAACAGTCTGGCATCGTCAAACCTTTAGCGGCGTCAAAGAGCATATCAGAAGTTTCTAAACCCTTAGCTACGCATTTTCAAGCAGGTCTTAATTCCGAAGCGGCAGTCATTTTTTTGCTTAAGCAGCGACAATGGCATTTAATTTTTCAGCGGCTGCGCACGCGGATTGGCGAAATTGATTTGGTATTTTGCAAAGATCGCCGGGTGCTTTTGATTGAGGTAAAAAAACTAAGTCACGCTTGGCGCACGTTTGAAAGAATTGATAAAGCACAGCTTAAGCGGCTGCAAAAAAATCGAATTCTATTTTCGGGATTGTTTACATCCTTTGAAATTCAGTCTTATATTTGTTGGGTTGATCCACAAAATAGAATTTCTTTTGTGACTATTGAGTAAAACTTGCAGCTTAGTAAGTGAATGTTTAATTTATTTTTAACTCATTAGGCGGAATGATTTTTGTAGGTTTTCCATCCCACGAGAAATCAAATTTAAAATGCCATTCTCCGGCCACACTTTCCTTTTGATCGTAGTAGAAGTTTACGGCCCAGCAATCTCCGGGTGGTTTTAGCTGAGTAATCAATGAGTTTCGCTTAAGCCGCTTCGAATTATCTACGCCAGCACTTGCATCAAATATGACTCCCGTAAGAATATTGACGTAGGGGCTGACAAAGCCAATCGCAAACGAGATATCATCATGTTTTTGTTCGATGCGTGTGCTTGATAACCCGATTTTAAAGTACTGCTGCTGTTCATTTAAATAACTAAGCGTAGTAATGGAATTTGTAGCTTGTTCGTAAGGACTATAAGCCACTTGTGAATTACTTTTAATATGATCTAAATCCAAATCAAAGGTTGCTGCAAGTTTTGATAAAGGTTGGTCTGAGTTCTTACTTGCTTGGTAGAAGTCATAGGACTGCGTCACTTTAAAGGTCATTATAGTTTTGTAGCCCAAGTCGCTATCGCGTTTTTGAATAATATTATTTAAAATAGAAAGTGAAATTACGTTTCTGTCATAAACGCGGTCGTCGAAATCATATTGGATTCCGCGTTTTGAGTTAATATCTGAGTCTGAAATAATTAAATCGCGTGAGGTATTGGGATTATCATTGGTTTCTGCGCCGCCAAAAAAAGAGTGATCCTGTTGTTGAAGCCACGGTACCGCGGTGTATTGCAATTCAGGAATAATTTCATGCTTATATTTTACTTTGGTGATTTCGTAATCATCATCATAGATGCGGTAAAATTTTGTTCTTGAGTTAATATCGAATTGTGCAAAATGGCGTGCATTAAATTTAGATTCACCAACCGGAAAAAAATATTGGGTTTCATTCAAACTTGCTGACGGCGAAATATTGGCAGAGCGGCCAATATTAAAGGTATCACTCATTACCGTTGCTTTTAAATTGGCTCGTTGTCCAGTGCGTATTTGATCAATGCTTGGATCATAATTACCATCGAAAGTGATACTGCAAGTTGGATCTAGATCGTGTTCGCAGCCGGGATTATTTTTATTATTAGAGGCATACTTCTGATCTCCGACAAGACTTATATCATCGAACGGTTTAGACCGGGCAAATTGGGTGAAGCTTGATTCCAATTTCCAGTACAGCGGCAAATCCGACATTTTTAATAGCGATGAATCATATTTTATTTCTGGTATCCGGTGAACGGCATTGGCATTGGATTCTAACTGGTTGGCGCTTAACAGATTTCTGTAGTATGTGGCGCTGATCGAGCCAACTGATTGGTTCCATTGATGAGAATAACTGATATTATTTTCCAGGGCCGGATCGGAATAATTAATAAACTCATCACTAAAATCTTTGGGGTACTCAAGATCGCTGACCAAGGACAACTGTAAGCGTAGTAATGAGTTCGCATCAAGACCATACTGATTATAGGATCTGACGGCCCAGCGGTTAAGTTTTACTCCCTGATCGTCCGGCCCGCGGTATTTATTCAGGCGCTCATCCGTGGCGAACACACTGTCTCGCAAGACTGCGGCGTGAGCTGTTCCATACGACAATGGTGATAAGGCATAGCGGTATTCAACCAGTGGTTTTAAACCACCAAATTGGTAATTTTTTAGGGTGAATGTGTAATCCTCGGACCGATTAAGTGCATAAAATAAACTTTCTGAAATAATTAAACCGCGATTTTGAATGTGCCCAATTTCGGGCGGTAGTAAGCCTGTTTGACGATCTGATTTCAACGGAACGGCTAAGTATGGCAACCAAAAGACCGGAACTTGTCCGATTTTGAAAGTGGTATTTTTTAAATAAGCGTAGCCGCCAAGTTCTGCTTTAATTTGCGAACCTTGAAAACTCCACGTTGCTGGGCAGTTGGAGCACGTCGTGTAATCAGCTTCGACGACAAAGAATTCTTTATCATTTAATTTCTCAATCAAATTTCCTTGGAACCGGATATTGTTAGACTGAACGTAACCAAAAAAAATCAGTCCTTGGCCAGCTTCGTAGTCTAACCGTACTTCTTCGCCGCCGATCTGATACTGGGGGGTTTGGACTTTCACATGGCCTTTAAGCTGAGCTTGTTTTTTTATCAAATCTAACGTTACCGTATCAGCTTCAAAATACTGCTGCTGATAAATAATTCGAACATCACCATTTAATAGTACAGTGCCGCTATCAATATCACGAGTAAGATCCCTTGCGGTGATCGTAAAACCTTGAATTTTTGCCGAGGCTACAGTGGGGCTTAAGGTCGAGTCGGGTGCGGAAAAGCCCTTCGAGCCATGTAAAAGAATCGCATAAAAAACAAACCAGTAAGTTAATTTCACTAGAAAAGTGTAGCAGTTTACATATTAAAGTCATCTCTCAGACTAAAGACGGATATTTTTTTTTGAAATTCTGCCGAAAGGGTACTTAGAGGTAATCCATGCAAGCACGTTATTATGAAGTTGGTGATTTAACAGTCGTTGAAATCAAGGGTCGCATCGAGCCCGAGCAAAATAAGCCTTTTCGTGATGTCTGCGAGCGCGAGCTTAAAAATAAAAAAGTGGTTTTTTGCCTAGAAGCCCTTAATTTTATAGCATCAGCTAACATCACAACTTTTTTTGAATCAATACGGGTCATTTCAGATGCCCGTATCGTTGGCTTAAAGCCTGACTTTTACAAAATATTACATTTAAAGGGCATCGATATCAAAATATTCTCGACTCTATCTGAGGCCATTAAGTCGTCGAGTGCATTTGTTGACTAAGATTTAAATTCAATTTCTCTAGGCGATTTAATCTTTCGGTTAAAACGTCCGAATGAGAGATCTGTTTTGAAAGTTGTAGGCGCGTAGTTTCAAGTAAATGATCAAGCGCTTGCTGGTTTGAATTACAAGAATTCAGCTTCTCGTTCGTGAAGCTAATTGTTTGCTCTTTTTCGGCTAAATTAACACACATCGCATTTAGTTTTTCATTAAGCACAATAACATCCCGCTGATCATCTTCGTGAATACGTTTAAATTTGATCAGCTCATTTTCATAATAATTTTTAAATTCGACAGATTTCTTTAAGCGTCCAATTTCTTTGGCAAAATCATCATTCTGTTGGCCTAAACGAAGGATCTCTTTAGAAAAGGAATGAATTTGCTCTTCATAACTGGCGATCGTATGAGTTCGGTCGGATTCCATAGATTTGATTTTACCTGCAAGTAAAGAAATTTCCTCTAGCGCCTTAGATTCTTTTTGTAAAGACGAATCCGTGCTGTATTTTAATTGAGCTTTGGTCTGGCGATTTTCTTGCTTCAGATTTTCTACGGAATTTTTTAGTTGCTCGATATAAGGCTTAATAACATTTTGAATTTTTAAATGAAATTTTGTAAATCGTTTTAGCTCACTCATTTGAGTCTTATTAACTTGCTCTAGCGAATTAGTTTTTTCAGCTAGCAGAGCGTTCGTTGCTTGTAACTTTGTGTTTTCGTCCTCTAGACCTGAAATCTTCTCGATAATAATTTGATTTTTTTCCATGGTGTTTTGCATGATAAAAAAAAGTTTGTTTTTTTCTTCTAAAAGTCTGTTGTTTTCAGTTTCAAAAAGGATAAGTCTGCGATTATTAAGCTTCAGTTTGTTCTGTAGCTCTTCCATTTCTTTCTGCAATTCGTTAAATACAACGGACTGGGGATAAGAATCAGGTACTTGACGTGGCTCTGGGGTTTGATCAAAGTTCATCATATCCAAGTGTGCCATTTCAAATTCCATAACTTCCTCCTGAAGAAACTTGATTTATTTTGCCATAGTTTAGTCTAGCAAGGTCCGGTCTAATTGAAAAACTAGACTATAGTAAAGGTTTTAGTAAATATTAAAAAGAACCGATAATTAAGGCATGAGCATCGAAGTAAAAGAGAATTATACAAACCGACAAGTTGACCTTGACGTCAGTGATTTGGGTAAGCCTGATACCCTTAGGTATAATATTTTATCTTTAGTCATTAATGAAGAGTATGAGCGTGCTCTAAAAACTCTAAAAGATTTTATTCATTCTGATTCTGAGTATGCCAATTTTAAGGTGAAAGTTGAGCGTTACGGACTGCACGGTATAGATTTAATACATGCCATCCGGACCAAGCGAAACTTCCCGGGAATTAATGCCTTAACCCGCACTAAGCAGCAAGAATTGAAAGAAAAATTCAAAGAACACTTTTCAGAGCTAAAATCCACTTTGAGGAAAATCGAGAATTGCTTAGAGGAATTAAGATTAAATGATGTTAAATCCACACGGCTGTTGGTTAAATCAGTGTGGCTTTCGGCATTAACTATTTTTATAGCCGGTATTGTGATTGAAATTTTTGATGGTCTAGGAAGAACTTCATTATTAGTCATTGATGAAGGTGTCGCCAAATTATTAGATTGGCTATTTAAGTTTATTGCCTAAATAGCCTATTACCTTAATGTATTTCACTTGCAGCGGCTTTCAAAACATCAGGAAACTGCCCATAAGGAAGTTTTTTTCCATTCATAAATATCGTTGGTGTTCCATTAACTTGTGCCTTTGTTCCCTCATCAGCCAAATGTCTAATCAGCTCGTAGGTTTCATTTGATTCACTGCAGGCAGTAAGTTTTGCGGTATCGATTTTGAAGTTTTTTTCAAGTTCAGCTAAATAGGGTTTAAAATCTGTGACCTGAAAAAGTTCTTCTTGTTTTTTAAAAATCCAGTGATGAAGATCCCAACCCCGGTGGTCATTTTTTTCAGCGCACAAAACCCAAGCGGCAAGTGTGCACCGGGAACCATCGCCCTTGGTTGAAATTGCATTATTACAATTGCCATCTAACGGATACGGCTTAAAAACAAAAGTAACTTCAGGGTTACCCTTCATAAATGAATCTATCGTCGTTGCCGCATTTTTACAGTGTGGACATTTAAAATCTGCAAATTCCACGACCGTAATTTTCGCCGCCAACCCCAGACGTGTAAGGCCATCCGTGCTATTAAAGAGGTATACCGGAGAAGATCTCCACTGTTCAATTTTTTCTGGAATCATTTTTTTAACTTCAGCCAGACCATTATTTTCTTGCAGCATGCCTGCAATCATCCAAGCAATAACAGGAATACTTACTAAGAAAATAAAATAAGCGCGGTACTGATTCAGGAAAAGACGCGGCTGCAATTTTTCACTGACTAAGAAAAGATTCCAACCTAATGCCAGATTGATAAAAGACATAACATACGTGGCCATACAAAATGGGCAGTAAACTTTCACGTAGATGATCGAGATAAGGCCCATAACGACCGACACAATGGCCGCGATTGCAAGTAAAGCTCTTAGGGTTGTTTGCGAATAAACTGTTTTCTCAAGCCAGTCGAATTTTAGAAAGAGAATAAAACCAAACAGCAAAAAATGGAAAGTGCCACCTAAAACAGCGACAGGAGTTCCGAATAGCTCGGAAAATGAGCTGGTTGCAGCTGCATCGCAATTTAATTTTTCATTGATGCTGCAGATTCCATCAGCTGAAATGCCTAGTTTCACTGCGTAGTGATGTAGAGTAAGATAAACAAATAGACCAACAGTAACTAATAGGCTGACGAGTAAGGCGTTCATTTTTTTATTCATGGTTTTATTTTTTTATTTTTCATCTATGAAATCAACTAATGTTTTACTAAAGTAGAGAATATATATGGATTCGACGCGTTTAGCTCAAATTAGAAAAGATTTTTATTTATCAACAAGGTCTCGTGTTGAATCCATTAGCGGCAAAGAAAGCCCACAGCTGGAACAATACCGTAAAACCTACGAAAATGAGCTAAACCGGCTTAAATATTCGGTCTTGCACCGGACTCATTTTATCCATCGACTTCAAAAAGCTGGTATTGTCCTGGTTGGTGATTTTCACGCATTGAAACAATCATCGCGGGGTTTACTTCGCATCTTACGCAAAATGAACAGTGATATTGTTTTATGTCTTGAGTGTATTTGTGTTGAGGATCAAATCTATTTGGATAAATTCTTGGCTGGTTTTTTGTCAGAGAAAGATTTTTTGAGTCGCATTCAATGGAAAAAAAATTGGGATTTCCCTTGGGAAAATTACCGGCCACTGTTTAAGTGGGCGCAAACTCACCACGTCAAAGTTTTTGGGATTAACACCCATGCCAAGCAACTTTCGTTAAAATCACGGGATCAGGCCTCGGCTAAAGTGATTCAAAAAATACGAAGCGAAAACAAGAAACAACAGATTTTTATTCAGTACGGGGATTTACACTTAGCAACGAAGCACTTACCCCTAGAAATTAAAAAGTTAGCGCCCAAAGAAGATTTATGCATTGTTTATCAAAGCCCAGAAATAATTTATTTCAAGATTATGGAAGATCACCGCGAACTTTCTACAGATGTGGTGCAGTTGACGGAAAAACAGTGGGCCTTAAACGTTTTACCACCCTGGGTAAAGTGGCAGGACTATTTGCTTTACTTAGAAAGCGGTTACGATAAGAAATTAAAAAGGTCAGATCATGATTTAACTGATAGCGTCTCTTACTCCGTTCAGCTATTAAGTGAATCCTTCGGCTTAACCACAGACACCTCATCGCTGTCAGTTTATTCTTCTTTAGATGAATCTTTCTTTGAGCAACTTAATATTCTGCCGGCAGCCCTCAGACGGCGTATTGTTGAAAGTGTGCAAGACGGGAATTCGTTTTATATACCTGAACTTGAAATCGCTTTTTTAGCTAGGCTGTCCGTGAATCATGTTTCAAAAATTGCAGCCCAATATATTTACTACATGCAGGGTGGTTTTAAGAAAACAGTAAGCGATCCTAAAAAAGATTTTCTAAAATTGATTTGGTTAGAGATGGTTACTTATCTTTGCAGCAAGTTTGCTAATCCCAAAAGAAAATCAGACACTTTGCAAGATATTCGTTCGGCTTTGCAGAAAGAGCAATTTGATGACCGTGGAAAAGAAGCTTTAATGCTAGCTTTAAATCAAAAGCTTAATGAAATGCGGTTCATCTCTTCTGGTAAGCTGAAAAATATGAATATATTCCAAACAAAAATATATAATAAAAAAAGCTACGTAACGGCCGCTCAAATTCTTGGCGCTATTATGGGTGAAAAATTTCATTTCGCTCTTAATAAAAGGCATCTAAAATTACCACTAGATAAAAGAATTATTTTTCATGATCTGCAAGCGTCGAAATTTACCGAATCCTACTATGAAGCCTTAGAATTGGCAGAGTCTTGGCCGGTACCGTTTCGCAGCAAGTTCGATAAGTTGTAGGTTTTTTATTTTACTGATTCTTTAAATTCTTTTCCCGGCTTAAAGCGAGGAACATAGGTTGATGGAATTTTATAAGTTTGA
>JAYUWH010000148.1:0-28850 GCA_043753645.1 Bdellovibrionales bacterium
GCCTTAAAGGATTAATCACTATAAAAGATATCGAAAAAGCCGAGGCCTTTCCGGGGGCCACCAAAGATGCCAAAGGCCGCTTAGTTGTGGGTGCCGCCGTCGGAGTAAGTAGTGACACCCTTGAGCGCGTTGAAGCCTTGGTCGCCAGTGGGGCTGATGTTATCTGCGTTGATACGGCTCATGGTCACTCGAAGAATGTGATTCAAATGGTTCAGCATGTTAAAAATAAATTCAAAGATGTGATTGTGGTTGCCGGAAATGTTGTGACGGCTGAAGCGACTGAAGAACTTATTAATCAAGGTGCCGATGTTATTAAAGTGGGCGTGGGGCCCGGCAGTATTTGCACAACTCGCATCGTGGCAGGCGTTGGTGTACCGCAAATCACGGCTATCATGGCATGTGCAGCAGTGGCTAAGAAAAAGCAAAAAACAATTATTGCTGATGGTGGTATTAAATTCTCTGGTGACATTACTAAAGCTTTAGCACTTGGTGCAAACTCTGTGATGATTGGAAATGCGCTAGCAGGTGCGGAAGAAGCGCCTGGAGAAACAATTTTATATCAAGGCCGAACTTATAAAATGTACCGCGGTATGGGTTCACTTGAGGCTATGATGAAAGGTTCAAAAGATCGTTACGGACAAATGGATACAAACGATTTGGATAAACTAGTACCCGAAGGTATCGAAGGGAAAGTTCCCTACAAAGGTAGTGCATCTGGAATCATTCATCAGTTACTTGGTGGTCTTAAGTCCGGAATGGGATATTTAGGTGCAAAAAATATTGATGAGCTGCAGGCCAAGGCAAAGTTTGTACAGATCACGGGACAAGGTTTGAAAGAGTCCCACGTGCATGATGTCAGTATTACTAAAGAAGCCCCGAATTACCGGTTAGAATAAATATTTTTTTATGGATTGGTGAAATTAGTTGGAACAAAATAAAACTAAAAATGGATTTTTAATTCTGGATTTTGGTTCGCAAGTAACCATGCTAATTGCCAGGCGCCTGCGGGACTTGGGCTTTTATTCAGAGATCTTTCCGTACCATGAAAGCCTTGAGAAAATTAAAAGTTTTAATCCTGACGGTATTATTTTAAGTGGTGGTCCGAACTCTGTGTATGACGAAAAAAGTCCAAAGCGGGATATAAAAGAATTGCTGAATTGCGCTCCGGTGCTTGGCATATGTTATGGCATGCAACTTTTAGCACACCAACTTGGCGGCAAAGTAGAACCTGGATCCACCAAAGAATACGGGCTTATGGAAATCCAGTGGGATGCCGCGGCACATGCTGAGTTGAAAATGAATTGGCCCCAACAACATAAAATTTGGATGAGCCACGGTGATGTGGTATCGAAAATTCCACCCGAGGCAAAACTTTTACTGAAAAGTGACAAGCATGTTGCCGGTTTTTATTCTAATAACTACTGGGCTTTGCAATATCATCCGGAAGTTTCGCATTCTGATCACGGCACTGAAGTTATTAAGTCTTTTGCTTTGTGGTGCGGGGCTAAAGCCAGTTGGAAAAACGAAGAAATTCTAGCGCAAGCACAGAAATATATTTTAGAAAAAGTTGAACCCAAAGCCCATGTGCTTTGCGCGCTTAGCGGCGGTGTAGATTCCTCGGTGGTCGCTACTTTACTTACTAAAACTTTAGGTGCTGAACGTGTGCACTGTGTATTCATAAATAATGGACTACTTCGTGAAAATGAATTTCAAACGGTGCTGGCTTCTTATAAAACCATGGGACTTAATGTCGTAGGGATTCAGGCCGAAGACAAATTTCTGACAGCACTTACGGGTGTTTCCGACCCCGAGAAAAAGCGAAAAATTATAGGAAAATTATTTATCGATTGCTTTGAAGAGGCTCTGGAAAACCACTTAAAACCTTTTCGCTCAAACATTCATTATTTGGCTCAAGGAACTTTGTACCCTGACGTCATTGAAAGTATTTCTTCTGTTGGTGGAAGTGTAACGATAAAGTCTCATCATAACGTGGGAGGCCTGCCAGAAAAAATGAAATTAAAGTTGGTTGAGCCTGTTAGAAATCTTTTTAAGGATGAAGTTCGAAGGCTAGGCAAAGAGCTTGGGCTGGCTGCAAATTTTATTGATCGTCATCCCTTTCCAGGACCGGGCTTAGCTATTCGAATTATTGGAGAAATCACCCGTGATAAATTAAATATTTTAAAAAAGGCTGATCAGATTTTCATTGATTGTCTACGTGAAGCCAATTTGTATCATAAGATTTGGCAGGCATTTTGTGTTTTGCTTCCGGTCCAAACGGTAGGAGTGCAGGGCGATGCGCGAACGTACGAATATCTTTTGTCTTTGAGGGCTGTAACATCAGTCGATGGTATGACTGCCGACTGGTTTGATTTTGATCATTCATTCTTAAAAATGGTTTCTAATAAAATTACCAATCAGGTGCGCGAAATTAACCGCATCGTCTACGATATTACCAGCAAACCACCGGCAACGATTGAGTGGGAGTAAAATGAGTTTTGTCCACTTACATGTTCATTCTGAATATTCGCTTCTTGAAGCAGCCGCACGCCTGAAGGGTATTGCAAAAAAAGCCGCAGAATACCAGATGCCGGCTGTAGCACTTACGGATAATGGGAATATGTTTGGCGCCATCGAATTCTATTTCGCTTGTCTTGAGCAAAATGTAAAACCAATCTTGGGATTAGATGCCTATATCGCGCCGGCGTCTCGCTTAGAGAAAAAACAAGATCCTAGCCAGCGTTATTCCGAGGTGGCCTTAGGCCCTAAGCGATTGGTACTACTAGCGCAAAATTTCAATGGTTATCAAAATCTTTGCCAGCTAAGCACCATTGGTTATCAAGAGGGTTTTTATTGGAAACCGCGCATTGATTACGAAGTCTTAAAGAAAAACAATGCAGATTTAATTTGCCTAACAGGTGGTCTTCGCGGTGAAGTCGTCGACTTGTTTTTAAAAGAAGGTGCGGATGCGGCCTTAAAAAAGATTCGTACCTTAAAAGAAATATTTAACGACCGCCTTTATCTTGAAATGTGTGCCACCAGGCCTGAATGGAAAGGCATCAACCAATTTCTTATCGAGGCTGGCAAAATTACCGGTATCGAACTGGTTGCAACCAATGATGTTCATTACCTCACGCAGGATGATCAAATAGCGCAAGAAGTGTTGGTCTGCATTGGATCTAATAAAACTTTGTCAGATGATTCTCGTTACACGTTAGGTAGTTCCGATTTTTATTTTAAATCTCCAGAAAAAATGAAAGCCTTATTTAATAATACACCGGAGGCCATTGCCAACACTTTACAAATTGCTGATCGTTGCAATGTTAAATTTAAACTCAAAGATGAAAATGGCAAAGCTATTTATCATTTACCAAGTTTTCCAACCACCGAAGGACGCACGGTAAAGGAAGAAATTATTTATCGCGGTGATATTGGCTTAAATGACCGCTTTACAGAAATGGAAGAGCGTAATTTAAAATTATCTGACCAACAAAAATTGGAATACAAAAAACGTCTTGATTATGAGCTAGCTGTTATTGATCGCATGGGATTTAATGGATATTTTTTAATCGTCCAAGATTTTATTAACTGGGCAAAAAATAGGGATATTCCGGTGGGTCCCGGCCGTGGTTCCGGGGCAGGCTCACTTGTGGCTTTTAGCCTAAGAATCACGGACTTAGACCCTATTCCTCACTTTTTATTGTTCGAGCGATTTCTTAATCCTGAGCGTGTTTCGATGCCGGACTTTGATATCGATTTTTGTCAGGACCGCCGCCAAGAAGTCATTCAATATGTGACCGAAAAATACGGGGCGACCTCGGTGTCGCAAATTATCACTTACGGAAAACTTCAATCCCGTGCCGCAATTAAGGACGTAGGACGCGTACTGGGCTTAACTTTCGCTGAAGTGGATGCGGTGTCAAAATTGATTCCAGATAAGCTGGGTGTAACGCTTTCAGAATCGCTTGAAATTGAACCTCGTATCCGCGAAATGATGGAAACTAATCCAACTGTTGCAACCTTGATGGACTTGGCTTTAAAAGTTGAAGGCTTGGTTCGTCATGCCGGCATTCACGCGGCCGGAGTTATTATCGCAGATGGTAGTCTTGTTAAACATGCGCCGATGTATAAAGGGTCGGCGGATGAAAATGTCGTGCAATACGATATGAAGCATGCTGAAAAAATTGGTTTAATAAAATTTGATTTTTTGGGTTTAAAAACTCTAACCCATATTCATCTTGCATTAAAATTAGTTGAAAAAAATCGTGGAATTAAAATAAAAGAAAAAGATATTCCGATTGATGATTTAAAAATATACGAGTTACTTTCTAGGGGTGACACGGCTGGTGTATTTCAGTTCGAGGGCGAAGGCATTACCGATGCCACGCGAAAAATTAAGCCTTCTAAATTTGGCGATATCACTGCGATCACCTCCTTGTACCGGCCAGGTCCAATGGCGAATATTCCTGAATTTGCAAAAAGAAAAAACGGGGAAAGCCCAGTTGAATACATTTTAGCAGATTCAAAAGTTGTCTTAGAAGACACTTATGGAATTATGGTTTATCAAGAGCAAGTTATGGGAATTGCTTCCACAATTGCTGGTTATAGCCTTGGCGAAGCTGATATGCTTCGGCGGGCTATGGGTAAAAAAATTAAAGCGGAAATGGATCAACACCGGGAACGTTTTCTTAAGGGCGCTGCAGATCGTGGCCATGATAAGAAAAAATCGGAAGAGCTTTTCGAATTGATGTTTAAGTTTGCCGATTATGGGTTTAATAAATCCCATGCGGCAGCGTATTCGGTTATTACGGCACAAACGGCATGGATAAAACACTACTATCCATCAGAATTTTTTGCGGCGTTACTTTCAACAGAAGTTGGCGACACCGATAAGGTAGTCAAATATGTCAAGGATGCGCAAAAGCGTGGTTTAACGGTTCATACGCCTGATGTGAACTTTTCAGATTATTTATTTACAGTTAAAAATGATGAAATTTACTTTGGCTTGGGTGGTATAAAAGGCGTAGGCGAAGGGGGTGTCGAGGCCGTCATCGAAGCGCGCGAAAAATGCGAGGATAAAAAATTTGCTTCACTTGAAGATTTTTTCAACCGCGTGGATTTACGACGAGTGAATAAAAAAGTGATCGAAGGCTTTATTAAAGGTGGAGCTTTTGACCGCTTTGGGTATCACCGTGCCCAGCTAATGGCGGGTTATACGCAATTTTTAGATCGTGCAGTCGGACACCAAAAAGACCGCGAATCTGGTCAGGTGTCCTTATTTGAACTTGGCAACAAAGAAGAAACGATAGTCAGTCTTAAAGATGTTAAATCATGGAGCCGGGTTCAATCTTTATCGTTTGAAAAAGAAGTTTTAGGTTTTTATTTAAGTGATCATCCACTTCGTGGATTCGAGAATTTCGCAAAGATTTGGGCGTCTTCAACAGTTTTTGATCTGCCGCAATTGATTTCGTTGGAAGAGCAGCAGAAAATTGCAGAACAAGGAAAACCTAAATGGGGCGAGCAAAGAAATAAAAAGCGGGTGATCGTTGCTGGACTTATCACAGAATATAAAGAGCTAATCACGAAAAAAGGCACACGCATGGCTTTTGCTAAAGTCGAAGACTTAACTGGAAGTGCTGAACTTGTTATTTTTCCAGATACGTTTGCGAAATATTCAGAAATTCTTAAAGAAGAAAAGCCATTACTTATTGGTGGGGCTTTAGAAGTCGAAAATGGTAATGCTAAAATTATGGTCGATAGTTTTGCCTTATTCGATGATGTGTTAAAAAAAACAAAGAAGATTTCTGTGCGTTTAGATAAGCTAGCTGAAGAAGATTACGAAAAACTTGAAGGATTGTTGACCGAATACAAGGGCCCTACTAACGTCCGGCTTATTATGAATATTGACGGCCAGGATATTGAAATTTTTGCGGAAACTCCCCATCAGATTGAGATTTCTGATCATTTCTTCGAAGGAGCAAGACAGCTTTTTGGTCGTACTGACTTTATTGAAGTGTAAAAATGGTTTATACTTAAATAGACGTAGCACTGACACTGCATGACTTTAATGGTAACGAAAGGCCGAAATAAAATGTACCACGTTCAATCCTTTTCGATGCGATCAATACCGACTAAACCTTGGCTGAATTTTATAATTCTAAGTATTTTTTTATTAACAGGTTGCGTGCAGTTTCGTGAAAAGCCAGTAGCGGTTGAAAAGCATGTTGTTACAGAAAAACCGCCCACCGATAATAATGCCAAAATTAATAGGCAAGTGAAAGATGTCGATTATAAATCAAAACTTGAAGAAAAAAGTCCGAAAAAAAGAATTGCGGTTCTGCCATTTTTAGATTTATCCACCGAGCGTCCTGAAGCCGGCCGAGTGCAAGCCCGCCTTACTTTTATGGATGAGCTTAATAAAACAGACCAAGTCATCGCGATTGATTCAAACCAGCTTAAAATTGATACCAGCAAATACTTTTCTGCGGGAGAATATGACTTGCTAAAGCTGACGGAAGCCGCTCAAAACGCAGGTGTAAATTCTTTTCTGGAAGGAAAAGTATTAGATTTGCGGGTCAAAAAAGATTCTGATAACGCTCCGAAAAAAATAAAAACAATTTTTGAAGCGGTGGTTCGCTTACGCATGATAAATGTACGCTCTGGTAAAGTAGTTTTTCATACCGTAAAAACTGTAACGATAGAAGATGCAAGCGCCCAGGTCGCTGAAGGTGCCATGTCCAGCCAATTTTTAAACAAAAATCCGGAACTTGTGGCCATTTTAATAAAAGATGCTTTTTTAGATTTTACTCCGCAAGTGGTAACTGCCATGAATGAAATTACTTGGGAGGGCCGCATCGCAGCTTTTAATGGAGATAAAATTTATATTAATGTCGGCCGCATCTCCGGTGTTCAAGTCGGAGATATCTTAAAAGTCGTTGAAGATGGCAATGAAATTTACGATCCTGAAATTGGTTATCACCTGGGTAAAGTCGCTGGACGTATAAAAGGAACATTAGAAATAGTAAGCTACTTCGGGCAAGATGGCGCAGTTAGTATCATTCACTCGGGTGCAGGATTTAAAGAAAATGATCGCGTTGAACTCTACCATTGATTCGAATTTTCATAATAGCAAAGTAGCAGGCTTTGAAGGTTCATACCTAGGAATAGTCGACTATCAACAGGCAGTTCAGCTGCAAAATCAATTGGCTGAATGGTCTATGTCTTCAAATTTGATTTCAGTTATTGGTTTGCAGCATCCAGCTGTAATTACTTTAGGTCGAAGGGCTGATTCAGACACAGAATTGAATCGATTTGCTCAGCAAATAGAAAATATTCCGGTCATTAAAAGCTCCCGCGGTGGTTTAGCAACTCTACATTCTGAAGGACAACTAGTTATCTATCCTATTTTAAATTTGCGTTTGAAGAAGTGGGGAGTTCGAAGCTATGTGGAAATATTGCTGCGATCGACAAAACAATTATTGGAAGACTACGGTATAGAAGTTCAGTTAAATATGCAGACATCTGGGCTATTTACTGAAGTGGGAAAGATTGCATTTTGCGGCATTGAGGTTCGTAATGGAGTTTCAAGACATGGTCTTAGTTTAAACGTGAACAATGATCTTAATTTATTTTCTTTAATCCGGTCGTGTGGAATTTCTAATATTTCACTCGACAAAATGCAAAATTATCAGATCGAATTATCAATGGTAGACATTTTCCAGCGCTGGATTTTTCATTTTAAGAATAATTTAACTTAAGCTGTTTTTTTTTAGGCTTTAAAGCGAAACGTGATTAAGCCGTGGCTGACATCGTAAGGTGAAATCGAAACTGTGACTCGATCTCCAACAACGATACGAATTTTGAATTTTTTCATTTTCCCACATAGTTTTGCTGAAATGGCCGAGCCCTGATCCAGCAAAACTCCGTAGGTGCCACCGCCATTGATTGCCGTTATCTGGCCGTCGAATGGGACTAAATCTTCTTTAGACATGGTGGCTCCTTCTGAGATGAATAATATTATTTATTAAAACTTAGTAACGCTTAGAGAAGCCGCCGCCGCCACCGCCGCCGCCAGAACGTCCACCACCAGAACGGCCGCCGCCGCCACCAGAGCGAGGCTCTTGAGGTTTTGCTTCAGACACGTTTAAAGCGCGACCTGACATTTCAGCTCCATTTAATTTTTGGATTGCTGTTTGAGCATCTGATTCAGATCCCATTTCTACGAATCCGAAACCTTTGCTGCGACCAGAATCGCGATCCATGATTACGTTAGCAGATTCGACGGCGCCGAATTCTGAAAACATATCTTGTAAAGCTGTTGAATCGACTCCGTAAGATAGATTACCTACGTATATTTTTTTTCCCATAATTGCCTCCTGTGAAAGCTTGGGGGCCATTCGCGAAGTACAAAAGAGAACCTTTAGAACCTGACAGAACGGACGCTTGAATCCGAAGTAAACCAGCTTTTACCGCAGAAAGATAGCTTTTTTTAAATGAGTTGGTTGACTAGGTAAAAAATGGTCGTCCTTGTAGGATTCGAACCTACGACCCCTTCCATGTCATGGAAATGCGCTACCAACTGCGCTAAAGGACGATTCTAGTAAATGTCTGTAAAAGCTAACAGTTTTAGCTATTGTGATCAAGCTTTCTTGCTTTCCTTCTGAGATTTGTCTAAAGGATCAATAGATGAATCATTTCAGCATTTTACCAATTTTAATTACAGGACTTTTGATAGCCCTGTTGCACGCAGCGATACCGACCCATTGGCTGCCTTTTGTTATTGCGGCCCGCGCCCAAAAATGGAGCTGGCAAAAAACGCAATCGATCTTATTGATTGCAGGCCTTGGGCACGTCATCATGACCACGGCACTTGGTGCATTGATTTTTGTACTTGGACTAGGTTTCTTTCAAAAGTATGAGAATTACTTTTTACTACTGGCCAGTTTATCGATAGGGCTTTTTGGGCTGTATCAAATCATTCAACATTTTCAGGGCCGCACTCACTCTCATTGCAAGCACACCCACCAGCATCATCACGAAGACGAATTTCAGAAAACTGGAAATGACGGTTGGGCGGTGCTAAGTCTTTTATCGTTACTGACTTTTTCACCGTGCGAAAGTTTTTTACCGGTTTATCTATCTGCAGTTCAAGAAGGCTGGATGGGTTTTTTATTTTTAAGCTTGGTTCTGGCATTTGGAACACTGTTCTCAATGCTGCTGCTGACGTGGGTTTCACTTCATGGCCTTTCTAAATTTAAAATGAACTGGATTGAGAATTACGAAAAACTAGTTACAGGCATAAGCTTACTTGCTCTTTCAGTTCTTGTTTTTTTTATTGAAAACCATCACCATTAACCATCATGTTAAAAAGTCAGAAAGTTTTTATTGCATGGAGTGATATTGAATGGACTGCAACTCGGTCTTCAGGCGCCGGTGGTCAGCATGTTAATCGCACTAATTCCGCTGTGCAGATACGATTTTCAATAAGTCAGTCATCATTAACGGCAGCGCAAAAAGAAAAATTGCTTTTTCGTCTGAAGTCGCGACTTGTGGGCGAAGACGAAATACTGATTCGTATCGAAGATCAGCGAGATCAAAAAAGTAATAAAGACCGCGCCTTCGATTTGTTGTCAAAGATGATTAATTTGGCTCTGATTGATCCTAAAAAAAGAATTGCGACAAAGCCTAAGAAAAGTGCTGTACGAAAACGACTTAACGAAAAAAAGCGACATGGTGAGATTAAAAAAAATCGTTCTGAAAAATTTTAGATTATTTCAATCTTAAGGATGACGAGTCTTCAACCGATAGTTTTAATATAAATTTTATGGACTTTGAATCGGGTACAAAAGTTAATGGCCCACTATTTCCAACAGCAAGTCTTTGAAACACAGGTAATACGTTGTCAAGAAATACTGATGAAAATTCCGGGAATTTCCGAGGATGTAGCCCATTTAGTGTATGAATATCATGAGAACATTTCGGGGCAAGGCTATCCGTTTAAGAAACAGCGAAGTGAACTTCACCCATTGATTAAAATTCCGCAAGCCGTGAATATTTTTATCGAATTAAAATTAAGTGTTGATGGCAATTCTATGAGCGGGATTAACGCCATATTATACTTGCAAAAGATTTACGACGACAGATTAGATGGCGAAGTGATTAATGCTATTGAGTCAGTACCGACAAAGTAAATCAAAGGTCTTTAAAATTAAATAGTTTTTGATCAAGTAAGTGGCTGGGCTTAACATTTTCCAATGCAGTCATAAAAGATGCGCCCAAATTGGGAATTTCTTTCTCTAGATCGGTAATCAACCTTTTCATACGTTTTCTTTTTAAACCTTCTTGTGAGCCGCATAGATTGCAGGGAATCACGGGAAAATTCCAAATTTGCGAAAGCTCAATAAGGTCCTTCTCAGGTACGTACACCAAAGGTCGAAGTAGCACATTACGTTGATCATCTGAGCGCAGTTTTGCTGGCATGGTTGATAATTGGCCGGTATAAAACAAATTAAGTAATGATGTTTCAATGACATCATTGCGGTGGTGGCCCAAGGCCATTTTTGTAAACTTATGGGCTGCAGCGTAGTCATACAAAATGGCACGGCGTAATTTAGAGCATAGCGAACAGTACACACCATTTTTAACTTTTTCGATTACGATAGAGTAGGTGTCTCTTTCAACGATATTCAATTTAATGTTTTCAGATTCTAGCCATGATTTAAATTGCGCGCCTTGAAAGCCCGGTTGTTTTTGATCTAAAAGCACCGCTTCAATCGAAAAATTCATCGGTGCTTTCTTACGAATTTCTTCCAGTAAAATTGCAAGAATCGATGAATCTTTGCCACCTGAAACGCAAACAAGAATTTTGTCACCTTCCGCTATCATATTAAAATCCGACAGGGCTTTGGTAATCTGTTTACGGATCTGTACGGCCAGTGGATGAATCCTATCCACGCGAGGTACGGGCGGAAATACGGACGCAAATACAGGCGCAATGCTATTTTGAGTTTCCTTGATTTCCAATTAGACCACCTGATTCACGTTAATAGTTGGTCTATAGAAAGCAATTTTATTTTGCTCAAGAAGTTGTAAAGCTCTTTGAATGACTTTGTCGCCAATAACAAATTGTCGTCCATAGTTTTCAATAAAGTAAATTAATTTTATGGTGACGCCATAATCATTAAGCTCTTGCACGTAAGCAAACGGTGCCGGAATTCCGCGAACATCAGAAATTTCACTGGTGGCTTGTTCGATTAAGCGGATGGTGTTTTCATAATCCACATTAAAAGGAAATTTAAAAATTTGACTGCGTAAAATAGGCTGATGGTCGGCTGAAAAGTTGCTAACTTGGCACTGAGCCACCAATTTATTTGGTAAAGTTATGGTTTCATCAGATAAACCGCTTAGTAGCGTCGAGCGCCACGAAAGCTCTTTCACTTGTCCGATAATTTTAGTCGGGCCGCTCATGATTTCAAGCCAATCTCCGATTTCAAAAGTTTTATCAATCTGTAAAGAAATACCAGCAAATAAATTACCTAAAGTGTCTTGTAAAGCTAGACCCAGTATCAAGGAAAACGCCGCTGAGGTTGCAATCAGGGGGGTTAATTGAACTCCAAAGATAGAACTTACCGCCCAAAAACCGATGAGTATAGAAAGTACCAGCGAGAAAATATTTACAAGTAGCAGTGGCACGCCGGCTCGCATAGATCCTAAAAAAAGATATTGCAGGACGAAAAGGCGACAGCATTTTACGAAAAAAACGGCGCCAATAGAAAAACCAACAAGCCCAAGATAGGGTAAGATTCTTCGACTGATATCAATTTCGAGTGCTTGCGAAATAATAAAGAACAGCCCGAAAACCATGCTTAAGATTAGAAAATATTGAGTCAAATTACGAAAATGGTTTTTCAGATTTCGATGTCTAATTTCCGATACTTTTTTTAAAAAAAACCGGTAAAAAAGATAGTTTGAAAATCCTAAAAGGGCTAACAAAATAAAGGTTTCTAAGTCGATTAATTTATAAAGGGCTGCTGTTTGTAATATACGATCGTTCATAGGATTAGGCCTTCTGGTTGGACCGGATAACAATTAGACAGTTCTGATTTTTTTTCAAGAATTAGCCCAATTTTTTGCTGATATGACACTTTTTACATCATGTCTGTAGGAGGTAGCCCAGTATTGCGGTATAAAATACGAATCTATGAAAATAAAAACAGCTTTATTAATCGTACTTGGCTTTGTTATTGGAATACTTGCGGGACTCACAGAAGTTCGGGCAGAGCCCTTAGAATATTGTAAAAACATGGCCTTAATCGACAATGCCGACCGCATCCCAAACCTTGAAACAGACGAAAAAGTTGATTTAATCCTTGTTTCGAAAGATCGGCATAGTTTGTATCTTTTATCTGCGGGCCACGTTTTAAAAGAATTTAAAGTCTCGTTTGGTTTTGGTTTTCAGCAGGGCCCTAAGTTTAAAGAGGGTGATGGGCGAACCCCCGAAGGTAATTACGTTGTTGAACTGAAAAACCCACGCTCAAATTATCACTTAGCGCTGAAGGTTTCTTATCCGAACGCTATGGATATTGCACGGGCAAAGAAACTGAAAGTTAATCCAGGGTCGGACATTATGATTCATGGGCTGCCGACGAATTTCGTTGATAACTTAGTGCCTGAAGTAATTCAGCGAATTCATACGCTTAGAAACTGGACTCAAGGGTGCATAGCCGTCACTGATTCTGAAATTGAACAAATTTTTTCTTTAGTACAAGAACGAACACGAATTCAGATATGTCCTCTGACTAAACCCAGACTATAGTCGTGCCCCTAGGTAGTTAATTTCTAAGAAGTCTTCTAAGATATACAATCTAGGAGACTTTATGACTACGACATCAAAGACGGCATTAAAAAAGCCTATCGGAATTTACATTCTAGCAACACTTTTTATTTTAGCTCCCCTTGGCAATATCATAATCAGTTTTGCGGGATCAGGATTACAGAATTGGTTTGATCCAAGAATTTTTGTACCGTTGATGCAAAGTGTTCCCGTCTTGGAGTGGGTGTGGCTTGGTTTTTTATTCTTAACTGGCGTATTGCTATTTCGGCCGCACAAACTTTCGTGGTCGGTAGCGATTTTCACGTTACTACTTGTGCTAACAATTAATGCGTACCGACTTTATAATGTGGATTCAAATTCAATTGACCCCATATTTTTAAAAGTATTTTCCTTGCTTGCCATGATCATTACTTTAAGCGTTTTAGTGATTTCATTTTACTTTCGCTTTCCGTATCTTGATCGTCGCGCCAATTGGTTTTCGAACACGAAGCGCTTTAATATTCGCACTGCAGTGTTGTGTGCAGGGATCAAATCGATGACGGAATCGTTATCTGAAACAGGTTGTCGGATTTCTTTTGATCAGCCCAATTCTTTAAAGAATGATGAATTAGTGAAATTAGCATTTCCAGATATTTCCAAGGTCGAGGTCGAAGCCGTCGTGATCGAAAGACTTGAATTTGGAATACGTGCCGAATTTACGGATTTGAACAGCCAGTTTAAGCAAGACTTAAGTCGTTGGTTGAAGGCAAAATACTTAAGTTCTTAATTTGATACGCCGATGAAAAGATTAATGTTTTTTGCTATGTATTTAGTAATGGTTAAGACAGAAAAAGGGGTCAAGGATGAAGTTAAATAACTTATTTAAATGGAGTGCTGCGCATGTCGCGTGGTTAACCATGGCGATGTCTCCGGTTGCGATGGGTGCTGAAGCTGAAAAGCTAACGAAGCAAAAATTAGCGCAATATGTGCAAGAATTTGGCTTAAATAAAAAAACCACTCTTGGACAGTTCTGGGAAAAATCCAAAGTTTATTATCCCGGTTATGTTTACAAAGAATTAGAAGCTTTCGTGCAGCAAAATCGCAATTTAGAAATGCCTGAATTCATTGTTTCCAGCGGAAAAGCCTCGGACGGATCTGAAATCCCAAATCTGCAATTAGTACAAAATGGCCGCGTTAATTCGATTCAGTTTTTTGAGCAAAAAAACAAATGGGCCAAATTTAATAACACCGTTTTAAGTGTGATAGATTTGCAACGTCCTGAAGATATTTTTACCCGTCTAAAAGCCAACGACATCCGCTTAAAAAACGAAGCCGACGTATTACAAAAGAAAAATCAATCCAGCACTGGTGCTTCAAAGTTGAAAAATCAATCCGACATGCAAAAAGATTTCGCGCGTTTTAATGGTTTCCCAAGAGTGACCCCACAACTTTGGAAATCACTGACACCGATCCAACGGGCAGGGTTTTTTGTAAATATACGCCTGTTGTGGCATGACGCACAGAAAGTTTTAGATACGGTTCCAGTTTCAAAATTAAAAAAAGATGGAAAATCTTCTTCTGCAGAATTTATTTTTAACTCACTTTTTGCAGAAGCTGTTGCAAAATCACCAAACGGCACTGAGGTAATGCCCCCGCCGACAAAAGGATCAGCAGTTAAGCCTGGGGCAAAACCTTTGCCAGTTGCGCCGTCAGTTCCAACAACTGCGAGTTCAACAAAGTCATCGCAACAAGTTTATGATGCAAAGTCATGTATTGTGGCAGGCTATGTCGGAGTCTATGACACTGTAAATAATAGCAATGGCGAAGATCGACCTGGTTGTTCTGTTGATTTAGCTATTAAAAGATACCAAGACCGTGAAACAAAGAGCGGTAAAGTTGCTTCCATAGCAGATGCTAACAAGTGGTGTGTAGATAATAATAAAAATTCTACAGATTTTATTGCATGTAATCCAATCGTATACGGTTATCCGTCAGGATCACCCGCATGCGCAAATAAGTTAGATAAAAGCTTTCAAACCGCAACCCACTTTAATCAAGGGTGCGATAAGCAAAGCCCTCTAAATAATACAAAAGTCCCTTTGTTCCCCGATAAAGATTATTCTAACATAATGCCGCCTGATAAACGTATTGCCATGATTGAAGCAGATCAAAAAGAACAAGGATTTATTCTTACAAAAAACTTTCTTGAAGGAGTTTTAAAATCTGATGGTAAGGATAAGCCCATGCTTGCTGCATTTCAAAAAGGCGAGTGGACTAAAGATTTAGATGATGAATTGGTTCGTATACAGAATGCGTTTGAAGGCGAAATTGATGGGGCAATCAAAACTTGTGAAGCTGATATCAAATATAAAAATGAGCGTAATCAAAAAGGTGCCTGTGATCAGTTGCATCGTCGGTGGTTATTTACGGAAAAATTTTTGAATCCAATACGCGCAAAAATGTGCGCACAAGGAACTTCTTATGCTGGTCCTTTTGACAAAGTCAGTGCCATCGATGCGAATTCCCAACTTTGCTTATGTAACTCAGATAAGAAGACAATGGTGCCACTGGGTAAATTAGCCATAGACCGTTGTCCCTCGATCGAAGGTCAGCTGAGCACGTTTCCGCCGGTGAAGGCAGCTGAAGATTTGGCTGTTGTTTGTCCAAAAGGCAGCATCGCTAGCGCAACTAGTGGCAATTCAAATTGCGTGTGCAGCAACAACCCGCAAAAGGCAGTTCTATCTACTGATTCCGAAAAACAAGTCGATGAAAAATGCGAAGATAAAAGTAATGCTTGGAAATGGGCGCTGGGGGCTGGGGTAGGAATTATTGCTTTGCTTGCTATATTTAATCGTCATAACACCAAGAAACCGGTTAACCCGCCGAACCCGCCGCCATTATGTGATGCCAATAAAAAACTTGTGGGTGGAGGTTGCGTTTGCACGGCGGTTTGTCCGGCGAATCAAACGCAAAATTCGGCTAGTTGTGGCTGCTCGGGTGAACCTGCGCAAAAGTGTCCGGCGCCAAAATTAGGAAGTTTTCCTGATTGCTCGTGTCCGGGTTCTGGCACGTGTGCTTCAGGTCAGCAGATTTTTGATCAATCCACTTGTCAGTGTACGAATAAACCAGAGCCAGTGACCTGTCCAAACCGCAAAGTAGCGCCTGAAAATTCGTTAACTAAGTGTGACAAATGTCCGGATGGATCTTTTGAAACGACCGCGGGTTGTGCAAAACCAAACGAAGGCGGCGGCGGTAACAATTGCCCGACTGGAAACTGCAATGGCGGCGGACCAAATAGAAAATAAATCTTTAAATACGAGGTCAGTATGAAATTATTTAATTTGAAATCAAAAGCAACATGGCTTGCAGCGTGGGCCTCGGTTACAACCATGGTACTGTCGCCGGTGGCCCTGGGGCAGCAGGCCGAAAGATTCTCGGCTGAACAAGTGCAATCCGCTTTAAAAGAAATGGGATTAAATAAAAAAATCACAGTTGGTGAATTTTATCAAAACACCAAACATCTGTATCCCGAGCGCATCCGCAGCCAAATTGAACCCGTGCTGATGAATTTTAAAAACACGATGATGCCCGAATTCACCGTGACCAAAGTGAAGGGCAGCGATGGTCGTGAAATAGCTAATATTCGTATGACTTCAAACGGACAGCTGCTAAATTTTCAATGGTTTGGGGAAAAAGAAAAATTTTTAAAATTTCAGAATACAAACATTACAGAAATAGATTTAATTAATTTTAGTGATATGTTTGCAAAAGTTTTAGCAGGGGATGAGTCTTTAAGAAAACAGGTAACTGCAAATATTCCGAAAAAAAATGTAACGGTGAAGGCTTCAAAATTTGAATACCCAAGTGTGACTAAAGAAATTTGGCAATCGATGACCCCGCAGGATCGAGCCAATTACATGATAAATTTACGATTACTGTGGCATGATGCGCGTAAAGTAATTTCAGAAATGAACGAGCGAAAAGCAGAGAAAAAACAAAAAACATCAGCTGTAGATAAAATGGATTTATTATGGCAAAGTCTTTTTATTAAGGACGCCGAAGCGGCTTCGAAAGTTCGAGCTCGTAATGACAAGGTTGTAAAGCCAACCGAAACCGTTGGCGATGCAACAGCTTGTTTGGTTGCGGGCTACATTACGACTTATGGCGCAAGCGTTTGCGAATACAAGAAAGTTAAACCAAATTATTTAGATATTCCCATTGTTCAGAAGGCAATAAATGATTGTAAAACTAGCGAAATAGCTTGTAACCCGATCGTTTTTGGAACACCAAATGGTAAAGCGATTTGTTTGGATCCAACAGTTAAAAGTTTTCAAATTGCGACCCATTATAATGGCCCTTGTGAAACGCTAATTGGTACTAACCACGGTGGCGGAGGCAATCATTTAGGCGAAGAAATAAAGTTTCTTAATAATGAAGACATTCATGAAGGCCGCTACGCAGATGGAAATATAAAAATTAATGACATTCGCAACGAAGTAAAAAAGAATCTTAAGGGAGATTTCAAGGCTACAGAAGACTTCTTAAATGGCTTACTTAAATCTAAAGGTGCTAAGGCAGACTTATTCACATCTAACGCACCAATAGACGAGTCTACATTAAAAATGATTCGCGAAATCAAAAACCAATTTGAAGATGATATTGGGGATGCAGTTTCAAGCTGTAAAGCAAGTTCTAATGCAGAAACTCACAAAGATAAAAACTTCTGGGAAGCCTGTGATCAATTGCAACGTCGATTCATTTTCGTGAAAGAGTATCTTGCTACGAAATGTCCGGACAGTTCCAGTATTCAAGAAGAAACCTTTAAATGCGCGTGCGGCTCTGGTCCAGCTGCTATAATGGTTAACCCTGGCGAAAAAAAATGTCCAATTGCACAGCCGGTCGTTGCTACGCCACCACCTGTTTCAGTAGTACCACCTGGAAATCCACCCGTAAAACCGCCTGTCCGCGTAGAATGTGGTCCAGGCGAGACAAGAAAAGTTACCACTGGCAATACAGGTTCGGCTAGTGAAGGAGTTGAGGCAATTACATGCGTTCCGATCCAACCCGGCGCCAGAGAAAACACAGCGGGCAGTGGAGTCTGGGACTTTATGAAAAAGCTTTTGCCGTTCGCTATTGGCGGAGTGGCACTTTTTGCGATGTACAAATTATTTAGTCCAAAAAAACCGACTTTAAATTCGGCTGGCGATTTGTGTCCTAATGGCTTTAAACCACCGTGTGGTCAAACATGTCCACTTCCGCAGGCGATGCAGTCTTCGGGAATTTGCGGATGCGCTGCGTGTCCTCCGGGGCAAGCTATTGTCGATAGTGCTACCAGTACTTCGTGCATGTGCGCTTCAACAGCTCCGGTTAACGCTATAGTTACTTGCCCGGATGGAGTGACAAAGGTTAGTAGTTTAGCTAACTGTCCTTCACCGACATACACCTGCTGGAACGGCACCACAGTGAAAAATCCGCTAAACTGCCCCGAAAAACCAACGATTCCGCAACCTGGTAGTACAACTAAGTAGATTTTAGCTACAACAAAAAAAGGCGAAGATTTAATCTTCGCCTTTTTTTTGTAAAAGTCGTAAACTATTTAATTTTTTTCTTTTTCTCTTCTTTTGTAGCGCTCTTGGATTCAATTTCTGTCGCGGTCATCGTGTAATATACTGTAACTTTGCTGCCAACAGTCGCAGCAGCTCCAGAATTTTTAACAGATGCTGATTTATTGATTTCAAATTTCTCGCCCTTTTTATCGACCACAATTTTGCTATCTGTCACTTCGACCACGTTACCAGTAACTTGATAGTCTTTGGCCGATGCGTACAGTGAACTAAGTGAAATAAAACATATAACTAGCCATGATTTCATACGAACTCCTTGAAGTGTGTTTTTCTTAAAAACACTTCAGCTTATTCCATGACTTATGTCTAGCTTGGCCTTGGAATTAGGGTGAAGCGTGTTAAAATAAAAGTACCAAAAATGATAATCGATAAGACTAAAACTCATTCTGTTGTGCCCGAAATTAATCCTGTCGATCAGGAAGATCTGCCTAAACCATCGCGGCCTACGCCATTTACTAGCAAGTATTTTCAAAGTGTCGACATGCTGGATTCCGAGACGGCGCTTGAAACAGGTTTTCATAGTGGGTCTTCTAAAAGATCGGGATTAAGATTAGCGCTTTGGACGTGGTTTTCGGCCACCGTTGATGCCCTGGTTTTAGTTTCATTGTCTTGTTTTTTTATGGTGTTATTTTCTTTTTTAATGAAAACATCACCCAGCTCGGTGGTGGCTTTATTTCTAAAAAATCAAAACTTAATCAGTATTCTAGCCATGCTATTTGTAGTCACTGTATGGAGCTATTTAATTTTTATGCGGGCTTTCATGGGAGCCTCTATCGGCGAGTGGGCCTGTGATTTACGTCTTGGTGAACCCGTGCAACGATTTAGATTAAGTTATTTAGCTAAAGTCGTCTTAAGAACAACTTTGATTATGATAAGTGGAATCATCGTTATACCCTTGTTATCAGTTGTTTTCGGACGAGATCTAGCCGGCGATATTTCTGGGTTAAAGATCTATTCTTTGCAATAAAACGCAAGTTTCAAAATGTTTCGTCTGCGGAAACTGATCAACGATGATGATTTCTTTTATCTGAAACCCAGCGGCAACGAAAATCTTTAGATCACTGGCTAAACTTTCTGGATAACACGAAATATAAATGCAATTTTTTTGGGTGCAGCTAATCACTTCTTGCGAAAAGTTCTTTAAACCCGAGCGTGGCGGATTGACTAAAGCAAGATCATAAGTTTTTCCAGAAGGTACAGCTTTGTTCTGAAAGTCATCGCAGTAAACCGTCAGTCTGTGATCAATATCATAGCGTGCTGCATTTGCTTTTAAATATTCTACGGACTGCGCATGCGATTCAAACACATCGACGTTATGACCTTGAAATAGCATTGGCAACGTGAACTGCCCCAGGCCCGCACCGAACTCGGCTATTCGAAAAGAAGTCTTAGTTAACGAATTAATCCATGCATTGACGATATCGTTTAAGGCAAAAGCTGTATGCCACGAAGGCTGAGTAAAGCTACAAATCAAACAATTTAATGAAACATAATTATTTTTGTCAATTTTCGTTTTAAACCAATCTTTTGGCACTGGCTCAGAAAGCTTTAAAAAATCATTAGCAAAAGACAAAGCTTTCCCTTTTTGGCCAATTTCAATGTGGAAACCTAATTCTTTCAGTTGATGAAAAATTTTTTTTTCGGCTAGTAAATTTTTAATATCTAAATTGGCAAAATCCAGCCAGGCGCCTTGCAGGGAATCTGCACCAACGCGAAGCCTTACGGATCCTTTTTGAATAGGAAATTTTATCTTTCTGAAATCGGTGAAGGCCTGCTGAAGCTCTTTTGATAATTGCTGACAACTTTCGATATCAATAATATTTTTTTCCCAATCATATAGACCGTACTGGCCATTATGAATAGTAAAATCAAAGCGGGTTCGTAACTGGTTTTCGGCAATACTGCTAAACTGAATAACCGGATGGGTGATTTCAGCATCACTTAGTATCTGCGCTAGGTGATCGGTTTTTAAGCGTGACTGATCAACATAAGTTTCCTTGATAAAATGACAACCCGTGCATGTTCCAAGGTAACGACAGGGCGCCATTATTTTTCCGTAGAAAGGGCTGGTTGCAACGAAGGTTCACAGCTGGATTTATCTTTTATAACGCCATCATCATAGTGCAAATCTTTTTCTGTAAAACCCAAAGTAATATGAGGGAAAAATAAATCGGGATCAAATTGTTGGCGCGTTATTTTTGCCTGGAGCGCCAGCTGCTTTCTTAGCTTTAAAAATTCAGGCGAAGTTACCACTATAAAAAAAGTTTGCTGTCCGTTGCTGCTGCCTTGACCAAGGCAAATCCACTGAACGGTTGGGTTTGTTAGAAAAAAAGATGTCGCAAGTGCATGTATTTTTTCTGCTGGCAAAACCTTACTTAAGTTTACAAATTCCGGTGGGGTGACAACTGTGACATGAGCTTCACCACGATTTTTCAAGTTTCTGCCCAGTAAATTTTCAAGATGATTTAATACTTTTAGCACCGGTGGGTAGGGTAAATCATAAGATATATAGTTTTTTGCCTTCACTTCGGCCGTTTTAAAATGCGTACAACTTAAAGCCAAAATAAGCCCCAAAACCATGACTGCAAAGGTTAAGAAAGGTGATCGCATTGACTTCAATCCTTTGGTTTGTTTTGATGGCGACATGAAAAAAATTACCTGTGCCCTTCTAGCCTTTTTTACGGCCGCTGTCATCTGTACATTTACTTTTATCTCTAACAGAGCACGGGCAGAAGATAAACAAAGTCCCTTGGTAGTTGCAGCGGCATCGGAAGTAAAAATTGCAGAATTAGTCGAAAATAAGCCCAATCAACTGCTTAAAAACTCAAAGCAGCTGACTTTTGTCGGTGAGCGTTCTGGGGAAGGTTACTTTAGCCAAAACGGGCAAAAGATGATTTTTCAATCTGAGCGCCAAGCGGGTAATCCATTTTATCAAATGTTTATTTTGGATTTAAAAACCGGGAAGATAAATCGCGTTTCTACAGGTGAAGGTAAAACAACTTGTGGGTGGATTCACCCAAACTTAAAGAAAGTTATGTGGTCTTCGACACACTTAGATCAAAAAACCAAAGAAAAAGTCACTGCTGAATATGCTGAACGCGCAAAACCCATCAAGGCTAGATACTCGTGGAGCTTTGATGAGGAATTCGATATTTTCGAATCAGATCTAAATGGAAAACACATCAAACAACTGACTCATGAAAAAGGTTATGATGCGGAAGGCTCGTATTCACCAGATGGAAAATATATTGTCTTTGCCTCGAACCGCTCGGGCTACACTGATAAATTAACGGCTGAAGAGCGAAAGATATTCGCGCGTGATCCCTCGTACGCGATGGAAATTTATATTATGAATGCAGACGGGTCCGCCGTTAAAAGACTAACAAATTCGGCGGGTTACGATGGTGGCCCCTTTTTTAGTCATGATGGAAAAAAAATAACATGGCGGCGTTTTTCAGCTGATGGTGCAAAAGCGGAAATCTATACGATGAATGCAGACGGGTCCGAGCAAAAACAAATCACTCGTCTTGGATCTATGTCTTGGGCGCCTTTTTATCATTCGTCGGGTGATTATATTATTTTTGCCTCGTCAGTTTTTGGTTATTCAAACTTTGAACTTTTCATTGTTGATAGCGAAGGATTGAAAAAACCAGTGCGGGTAACATTTGCGGACGGCTTTGATGGCCTGGCTAGTTTTTCTCCGGATGGCCAGAAAATGACGTGGACCCACCGAAATGAAAGCGGGGAAAGCCAAATTTACATCGCCGATTGGAACGATGCTGAAGCTAGAAAATTATTAAATCTTAATTCTGTAAAAATAGATTTAAAGCTAACTAAAACTTCAACTTCTGAAAATCTTAAAAATATAATTCGCTATCTTACGGCGGAAACTTTTGGGGGCCGCACTTCAGGATCTAAAGAAGAAAAAATATACACCGAAAAACTTTCTGAAATTTTTAAATCGTGGGGGTTTGCGCCTGCCGCTGGTGGTAGTTTTATTCAAAAATTTGAATTTATTTCGGGAGTGAAAGCCACAGAAAATAATAATGCCGAGCTGAACGGACGACTCAATAAAAAATTAGTCTTAAATACCGATTACCAGGTTCTGTCCTATTCACAAACGGGAAAATTCGCTGCAGCACCTATAGTTTTTGCGGGTTACGGAATTACCGCACCAGCTACAGACAAGATGCCGCTATATAATTCTTACAAAAATTTGGATGTTCATGGCAAATGGGTCTTCGTTTTAGACGGAATCCCTGAAAACAGCAGCAAAGAAACTCAGCATCACTTGTATACGTTCTCAAGGCCGCAACATAAAATTACCGTGGCTAAAAATGCAGGTGCTGCAGGTCTAGTTTTTATATCCGCTGCCTTAAGAAAAGATTTAAAATTTGAAGGAAGTTTGTCCGACAGTTCGCTTCCAGTTTTAAAAATGACAGAAAATGTTTTCAACGAGTTATTAAAAAATTCTGAAAAATCTTCAGAATTTAATAGTCTTGAGAAATTAAAAACGGTTTTTGATAGCACGAATACGGTTGCGGGATTTCCTTTATCTTCACAGTACTTAGCTGCCAATGTTGAATTGCAATATGAAAAATCCGTTGGTTTAAATGTTGTCGTAAAACTAAATCCACCGAAAACAATAGGCCCGACTAAAAGTTTAATAATTGGTGCGCATGGCGATCACTTAGGTCGAGGTGAAAATACTGGGTCTTCACTAGCTAAAGCTAGTGAAAAAGGACAAATTCATTTTGGTGCAGATGATAATGCCTCGGGGGTCGCCGGCGTTTTACAATTGGCACAGTATTTTTCTACACCCAGCAATTTACAAAAATTAAAAAAACCACTTTATTTTGCAGTTTGGTCGGGCGAAGAAATTGGAGTTTTAGGTTCAAACTCTTTCGTTAAGAACCTAGAATCAAACCAGAAAAAAAAGTTTAGTGATGTCTTTGAAGCCAGTCTTAATATGGATATGATTGGCCGCTTGCGTGACACTCTGCAAGTGCAAGGCATCGGTTCTGCCGATGAATGGTCAGGACTTAGCGAGGAAGTTGGCCTAGTCACGGGACAAAGCTTAGTGTTAACGTCTGATCCTTATCTTCCTACAGACGCTATGACATTCTATTTAGCTGGGGTTCCGTCAATTTCATTTTTCACAGGTGCCCATCCCGAATATCATTCGCCACGAGATATTTATGAATTAATTAACTTCGAGGGCTTAGAAAAAGTTATTACTGTGGTGCAAACCTTCGTTGAAAAGTTAGCCTTTGTGCAAGCCCCACAGGTCCATTACCACAAGGTTGAAGGCAATTCGGGCAGTAAGCTTGAGGGGCGAAGTTTTAGAATCTACTTAGGCACTATTCCGGACTACAGCCAAGAGGGCGTAAAAGGAGTTCGCATTTCAGCAGCTTCAAAAAATTCTCCGGCCGAGAAAGCAGGAATTCTAAGTAATGATATTATTATTGAATTTGATCAGACAAAAATTGAAAACCTTTACGATTACGTCTACGCCCTGCAAGCCGTTAAAGCAGGTCAACCGACGAAGATTAAAGTAACACGAGACGCAAAGGTCATTGAATTAAATATTACTCCTGTACTTAAAGAGTAATTATAGTTTTAACTGCGGGCATTTAGATTTAACAAATTGCTTCATTATATCACCGGTGTATTTCATCGAAAAATCACCGCTTGAGGTGTAATTTAAAAACTCGCGATTTGCGACTTGGCAGGATTGCTGCTTAGCCGCGGCCGAGCGAAATACTGACTTCTTAGCAGGTTTATCTAAACCTGTACCACCCATTTTAAATCCTGCATCTAACCAAAATCCTTTTGTTAATTTAATCTCAACTCCGCCGGCATTTTTTTTTGATAAAGGCATCTCTTTAATGGCGGCATCACTTAGACTTACGATCGAAAAATCTTTGCCAGAGACACGAAATAATTGTCCCGAAACAAGTTTGATTACCACATCGCCATTTTCTTCAAAAGAATAATCAGGATAATCTTCGATTAAAGGAAAAAAATAAAAAACGCGTGCGCCTGTGGTCTCAGAATCAGATCCGTAACCGTAGGAATTAAAAACCATAAAGTGGCCGGAATTATCAAAATAATAATCACGGTATTTTAAATCTACGATTTGCCGTGGTGTTAAGGCTATGAAGCACGTGCCGGAACTTTCATTCCATTGCCGGTTCACTTGAATAACACCATTTGACTGCAAAACCTCGCTGCACTTATTATTGCTGAAATCAGCATGGGAAAAAATCGGAAAGATTAGGACCGCGGCTAGTGTCAGAAGTGGTGTTTTCATCATTTTAGTTTGAAAGACATTACGACTGGAGTCCAGTTTAATTCAGCCCGAACACTATTCAGATGCGAGGTCCCAAATACTTTGTAAAGTGGATTTCTATGGAACAAAATGAAATTCAAAAAAACCTAGAGAAAAAAAGAGCTTACCTTCATTTTACCATGATATTTATTGGCTTATTAATACCGACCTTATTTTCTGTGTTTAAAAAAATTAACATGAATTGGCCCTCGCAATTAGGAATTTATGCGGGTTTAGTGCTGCTTATTTTTATCTTTCAATTCAAGTCCATGGCGATAGAAAATAAGTTAGCTAAAGTTCGTGCGAAAAAAAATTAGCCTATAATCTTCGACAAAGTTACCGCATTTTACAATCGGAGATGCCCTAAATATGGCCAAGGTTTTTGCTTGCTAGAAAAGGCTCGTTTTTTACTAAATACTGTGTTTTGATTCCGACCATGAAAAATACTTTGCCGATCACGATCACGAAGGCGAATTTTGCCAAGAAAAAACCCGATCCTAAAACCCTAGGTTTTGGCAAGTATTTCACGGATCATATGTTTGTCGCAAAGTATTCTGTGCAGAACGGGTGGCATCAGGCCCAGGTGTTGCCTTACGCTCCTTTTCAGTTAGATCCAGGTGCTAGTGTTTTACATTACGGCCAGGCTTTGTTTGAAGGAATGAAAGCGTTTCGCCAAGAAAATGGCAACGTCGTTTTATTTCGTCCAGAATTTAATTGGCAGCGAATGACCGCAGGTGCCGAGCGTCTTTGCATGATAGCTCCACCAAAAGAATTATTTTTACAAGGCATCGAAGAATTGGTTAAAACAGATGCTGACTGGATTCCGAACCAGCCAGGTTCCTTGTACATTCGTCCAACGTTAATCGGCACAGAAGCCTTTTTAGGAGTTCGCCCATCAGATGAAATTTTATTTTTTGTGATATTATCACCCGTCGGAAATTATTATGCTGAAGGTACGGCACCCATAAAAATTTGGGTTGAAAGTAAGTACTTGCGGGCGGCCCCCGGAGGCCTTGGTGCCACCAAAGCCGCTGCTAACTATGCCGGCAGCCTAAAGGCAGCACTTGAGGCCAAGCAGAAAGGCTACGCCCAAGTTTTATGGCTGGATCACACGCGGCTATTTATCGAAGAAGTCGGGACCATGAACGTTTTTTTTGTATTTGAAAATGAAATCGTCACTCCTTCGTTAGATGGAACTATTTTAGGTGGCGGTATTAGATCTTCGGTCATTGATTTGTTAAAATCCTGGAAACTGCCGATTGTTGAAAGAAAATTAAAAATCGCAGAAGTTAAAGACGCTTTTGATAAAGGTACGCTCAAAGAGGCTTTTGGCACCGGAACAGCGGCCGTCATTAGCCCCATTGGCGAACTTGCCACCGAGGCCTGGAAAATTCAAATCAGTGCAGCCAACAGCATTGGGCCGTTATCACAGAAAATATACGATGAATTAACGGGTATTCAATACGGCCACCGTGAAGATAAGCTAAATTGGTTGCGACAGCTGACGATTTAAACCTATTTAAGCGGCAAAGTAACGCACAACCACGATATTCACCGCTTCTGATAAGTTATATTATGTTACATTAAGCATAGACTATTTTTGTGACTTACTTTCGATTATAGTCATTTTTTGCTCTAGCTGATCCAACCTGTTAGCAAGCTCACGATTCTGCAGCTGCAGCTGAGTTACATTTTTTGCAAGCTCTGCCACTTCTAGCTGGGTATTGAAGATTCGGTCATACAGCGACCGTAGGGCTTCAATCATCGGGGCAATTAAAACAGGATAATTCACTTTTAAGAATCCTGTAGAATCTTCCTCTACCGCTTCGGGGTATACTTTTCGTACCTGCTGCGCGATGACCCCAATTTGCAAATGATCTTTGCCATCGGGTTTAGGATTCCGCCAATTGTAAGAAACTCCATGCACGGATAAAATATTTTCTAAAGCATGGGTTAACGGCTGAACATCCTTTTTTAATCGCTCATCCGAACTGTAAAGAAAAGCCGTTGCCGCCACGTTACCAGCGACATCAAGCCGTTCGGTTGGCCCTAATGTGCCGATACCGACGTTGCCGGAAGCTACAATGAGACCGTAACCGGAGGAGCTGGAAAAATATCCGCCAGTACCACTTTGGCTGTCGCCGTGGACACCGTCGGAGAAATTGCTGCTGCCTAGGACGCCGATCGACGTGCTGCTAATCCCCCATACGCCGAAGCTAGTATTACTAACGCCGACGACGCCTTTGCCGGAAGCACCGAGGCCGAAGACGCCCATGCCGGTAGAGCTGTCGCCGTGGACGCCGACGCCGCCGGTAACGTTTTTGCCGTAAATCGCAGAGGTGGCTATTCCTACCCCGCCCACACTTAACTGGGACAGTGGCGCAGTGGTTCCGATACCGACGTTTCCATTACCTAATATTCTCATTTTTTCTGTTGGTGCAGCAGCGCCAGACGCTGTTGCAAATGTCATCTGGGACCCTTTATTTGTCGGAACAACGTCATCAAAGAAAACGCCAATTTGAGCAACTAAAGTATTTACGAGCGTGTCGTTTATTGCAAAATTGTGGAAAGATAAGGAGCCAGTCGCTAAGTTAGCGTTACCTCTGGCAGTACCCATTGCAAAAGTCTGAAACCCACCTTCTGTGGTATTACCCAAAACTGCTCCGCCATATGAGATTCCACTAAAATTTACGCGGTTTGCATCAAGTGGAGCCATGCTTCCATCAGCAAAAAGGAAGTTATTTTTGACATCAAACTTACTTAAAGGAGTTGTCGTTCCGATGCCGACGTTTCCGCCACCCTTGACTGTCATGTAGGCGGATGTGCTTCCGAGTGTATATGATTGTGTTAAGGAAGCCAATCGTACGACGAAGTCGCCTGCAGGTGTTCCGGCAATTAGCGCATCAGAAGGTGTAGAAATTCCGATGGCCACATCCTGCGTTGTGCGCCCCAAGGCAAAGACGGGCGTAATATTCAAACCTCCGCTCATATTTGTGAACTGAGAATACCCAAGGCCCGAAGAACCTGAAAATGAAAACTGTGAAAGCCCATCAACAACGCTTAATTTTTCAACTGGATTTGTTGTGCCGATGCCGACGTTTCCAGAAGAGTCAAAGACCATCATTGACCGGGGAGTATCAAAATCATAGATATGAAATTTTCCCACGCCACCTGTGGACGCAGTGCCCGACGAAATAAACCCATAATTTTTTCCACTCAAATTTGTGTTTGTAAGCTGCAGGCCCGCGCCCTGCGTGTTGTTTGAAGAAATATGCAGCGGCTGTGCGGGCACCGAAGTCCCAATACCAACGTTTCCGGCATTGAAAAAAATATCGCTTATATTTGTAGTGCCTGGCTTCCAGAAGCTATCGCTAAGACTTCCTATCGAGAAGCATTCACTTATTTTGCCAGCACCGTCCAGCTTTACCCTTAAGGTGACGAGATCAGGCATAAGTTCACGCGAGGTTCCGGTGTCGCCAACTCGTGATAACTTTACTCGCAAAATGACATTACCGGTTGGCGCATCCCAATCTGCGACATTAAAATTTACGAACTGCAGCAACCCGGATCTATCTCTGGAAAGAAGTGGATTTGCGGAGTTGGTGTCGTAGCGCACAGTGTTGTTTTTATCTTTAATTACCGTCATTGAAAAGCCTGTAGTACCGGACGGGTCACCACCGCCGAAAGAATTCAAACAAGCCGTACTGTCTGAAAGCAAGGAGCGAAGTTCTGCGGTGACTTCCCGCTGCTGATCTTTTGCTTGAATACCTTTTTGTTGCTTATTTGCATTTGTTATTACGCCGGCTATCCCCGTGCCGATAATTGAGATAAGACCCAATGCAATTAGGACCTCAATCAAGCTGAAACCCTTAATGGAGCGCACGCGCGACCTTAACTTTTGAAGTGATTTCATGACGTTCCTTTTTTGCAGCTAAAGCTTCATTATCGGAAGACTACCGCTTTATGTAAACCAAAAATCATTCTTTTCTCGAATCAATCCACTTTTTAAGACTGGCCTCGGTAAAACGACGATGGCCCCGGGCTGTTTTAACACAGGCGATTTGGCGCCGCCGTACCATTCGACGGA
>JAYUWH010000149.1:0-9660 GCA_043753645.1 Bdellovibrionales bacterium
CTGGATCATTGGAGCTAAGAACCAAGTTGTTTAAAGAAAGTGTAGCACAAGGTACGTCTAGCGATTTGAATTCCGCTTCGCCTGACGGTTTAAATTTCACTTTCGCACAATTTTGGAAACTGAGAAAAGTAAACGAAATTCCAATACAAAGTAAAACCAAACGGCTTGTCGATTTCATTTTCATTTAATTCCCCCAATGTTCAGACGCTCCTATATAATTCGGTCTTTTGGCGCAATCGCTAAAGTACTTATTTTAGTGCCCACAACACCATAAACGCTTGAATTGCCTGCTAACTGCAGAATTCGCCCTTGGTAATTAGATGTGACTGAATCGCTTGGTAATAGCACAAATTGACTAAATCTCAGTTTAGAACACTCTGTTGAAATATTTCATACTTGTAAGCATTTTTTGCTATCAGAAGCAAACTCAAATTTACGATATTCTTCACTTATGAAATAGGCGATTTGAATAGCAGCGAAAAGGACCGTTAATTGCAATCCTTAGTGCGATTAGTCTTAGTTAAACAAAGCATTCACTCCACGCATCAGCTTCGCAACCGCACCATGCCCCAGCAGTGTTGAGGTCAGTAAATCTTAAATTACGGCCAAGAAAATTGCCAGCGAAACATCCAAGCTTGATAGTTTTAGCCGAACGAGTACCGGACTAAATAAAGCGAATTTAAATATTGTCGCTGATTCCTCGACAAGTTGAAATTTTCCGTCGGAACAGTAATGGAAAAACACTACAGCAATTGAACCAGAAAGACATTAATAAATATCTTAAGTTTATTGCGTGTGAGAACATTGCTCCAGATCTTTACCATTGGTACAGCGTATCGATGGTAAAGATTGGGGTGAAGATCAGAAGCTTATTGCAGAAAAGTATGTTGAATTTGGTATTACGTCGACTATCATTTGAATCGTGATCCAAACACAAGAAAAAGAAAAATTTGATCGCCGTGGCATCCTTTGAGCAGTCGCTTCCAATTCTATGTGGGGCTTCTTTCCATTGTACTGGAAATTATTAAGTTCGTTACCGGCACTCGAAGTGCTTGCACACCGAATGATTTGGTCCTTTGTGTTTTATTTTCTCATTTATATTTTATCATCCGGTTTAAGTTTGCACCATTTGCTAAAGCAAAAAAGTAAAGATTGGCTTTTGCTTGTTATCGCTTCGATATTAATAACGCTGAATTGGGGCATATACATTTATGCCGTGAATACTGGTCATATTTTAGAAGGCAGTCTTGCTTATTTTATTAATCCGATTTTTAACGTTGCCGTTGGGGTTTTGCTTTTTAACGAAAGATTTCCATGGGCTTTAAAATTAGCATTGCTTTTTGCTTTTTTTTGCCGTGGTCTCGAAAATATTCTTATCGCCAGAGTTTCCGTGGATTTCTATTGCTCTGGCTTTTACTTTCTGCACCTACGGAATTACCAAGAAGTTATTATCGATTCCTGCTCGCACATCATCACTGCTAGAAGGTCTGATAGGTTTTTTTCCCGCGTTACTGCTAGCCTCCTATTATCAAAGCGCGACTGTCGATCATCCGCGACCATTATTGATTTCGTCGTATTTAGTTTTAGGTGGCATTGTTACCGGACTTCCACTTTTGATTTTTGCCTATGCAGCCTAGCGGGTTCCTTATAGTGTCACGGGCATCATTCAATTCATTGCGCCAACACTACAGTTTTTAGTTGGGATTTTTAAGTATAAAGAAAATTTTGGAACTACTGATTTAATTTCGTTCGGCTTATCAGATTTTCAAAGTCGCTTTGGCTAAAAAGCTCTTTTTATGATCTCTTTTGAATAGAACTCTGTGATTCTCCAAACTAATGTGTCGGCATTTCAAGCATTTTCTTTAAGTACTGCCTTACGTAGAACTCAAATCGATAAATAAATTTACAATGTAGCAGCTAGACAATAAGTAAAAAATAGCTAAACATTGTACCAACATGTTACCAGTTTCAAAAATATTGTTCTTCATTTTTATTTTTCTTTTTGGAGTTGCTATGACCCCTATTCCTTCCGTGCGGAATTACAATAAAGATGCACAAGTTTTTCAAAGTCAAAATGGGCTAGATTATATCAGCCTTGATTTTACCAAACACAGATTTAAGCATACTTGTGGGCCGGATCAATATTTTGCTAATTTGGATAAAGAGTATTTAGAGCGTGGCGATTTTTATTACGTGACAGGTCACCATGTGCTTTGGGTATTGAAGGCAGTGGTCGATATACCCCAGAGTTGGAACTCAGAAAAAAAGGGTATCACAGATCAAACACCTGTCGTTATCTTCTTTTTTAAAGGCGAAAAAGAATACACCGTAACTTTTGGCCAATTAAGTTTTTCAAAACCGGTGACTATTGAAAACAAGGATGAACTTGTCCAAAGATGGAATGTCGGCATCGATGTCTTTATTCCCATTAAGAATATGCAGGAAAGCACACTGGCCTTTATTCCAAAGCTTACAATCAGCTACTACGACGATCAAAAAAAAGAGAGGCCTCAGAAAGTCGTTATTGATATAATGGGCGGCCAAATATCAAAAGCAAATGAACAACAGACTCAGGCCAATCTGAAATCAACTTTGACAAAATCAGCAGCAGAACAAGTTAGTGATTCAATGAAGCCCTTTCAAGATTACAATTTAAAATTTGAAGCGATACTAAAATGGCATACAGAGGAAGCTCGGAAATTAAACGCAAAAGCTAGCAAAATGCCTGATAAAGAACTGAATCAAGCCGTTGAAAAATTAACAGCTGATTACAATCGAAAGCTGCTTCAGTTGCAATTTCAGGCAACGACGTCAGACCGCGAAGTTCCGCAGAATTCTCCACCGATTAGCATTCAAAAAAAACCAACAAAATAATCTGAAAGTCAAATTCTCCATTGCAAAATAGTAGAACTGTTCTCTGCGATTCGAAGGTCGTTTATTTGATAGGCAGCTTTACCAACACTTTTGCTTTCATCTAAAGGAATTGTCCCTATTTAAACGGACACTTTGTTTAAAGAACTCATCTGACTTTCTCTGTACTTTAAAGGTGATAACATTTTCAAGGCCGAATGCGGATGATGTAAATTATAATCATGGAACCAGCTTTTTAACTGCCTAATCACCGCATCACCAGTCCATAAATCGTTTACGTAAACGCAATCACGCTAAAATAATTTTACGAACGCTTAAGCAATCCCGTTCGATTCCGAGCTGTAGGCAGGTGTCGTAATTACTTCGAAGCCCCATTCATTTCCGTACGTCACAGTTTGGATAGCTTTATACTGCGGACCTTGATCTGATAACCACTGGATTTTTTGTGGAAGCTTTTCTACATACTCTCCGAAGCGTAATGTCACGGCTTCATCCATTAATTTTATTATATCGCCTTTCTAACAGCGTATTTCTAAAATATTACTACACCATCTTAAATTAGATTGCATCGTCATCACCGTACCTAAATGCAAACGCTTTAGTTTAGATATAAATTTTGGTAAAATTAAATTATTTATCTGCATAATTTTTAAAATTCTTTTCTTGTTCCATACTTTCTCACTGCACTTACGGCGCGCGCGATTGACCGATGCCGTTATTCTTAAGTAACCATACGTCCTGCGTTCTTTCGTGAATGATAGAATTGAATTTAGCACATCTGGATCCGCAACGCGATCCTACCGCCTTTTTCGATTTGTTTTTTTCGCATATTGATTGGATCTTGCAACTCCCAGCACTTTACAAATCTTTTTTATTTTATATTTTTCTGCTTTTATTAAATGCCGATCTATATCCACTTTTTTTGAGTGGCGAAGTCTGCGGCATCTTTCAAAATATCACGATCAACCGTCATATTTGATAAAGACTTACTCAATTTCTTAATTTCATATTACAAAAGCTTGATTTCAACTAATGCTTCATCGTACGTGCTAGCGGGATTTGATTTTTCAACTTCTGGATCTTTTTTTTTCTAACTTGTGACTTCCACTTGACAACATTTTGCATTGGGATCTGGTATTTTCTTGCTGCTTCGGCTGCTGTTAAGCCATTTTTGCATTCATCTAAGACTTTCAATTTACTCATTCCTAACACACTCCAACCTGGCTCTACGCACTTTGTAAATGTGTCCTTTCTAAACGGGGGCAACTCCAGCGGTTGAATGACTAGATCAAGCTGTGCTTGCCGCACAAAATTTTCCTTTTAATGTTGCTGCCGTGCCGCCGAGGCACCGTCCGAGACTTACGACGAACTTATAAAGAAACAAAAGCTGTAAAAAAGTGATTGAATAGACTTGAAATTAGTTGGCCAACCCAAAACCGGCACCAACCGTCTTACGTAATTAATTTTAATAAGATCACGGTTGATTGCTCCCATACACTAATCTTAATATTTTTGACGACGGAACGGATAAATTTAAATAGAAGTTTTTTTGAAGGAATCATTTGGAGTCGCCGTATACTCATCGGGCTTTATAATAGGGCAAAATTTATTGCTGCGATGATTGTCAAAATTATTTTTTATACTCCTTTGATTTTTTTGAAAAACATTGTTATAGATTATTAATTTTTTAAACGCGTTTCTAATAATTCCGATAGCGCTTTTAAGGCATCGATTTCAGTAAAAATTCCAACTAGCTTTCCGTTATCCACAACAAGGGCGCATCCGTATTTGTGCTCTGCCATGTGCGCCACAACTTCGTCCAGCGGAGCTGTGGGCTTTGTGAAATAAGGATCTGCCGTGAAGGCTTGCTCAACAATCATTTTTGTTGGATCAACGTCTTTAAAACTACTCACTAAATTAATATCGCGATCAGTAAGAATTCCGACAAGATTTCCATCTTTAAGCACAGGCAAGTGGCGTAAATGAAGCTTTCGCATGATCTCGCCCGCCTGAGCTATAGTTTGATCGGACCGAATTGATTTCGGAACATACGACATAAACTTTTGAACGGTGGGTACTGTTTTCATTGCAGAGTCTCCTTAAAGATAAACTTGTTAACGATCACTGTTACAAACATGCGACCATTGCAGGATCGAACACAATAGACAGGCGCCCTAAGTATTAAGCCATATTGTCCTACCGTATGTAGTGATTGTGTCATATTGTCGTGCTTGATCGTCTCGATTGGCCTAAGTTCCATACGGTTTATGGCATATCAGTTGATAAGTAAAACATTGGATTCGCTACTTAGAAGGATTCACGCATGTCAATCAAACACAAAATCGCAGTTATTGATGATGATCTTGAAATGGGTCGTGTCGTCAAAGAATTACTAACTGATGAAGGTTACGAAGTTTGGCAGTTCGGTTCAGCCGCTGAAGCATTGGTTCGTTTCAAAAAAGAAATTCCAAATATCTTAATCACTGATAACAAAATGAAAGACATCGATGGCTTGATGTTTTTAAAAAAAATCCAATCTGATTATCCAGAAATCGTTTCCATCATGATGACGGCTTTTGGTTCGATTGAAACGGCAATCCAGGCGATGAAACTGGGCGCATTTCATTACATAATAAAGCCATTCAAAAATGATGAGCTTGTGCTGCTGGTGAAGCGCGCCTTTGAAAATGTGAAATTAAAGCAAGAAAACAAAGTTTTAAAACGCGAACTAAATAAATCATTTAATCTTGAATCGATCATTGGAAAAAGCAATTCGATGGTTTCCGTTTTTGAATTAATTAAAATAGTATCTAATTCTACTGCTAATGTCCTTGTCACCGGTGAAAGTGGCACCGGTAAGGAACTTGTCGCGCGCGCCTTACACAATTCCGGCAGCAGAAAATTGAAACCGTTCATTCCCTTAAATTGTACAGCCATCCCTGAAAATCTTCTTGAAAGTGAATTGTTCGGACACCTGAAAGGTTCATTTACAGGAGCCATCGTCGACAAAAAAGGATTATTCGAAGAAGCTGACAAAGGAACTTTGTTCCTTGATGAAATTGGTGATTTAAGTCTTGGCTTACAAGCCAAATTGTTACGCGTATTGCAGGATCGCCAGATTCGACCCGTTGGCGGAACTCAACTGAAAAATATAGACGTCCGTATTGTTGCAGCGACTCATCGCGATTTAAAAATAATGGTTAAGGATGGAAAATTTCGCGAGGATTTATTCTACCGTCTAAATGTTGTACCGATTCGTATTCCGCCGCTGCGTGAGCGCATTGAGGATTTGCCACTGCTTGTCGAAAGTTTTATTACAAAATTTAGTGCGCAAAATGGTACCGCAACAAAAGAAATTGCACCTGAAGCCATGTCAATTCTAATGGTCCATCCCTGGCCCGGCAATGTTCGCGAATTAGAAAATGTGATTGAGCGTGCTATGGTTTTGACCCGTGGCGAGCGCATAGAAAAAACGGCGGTGCTTGATGGAGCTTTAGAAGAAGCGAAAAGCAGCATTGAACAACTTCACGCGGATCGTCCAACCTTGAGTAAATTGGAAGAGCGCTACATAAAGATGATTCTAAGCGAAGTGAATGATAGCAAGGACGAAGCCTCTAAAGTATTAGGAATTAGCCGCAGAACTTTGTATCGAAAAGAACGGATATTCGGAATGGTTTCCGGCGACACTCCAGAACCAGAAGATCAAAATGGCGAACCAGTTAAACAAATATGAAAGCCGGAAGTAGTGCTAAATAAATTTAATATTTTGCTAATTGATGACGACGAAGATGATTTTGTAAATCTGCGAGATCTTTTTCAAGAGATTCGTGATAGCAAATACGCCATTACGTGGAAATCCAATTACGAAGATGGCTTAAAGGCCTTACAAGATTCAAAGTTCGACATTTGTCTTTTGGATTTTCGATTGGGAGCTAAAACGGGTTTGGAACTTTTGCAAGAAGCGCAAAGTTTAGGGCTGCGTGTACCCTCGATTTTTTTAACTGGTCAAGGCGATTTCGATCTTGATTTACAAGCCATGCAAATCGGTGCTTCGGATTATCTTGTAAAAAATGGCTTAACCGCGCAACTTTTAGAAAGATCCGTCCGCTATTCTATAAAACATGAACTGGATATGGACGAACTGCGCGAAAGCAAAGCCCAAATTCTTCAGCAAGATCGCTTGGCTTCACTGGGGCTGTTGGCCTCCAGCTTAGCCCATGAAATCGGAACTCCGCTTGGAATAATCAGAAGCCGAGCTGAATTAGCAGCTAAAAAAGCGATGTCATTGCCCGCAGTACAACATGACATGAACACTATAATCACGCAAATTGATCGCATTGCAAAATTGGTCAATTCACTTTTGCAATTAGCGCGGGGCCAAAAATCCGAAAATGCGCACGCTATAGATTTAAATTCAGTCGTTGAAGACATGAAGACTCTGTTAAGTCATGAACTTGAATTAAAAGAAATTGCATTTAATTGTTCGATTGGGTCTTCGACAACTGTTAAGGCAGAATCTGGCCCACTTAGTCAGGTTTTTCTGAATTTATTAGTCAATGCTGTTCACGCCATTGATGAAAAAAGAAAAACCATTTTGACCGGCAAACACAAAATCGAAATCTCTGCCACGGAAGAAAATAACTTAGTTAAAATAAAGGTTTCGGATACAGGTTGTGGAATTCCCGAATTACATCTTACACAAATTTTTAAGCCGTTTTTTACGACTAAAGATATTGGCCAGGGCACTGGATTAGGACTTGCCACAACATTCAAATTAATTGCTTCGTGGGGCGGGGCGATCGCAGTACAAAGCACTGTTGACCAAGGAACCTGCTTCGAAATAACCCTGCCAAATAAATAATGTAAGTCAGTTTTTTATAATTGCTGTGTGTGGATTCATAATTTGAAATCGCTCACCGCTTACAATTTGCAGTTGATCATAACTAAAGTAAATGAGTGTTCTATATCTGTAAAGAGCACGGCAATTGTCTGGCAGTACACGATAGAAATAAATTCTTTTGATATCATCTGTGACCCTTGTGACAACCTGAAACGATTTATTTTTCGTACATCCGCCACTGAAAACCTGGATAGAAACCCCTTCTGAACCAAATCCCTCGCCTAAAAGTGACTCTAATTTCACGTGTGGGTGCGCCCCAGCTAAGCTCGCTATACTTACAGTTGCTATTAATAACATGAGTATCATCTTCATTTTGCACCAACCTTTGGTTTTAAAAATAACCTTGTCATTGAACTATTCAGCAATTTGTTTTAGCTGGTGTAATTTAATTTTTATATCGCGCGGAAACTTCGTTCCGGCACTGCCAGTGAAGCTAGCAGTTACAGAGTTTGAATAGTTAGTAAAACATTGCTTTGACCATTTTGAATTGGGCACGCGCCGAATGCAGGATTCATAGTAATTTTCATTAAGGGCTAACCCAGAAACTGAACCCAAAGCTTCGTAACTTTGTCCTGTTAGAAGCAAGGTCTCGCCGAGTTGATCATCGGTTAAATCACCCGTTAATAATCTTAGCAAAGCTGGTATGGCCCGCATTTCTTCTATTTCACTAGAGCGATTTTTTAGCAAAATTCGAATTTCCGGCAAATTTGAAAGGGAAGCACCCGAGTTCCACTGGTCTAAAGATTTTTTCCATCCCAAAGCTTGGGCCTTTAAAAATATTGGTGTTTTAGGATTTAAATTCAGCGCCGTTAAAAGCGCTTGGGCTTTTTCTTTGTCTTGCATGTAACGAACGGCAATCATCAGCCCTAAATGACTTACATCATCTAAATTACTTTGCGACTCAACGGAAATTTTCATTTCCTTTAGTGCAATTTTATAAGCTAACTCAAACTGTCGAAACGCGATCATAAATTCAATTTGATCCTTAACTGTAAGCGTATTTACGTAGGGCTCAACAGATTTATTTAAACTGACTTCAACCCCATCTTTGATGCGAGTATGGCATTCCAAACAAAAGCTAGTAACTTTGATTAATTGTGAACGTGAATAATCCTGCCAACCGGCTTGAAAATTTTCATCAATTTCCCGAATTTCCCCTGCAAACTGAGCCGCTACGAAGCGCGCCGTCGGATCTTTAGATCGAAGGATAGGGTCATGTTTTACATTTTGTGAATTGATATTTAGATCATGTATCGACTTACTTAAAAATGCTTGATTCTTTTTATTATTAAATTTACTTCTATCGAAAATATAGGGCTGAAGTACAATCAAATCTCTTTTTAAATTTTGCATGGATTCATTCAGCACGGGGGGTGGCACAAATCCGTGTTCAAGACCGCCAGGTTTGAAATTAGTTTGGGTTTGCTTGGCTTGACAGGCCAGCAGCGTCGCACCGATAAGAATAAATATAAATCTTGTTTTCATTAAATACCTACTCCAGCTATGCTTCTGAAAATTTCACCGATTGGCGTTGAAGCTACCCATATTGAGATCTTCTCAATAGTTTTTTTTGAAATCGATTCTAATTGAAGCTCTAGAACTTTGAGCAGGTCGTGATGACTAATGATTCCTATCACATTGTCCTCAGCGGTGATAAGCAGCGCTGAAATTTTCTCATCGATCATTTTGCCGATGACGACACGAAGTTCTGTTTCAAAGGGAACGGATTGTACTGGCGAATTCATAAAATCCCGTACAGTCGTGGCATAACCGAAGTCAAACACTTCGGGTGATTCGGAATTCTTAGCGCGCTGAAAGTCACGATCCGAAATAATCCCAACCACTTCCTCCCGTCGATTTACGACTGACAAGTGACGAATGTTATTAGA
>JAYUWH010000150.1:0-9643 GCA_043753645.1 Bdellovibrionales bacterium
TCTGCCATTTAATAAAGGTCGCCGACCCTATGAACAAATGGCATTTCAGTTTTCCCACCATACTTTGACCAAAGATGGCGTCGTCACCCATAAGAACCAATATATTAATCAGGACAAAGGTAAATTTCCTAACTTTGATTTTCTTCGAGCTCTAAAAATAGCGTTATCTGAAGATGAGGGAACCATCCTAAGATTTGCTGCGCACGAAAACACGGTTCTATGTCAAATTCGAAAAAAGATTTTGGATTCTGAGTCTGAGCTTGCTGATGCCGCGGAGCTAATCCAATTTATAGAATCAATCACCAGTGGACCGGATGAAAAATGGGTTGGCTCTCGCAATATGGTGGACCTATGCGAGTTAGTTAAAAAATTCTACTATCATCCAAAAACCAAAGGATCCAATTCGATCAAAAAAGTTTTGCCCGCTATTTTGTATGACTCAAAGTATCTTCAAAAGAAATACTCAGAACCGATATATGGATCTTCAAATGGTATCGCTAGCCTAAATTACAAAAACCACTCGTGGATCAGCATTGGCGCAGACGGAAAGGTTCAGGATCCATACAAATGTTTACCACCAATTTTTGAGGATTTTGAATTTGATCAGATCGAGTCTTTAATTGGCTCAAACACTTTGGCTGATGGTGGCGCTGCGATGACAGCTTACGCCAAAATGCAGTTTTCTGAGATGACAAAAATTGAATCTGACAGAATTGTGGCCGCTCTTCTTAAATACTGTGAGCTTGATACTTTCGCTATGATTATGATTATCGAATACTGGCAAGATCTAATTACAAATAAAAGGAAACAGGCAGCTTAACCTTACTTCACTTTGTGCGCATAGAAAATATCAAGTTCCCATTACGTCCGCCAGCAATCGATCGGACGTCAGCCCGCCGCCTGTCATGGGGAATATTTGATCTCAAGAAATCGCAACAAGACATTTTACCTACGGGCGGCCACCAGAGTGCTCACACCATTAGCCTTCATTTTCTGAAGCAACACAGTGGAAACATCTAAAAAGAAAGTGATCTACAAAACGAGACCTATCCCAAACAATCAAGCCGCTTTGGCGGCACTTGAATTTACTGCCAAAACTTCCTGTGGCAATTTATCAATATCGCCCGAGTGAATGATATCACATTTTAATTTCACGCTACCAAGAACAGATCCAATTAGTGATGCATTTTTCTTAGTTCCACGGACGCCAAGATGGCTAATGTTCTTTCCATATTTTTGTTTGAGAATATCCACATAACTTTGTGAAATCTGCTTCTGCAAAATCGTCTCAACTTGTTCACTGACTTGCTCAGCCGAGAACCCCTCAATTGAAAAATCAATGGGCGCCACTGCAAATTCGAGACTGTTAATAAAGTCCGTTCTGGCTAACATTTTTTCTTTGCTTGAAACGATTCGTCTAAAACTAAACTCTTCATCAAAACAGCCAACAGGAAAAGTAAATTTGGCTTCGAAATTTTTCATTGATTTAAAATAATCCAAATCTCGTCCTTCGGCGTAGATTTCATCTGCGAAGTATTTTAACAAATCATCATGCCCAGTGTAGAAGAATTCTGTATAGCCGCCTTTTATCTGGTTAGATAAATGATCGAAAAATCTCTTCTGAAAATTTTTTGCAGTTCCAATGTAGAGCACTCGCCTAGTCTTCAACGGGCATATCCACAAATATACGCCACCGCGTGAGGAAAGAAGCTTCCTATTGGCGTCCATGTCCTCCAGCGAAGATAAGTGCAGCCAGTTCAAATTAATTTGGTGGGGCAGTGAGCTCATCGCAATTCTCCAACAGTTTTGTCGGATGATTGCATATTGGATTCAAGCCTAGATCCGATAAGTCATCAGGCTCTGATGAGAAGTTTTGCTGAATCAGATATTTTTCGGATTAACTTTTTTGATTGTGATTTCGTAGAGACCAGTATGGATTTCAGTCTTTTCTAAAAACTGATTCAATGGATTTCTTGGATCCTCGTCACCAAACATTAGAAAGTGCAGCGACACTCCCAATATTTCCGATAGCTTGCGTATAACGTCAGGATTTCTGGGCATTCTTCCATTTTTGCCAATCCACTCATGGACTGTTTTCGCTGGGACCTTTAGCTCTTTGGCGAGTGTTGAGACTGTGTAGCGTTTCTGCGTCATCAACTCTTCTATATTTTGACCAAAGCTTTTCTTTCCCTGCATCTTTCCAATTTCTCAGAAGAATTGGATGAGATTAATCATATCCTGAAATATCATCCGTTATTCTGATAAGTGTAATAATTTGTCCAATAAGTCAGCCCGCTATACGTCCTTTTCGCGTGCGCCACTTAGAAGATAAAAAGTGACCTTGATCAACCTTCCTCGCTTTGACTGCGTTCTTTTATTTCTCCGGTTAAGCGGGCGTCGGCTATAACACGCGAAACAGTTCCCATCGGAGCTCTAAGCTCCTTGCATATCTTGCGATAGCTCATCCCAGTGTTGCGAAGCTCAACTATTTTTTTGTTATCATGAAGTCGTGGCCTACCCAACTGCACACCTTGAGATTTTAAATAATTTAACGAGGCTCGGGTCCGATCCGAAATTAGCGATCTTTCAAATTCGCTTAGCGCCGAAAGGATATGAAACTGTAATTTTCCCACGCTCGAGCTGAGATCGATTTGTTCGCGTAAAGAAATTATCGCAACTCCACATTCGTCAAAATAGTGGTGAGCTGTTTGCACCATATCGAGCACAGATCGAAACATTCTATCCAATCGGCAAATCACCACTGCATCAACTTTACCTTTAAAAACCAACTCATCTATTTTTTTCAGTCCCGGTCGATCTTTCGATGACCCGCTGAAACCATGATCCTCAATTTCATCGACCAAAATCCAATTTTTATTCCTTACATAATCCGCAAGCTCCGCTCGCTGCGACGCTAGATCTTGCGTTTCTGTCGAAACACGAGAATAAGTAACGACTCTTAGGACTCGATCCGTAGACATAGTGAACCTCCGTTCTTGAACAAGGGGCCACATTCCAGTATAAATCATTTATATGAAAAAGACAATTCCAAAAATTTCGAAACACCTTGATTACGATCTTAGATCGGATCATATCGACTTGATAAAATTCGCGAAGACACTTGTGCAAGAAGAAAATATTGCTAAGTTGAATCGAATTACATTTTCTTTCAACGATAATGATTACTTTTTTCGACTGTCAAATACACAGATCCTTTGGCAGTACATTCGCCACAATCCGAACTACATAAAGCGTTACAACGAGCTTAAAGATGATCCTGATTTGCTGGCCGGAAAGATTAAAAACGAATTCGGGCTGGTAGCCACCAGAAATTTTGCAAAACAAAACCGTAAGACTTCTGTTGAAAACATACAGCTTGAAATTAAAAATCAAAAAATTAAAAATGTCTTGGTATGCTCGCTGAATCCAGCAAATAGGATTCTTGAGAACTTTATAATCGGCTTTGGAATAAATCCAATTATAAATAAAAATCAGAAGGATAAACTAAAACCCTCCCAGGTATTACGATATATGGACGCTTTAGAGGAAAAAACTGTAGATCAGTATGAACTGATTTTTCTTTCGCCTTCAATGCCCGAAAATTTTAGACTTTATTTCTTCAATCAAAAAGCTAAAGAACTTTCAGCAAATGCCAAAAAGATTACCGGCGGGATGGCAAAAGGTAAAGCTACCCTAAGCTTGCTGATAAATTATATTTACTCCGAAGCATTTGCGAATAAGGCGTCAGCTCCGGGAAAGACAACGTTCATCAAAGAACTCAACCGAAACCTTCCAAATTCACTTCGAGGCTATGTTAGAGGCGCCCGTATTGATGAGGCAATCAAGGCATTTGACAAATTATCTTCGAATGCGCCCTGGAGTTTATTTCCATTCGCAGTGCCGAATATAAAAAACTGAATTCGGTAACTTCCTGCCTTCCTTTTTTTGTGGTTTAAGACCGTAAGAAAGGGAGGAGATATGAATCTCAGAGTAAATCACTATGCAGATCGATATTTGGATATGGACAACCTATCGACCGACTGTTGGAGCGGCGGAGAGCTGGTGGCTGTTTGCGCTGTGGACCACAAAACTCGCAGTGCAATCGGTTATCACACCAAGTCGTATGCTGGCCAACTTGAAGAATATCACCAGACATTAAAATATCTCAATTTCAGAGTCTCTGAAATTCAAGCGGTAGCAAGAGAAGAAATATTTCAGATTCGGTTAAACACATTTGCAAACGGCGAACCTCGCCTATTTGAGGAGTGGTAATCGTAGAAAAAATAAGTTTTCGACTAAACCAATCTTAGAAAGAAAATTTGTCAGAACCTGATTTATAGCAACGGATATTCCCGTGACCCAAAACAATAATTAATCTGCGCTTATGCAGACAAAGGAGACACAATGCTCGCCAATGAATTTCCCTTTCACAATTTAATCGAAGACCAAGAAGATTCGTCGTTTCGAACGAAGAACATTCTAGATTCAAATGGCCATCTTGTTGGATGCTGCTGGATTGATATAGAACTTAATATGGCGGTAATTTTTCACGAATGTGAAGAAGATGACCTTGATGATCGAGTTATTGGATACGCCAAGTTCCTTGATTTTTTTGGAATCGATTTTCAGTACCATGAAGAAGATATGAACGACCTCAGATATCGAGCAGATGGCGATCTTACCGATACTGGTTTTAATCTCTACGAGGAGCATATCAAAAGTAAAAATAAAAAAATTCAAGAACAAGAAAAAAGCTAAACTTGAAAATGATTGTCAAATCTTAACGGCTGATATATCATATCAAATGGTTCTTTTTTTTCTGACTGGAGGTAATCGACTTAATTATTAATTTGTGAATGTATAGAAGTCGCTAGTTACTTCTCTTATACGTTCTTCACTTACGCTATACAAGCAATTTTTAATTTCACTTCACCAGAAATGCCGACACATCACTGTTGGTGTTTCTTTGTTTAAAGGAAACCTATGAACGACTATAATGAAAATTTAGTTCGTATGGCAGAGCCATATCTACTTAATGGAATCCCTCTTGTTCTTTATCACGGAGTAAAGCCTGACGGGGTGTGCTCCTGCTACAAAAAAGCTAAATGCCGAAGCCCTGGCAAGCACCTTGTATTTCCAAATCCGGATGAAACAAAGATCACGAATATTGCAAGATTAAAATTGCTCCTACTAGATGACGAATTTCGAAACTTAGCAGTTTGGATAGAAGATGGAAGCGGACTTTTCGTGATTGATGTCGACAAAAAGAACGGTGGTCTTGAGTCGTACGACAGATTTATTGCTGATTTCGGTCAACTGCCAAAAACAACGAAAGTTCTTACGGGAGGCGGTGGATTTCATCTTTACTTCAAATTGCCAGCATCCTTTGTGAAACAAAAAATTCCCTCTAGTTCGGCTAAATATAAAGGAGTAGAGTTTTTTACAAATAAAAATCTGGTGATCCCAGGCAGTCGACACCACTCAAAAAATATTTATCAGTTTGAGGATTCTGAAGAATCAAAGAATTTTATTTTCGCAGAAATTACAGAAAACATCCTAAGGGCAATTCAAAGTAGCTCTGCGGCAGTCACTAAAACAGCTGCAGAAAATACCGATTCAGATTCTATCCCCGAGGGAAATCGGAACAACTCCATGTTCAAGTTCGCACTGGAATTACTGGGGAAAAGCGACGCCGAAGAAGATGCATGGGCATTGCTGCAAACACTCAACTCTACCAGGTGCAATCCCACTTTGGATGAGGTCGAGCTCCAGTCAATTTTTGAAAGCGCCAAGAAACGCCACGTCGACTCTGGCCCTTACTATTTCCATGATGGTTATACTTACTACAAAAAAGATGGCGCGCCTCAAAAGCTGGGGAATTTTCATATTGCTTTAAAGGAGCAGCTTAAAATTGATGACGGTAGCGGCGATCCGCCGTCTAATATTTATGTTTTAAAAATACTCCATCCAAAAATCTATCCAGATATCATAAAGGTGACTCCTGAGCAGTTGGAAAATGGCAGTTATCTAGAAAAAACAGATGCTCGACTAATACTTCAAAATTTAAAGCAAAAAGATCATCTTAGAAAAGCGGTTCGCCTGATGGGCGACACCGACATTTGCCAAGATATTAAAATCCATACCGGATGGATTCGATACAAAGATGAAATGGTTTTTCTTTCAAACACAGGGGCTATCGGGGCTTCCGGTATTGATAAAGACCTAAAGACTCACGAAGACTATGGTGGACCGTCTGGGTACACCCTAACTTTGGTCAACCAACAGAGTGACTTTGAATTATTCGGACCAATTCTGTTGGATCTCCTGAGTGTTACCGAACCACAAGTTACATATCCACTTCTGGCGGCTGCTTTCAGAGCTGCCTTGTATTCAATGGCCCCAACTGACTTCGCTGTTGGAATAATTGGCAAGACGGGATCAATGAAAAGTACCATGGCCTCACTATTCCTAAATTTCTTTGGATCTGAATTTTCAGTTTCCAATTTACCGGAAAACTTTGGATCAACTCCAAACTCAATTGAACGAAAGACTTTTTTGCACAAGGACGTTGTTCTCGTTATTGATGACTATGTAGTTGGTGAAATCACTTCATTTAATGGTGAACGAATTTTTCGAAGCATTGGTAATCGCAGTGGAAGAGGTCGGCTGACAAAAGACATAAGTCTAAGAACTTCTTTTACACCCAGAGGCATGATCGTTTTTACGGGTGAAGATATGAATCTTCGACAATCTATAAGAGCAAGAATGATCCTTACGTATTCTGAAGCAAAGTCGATCAATAAAGAGATTCTGACAGTCCTTCAGAAGGTAGCTTCTCAAGGAACTTTTACTCAAATCATGGGTGAGTACATTAAATGGCTGGCTCCAAATTACGAAAAATTCCAGTCTGTCATCAAAGAGGATATGGCAAGCTCGCTTGAGCTGTTTCAAAATGAGCTTTTGCACAATAGAATTGCTCCGAATCTTTCAAGTCTATTTGTAGGAATTAAATTCTTCACGCGCTTCTGTGCAGAAAAAAATATTTTATCCGCCGATAAAACTCAGGAGCTTGAGCAAGAGGCATTCGCAGCCTTCAAATCTTTGGTTAAGGTTCAGCTTGAGCATCAGACAGGTTCTGATCCAGTTGAGAATTTCCTGATGTGCTTGCGCGGAGCCATCGAAACAAACAAAGCTCATATCAAAATCGAACAAGAATCCTTGCTCAGAGTTTTGGGTCGGTTCCTTGGATACAGAAATTTGAGCCAGATAGGCGGCACAGCACTATATCAGCCTATGGGTGAAAAATTAGGTGTAATCAAAAGAGGCGAGCTCTGGCTTCAAAAAGATAAAGCCATGTTGGTCATTAAGGAATATGCCAGAAATAGAAATGTTAAATTTGATATCTCGGAAAATATGCTTGGTCGACACCTGAGAGATGGCGGATGGCTGACTGTTGATGAGGGTCGCACAGATACCAAAAGAACCGTTGATGGCAATCGCAGTCGTTGTTGGGTTTTCAATAACTGGATTGACGTGCTTGAGCCCGACATCCACGAATCAATAAAAAATGCAGATAGTTCGACCAAAGCAATGCTTGATGGGCTCTTCGGCGCCCCGATCGCCCCGCTTTTCGGCGCGTCGTCTAGCTCTAACAACCAAACTCAGCATTGATTCGAAAGCTATATGGAACAATGCGCGACAAAAATCTGCACTAAGTGCTTAGAGAATTTATCCATCGAACAATTTTATTCAAAAGGAAATCGAATAGATAGTCGGTGCAAAGAGTGTGTGAAATCCACCAAGAAAACTAAGTATGTATCTGCAGAACAATCGATGCGTGTGAATTCCCTATTTCAGTTTTTTGAGCTTATAACAGAAATCGAAATTACAGTAATCAACCAGCAGATACAAAGGTTGGATGAGGAGATCAAACGATGTCAGACAAAAACAGTGCAGTAGTATTTGCAAGGGTATCCAGTGAAGATCAACGTGATGGCTTTTCGCTGGATGCTCAAATGGATATGGCCAACAAATATGCCAAGCAAAATAAATTGGTGATTAAAAAATCTTGGAAACATCAAGAAAGTGCCTCGAAAGAAGATCACCGAAAAATATTCGATGAGATGATTGCATACGTAAAGACCAATGACATCCATCACGTCATCTTTGATAAGGTTGATCGCGCTGTAAGAGGCATCAAGTCTGCATCAAAGCTTGAAGAAGTGCTCTACCAGCAGGAGGTGAAGTTTCATTTCACTCGTGAAAATTTAATCATCGACGCCAATTCACCGCCACAGGAAAAATTCCGATTCTTCCTTGGGACGGTTATGGCTAAATACTATATCGACAATCTTAAATCTGAAATTCATAAGGGATTAAGTCAAAGAACTCAGAATGGTTATTGGAATGGACAAGCTCCCTTCGGATACAAAAATATCCGTGAACGAGGTCGTGCAGAAACTGAGGTAGATCCACTCGAATCAAAATTGGTACAAGATATTTTCGAATTCTATTCTACAGGAAATTACACCTATCAGATGCTGACAGAATATCTTTTGATGAAGCTCAAAGAAGCTCCTGGCGGTTTGGATCGCACCTGCACCAAAAGACTTATCGAAACAATTCTGTGTAATCCATTTTATTACGGAATGATGCGGATTAAAGATGTTCTTCACAAAGGGATCCATGAGCCTATCATTTCTAAGGAGCTCTTTGATTCCTGCCAAAAGATCCGCGGCATCCGGTCACAACAATATAGATCAAAAAGAAAAGGCACAGTCGTAAAGCCATTTATGGGTTTCTTGAAATGCGGCGTCTGTAATCATTCAATCACCGGAGAAACCGTTTTGAAAGGCAACGGTCGCAAGTACACATATTATCGCTGCGCCAACCACAAATGTGATGAATACAAAAAGCGAGTCAACGAAGACGATCTATTCCAACAGCTGGTCTATTCTTTCGAGCCTTTTTCAAAATGGACACCGAAAGCAACCGACGCTTTTATACAGCTGTTGCAGGGGCACACCGACAAGGCGGGCCTTTTCACGGGTGAGCTTGAAATCAAAGCGGCAAAGGCTCGTGAGGAACTTAGGGCGCGGGTTAGCCAACTTTCAGAACTGAAAACCAAAGGGCTGCTTTCAGAATCAGAATTCGATGCCGCTGTTTCTGTTTCAAATCGTTTATTGAAAGAGCATGAGCTGAATTTAGATCAAATTAAAACCACAGATCTTAATTCCATGAAGATCTCTGCAAGCCTCATCCAACTGTTCCGTAAGGCTTACGATTTCATGCACTTAAGTGGATTTGAACTTGAGAAAGTTAGATTGGCGAAGTTGGTGTTATCCAACTCCACCCTAACAAACAAAACTATGCGATATGATTACAAAAAACCGTTGGATGATCTGTTCGCATTGACAGACCGTCCAATATGGTGGAGGCGGAGGGAGTTGAACCCTCGTCCGCAAAAGATCCACAGAAAGGCGCTACATACTTAGTTTATGTTTTAATTTTAATCCAGGAACTTCCACAAACAAAATTTCCCGAATCATACCCCCAGTAACTCTTAGGCTCGTCCGCTTGAGATACCCAAACGAACCGATCCGACATCAGTGACGGTATTTTAAGCCAACATCGGCGACTGACC
>JAYUWH010000151.1:0-9596 GCA_043753645.1 Bdellovibrionales bacterium
AATTTTCTATGAGCAGCATCGGCGAATCGAACGGTTTTATATTGCGGTTGGCCTTCATTTAGATAGTACGCTTTAATGCCATCTCGAAAAATTTCAGCTTTTTTTAGCGGGGTCGAGGCCGAGATAATAGTTACATCATGGCCCCGTTCCGTTAAGCCACGAGCCAGGGGCCATAGCAATCCCGCGTCGGTCGACCGGCTTAGTATTGGAATCTTTTGTCCGATTAAGCATATGCGAAGTTTATCAGGAAGAGATGATCTCATGCCTGTATTTTAGCGGAGTCTGAATCTAACAGGGAAGTCTTTTGATAAACTATTTTTGTGTAAAGTCTGGATAGGTCATTGAAAACCGTGTCGATAGAGGATTTACTTATGTTGGAAACTGTAAAACTATGTTGAAAAATAGGGTTTGCCATTTGCGCGTTGATTTCATCCAGCCAGTGATGCGAAGAAATGACCAAGCAGTTATGGCCTGAAGTCCAGTGACTCGAAAACCCTGTTGCTTGAAATGGATTTAAAACCAATAAATGGTGATTTAGTAATGAAATTTTCAGCCAGTTTGTAAATTCAGTATGTAACATTTCATGACTTGCAACAATAAGGGCTAACGGTCCGGAAGTTAAAATATCCTGCAGCTTTTCATCCGAAAGAATTAAATGATAATAAGCAGGAATTTTATTTTCAGAAAGTAGCTTTGTCCATTTCTTACGAAGAGCACTTGAATTATTTTTATTAACTAATTTTCGACCATCAAAGTAAACAGGTTTTGTTGATTTTAGTCCTAAGCCTTCATCAAGAGATTTAATTAATGGAAATAAAAATCCGCCGATAGCTTCGTCAGATTTTTTTATCTTTTCATTAGAAAAATCTAAAAGACTGGGGATAATCATCTTAGAACTGGGCTTAAAACGAAAAATTTTTAAATAATTTGTTTGGCTGACAGTTAATGCATCTGGATCAATCCATTTCATGACTTGATTTTTTAAGTAACTGGATTCATTTTTGCCCGCATTCAGCAAACTTAGTACAGTCGATTTACCCAGCTTCTTTGCAGTCGTCAGGTAAAGCATTTCGCGTGTTGTTAACGGCAAGTGGTCGACAATCAAGTGCAGCACTTGAAATCGGTTCAGCAAAAGTCGGGGCAAATTAAGAACGCTGGTTTGCTCGGTGGCGTAACCCAATTGACTTAGCTGATCAGCCATAACTTTCGACATGAAATCGTTGTTACGTGAATAGATCAGGACAGAAATCATTCGCCTTTACCATTTAGGTTAAAGGCTTTAAAAATGCGCGAAAGATTTTTGCGATTTGCATCAGGAATTTTTTTGTCGCCCAAATTAGCAGGCAAAATCCATTCAAGATTGACGTGATGCTTGGTTTTGGGTTCGCCCTTCCAAAACAGTATTTCATAAAATAATATTAAAATTCCAACATCACCGTACGAATGGGAACACGCTAACTTTAATTCTCCGACAACAGCTTCGATATCTAATTCTTCATTAAGTTCACGCGCTAAAGCTTCTTCAGGAGTTTCACCAAGCTCAATTTTGCCACCGGGAAATTCCCATAAGCCAGCTAAGGTATGATTTTCTGGACGCTGGCCGATCAAGATCATTTGATCTTTTTTTAAAATCCCCGCAACCACGGGGATCCAATTTTTTTTCACGTGGGCTTTGCGCGGTGGTTTTGAAGGGTCAGCATTTTTATTTTCCATTAAATTTTTGCGCAACCTCTCTGAAAAAATGGGGTCCCTTAAAGATCAAGGCCGTATAAACCTCAACCAAATCGGCACCCATATCGATTCTTTCAAAAACATCTTCAGCTGTCATCACTCCGCCGGCAGAAATGATCAATTTTTTTGATTTTTCTGTACCTAAGTGGTTGCAAACGATCTGAAGGGATTTTTTTGACAGGTCTTGTAATGGTTTTCCAGAAATGCCACCGGTCGAAGGAAATGTTTTCTGCGTCGTGCGGCTTAATGTTGTGTTCGTTAGTACAAAACCATCCAAATTGCACTGCACCGAGGTATCGATAATCGACATAATTTCTGAGGGCTCTAAATCAGGACTTAATTTCAACAGAATCGGTTTCTCAGCATGATTTTGTTCGGCAAGAGTCTTCCTGGCATGCTCTATAGGCTGTAAAAATGCCAATAGGTTTTTGGATTTTGCTAGTTCCCGTAATCCTGAAGTATTGGGGCTACTTATATTGACCACAAATGCATCGGCCAAAGCATAAAATTTTTCTAACAGCAGCACGTAATCATCTGCTGCTTTTTCATTTTCGGTGCTGCGATTTTTCCCGATATTTACAAAGATGGGTAAGGAAGAAGTACCTTTAAATTTTTTTAAATTATAATAAACTTCGTCTGCTCCGGCTGAAGGAAAACCCATTTGATTCCATAGGGCTTGATCTTGTAAACTTCGATCTAAAATTTTGTTCGGGTTAGCCGGCTGTGGTTGTGGTGTAATTGTACCTATTTCAGCAAACCCGCAACCAATATCTGTCCATACATTTAATAGATCGGCATTTTTATCGACTCCACCAGCAAGGCCCAATCGATTTTTAAATACAATATTTTTCCAAACTAAGGGCTTCCATGTTGGTGTCGGCCCTTTTTTAAAAAAAGAATAAGCTTGCAAAGCTAAAGGACTTAAATCGTGCGCCAGTTGCGGAGAAAGCGACAGCCACGGTTTCATTTATCTTGGATAAAGTCCACGAAGTAACATCGCTTTTTCTAAACGCTGAATAGAGACGGCTAAAGCAGCGGATCGCATATCAACATTTTTTTCGTGATGCAATTTGTAAACCGTATCAAATGCTTTTAAAATAATTCCTTTAAGTTTAAAATCCACATCCGCTTCGTCCCAGAAAAAAGACATAATATCTTGAACCCATTCAAAGTAAGAAACGATCACACCGCCGCCATTCGCAATAACATCTGGAGCGATGAAAATTCCGCGCTTATGCAGAATCTTGGTGGCATCATTTGTCACGGGACCGTTGGCACCTTCAACAATTAATTTACATTTAATTAATTCTGCATTTTTTTCGTCAATCTGACCTTCAAGCGCGCAAGGAAGTAAGGCATCACACTCGATTTGCAACAGCTGCTCATTTGTTACGGCCTGCGCGCCGGGAAATCCTTTGACGCCTTTGTTTTGTTTAACATATTCGATCAATTCCGGAATTTTTAAACCATCTCCGCTAAAGATTCCTCCGGTCACGTCACTGACAGCAGTAACACGGGCACCGCGTTCGTGTGCAAACTTCGCTGCGAAAGAGCCTACGTTACCGAAGCCTTGAATCACGATGCGCGATCCAGACATTTGCATTTTATTTAATTCCATGGCGCGTTCACAGACGTAAATGACACCTAAACCAGTGGCATGATTACGTCCTAACGAACCGCCAATTTCAACGGGCTTCCCTGTCACTACTCCGGGTTGGGCATAACCACCTTGCTCTTGCGAATAGGTATCCATGAACCACGCCATCGTTTGCGGATCTGTTCCAACGTCAGGAGCCGGAATATCTTTCGTAGGCCCAACAAACTGTGAAATTTCAGAGGTGTAACGACGGGTCAAATTTTGTTTTTCAGTACGTGATAATTTTGTAGGATCAACGCAAACGCCGCCTTTAGCTCCGCCTAAGGGCAGACCTAAAACCGAGTTTTTAAAAGTCATTAGAGCGGATAAGCCAACAACTTCTGCCAAATCGACGTTTTGGTGATAGCGAATCCCGCCCTTGTAAGGACCCAACGTTGAATTATACTGAACGCGGTAGCCCGTAAAAACTTTAACTGTCTGATCATCCATTCGCACGGGAATCGATACGGTGATGCAACGGCGAGGTTTTCGCAGTCGCTCCATAATATTGGGATCGCAATTTATAATTTTAGCGGCATCATCAATGGCCTGCAGCGTATTTCTGAATAGAGGACCGTTTAAATGAGACTCTGATTCCGGATTCAGATTGTGTTGATTCAGCATGAAAAAAACTCCTTAAAAAGATGGTCAAATAAGTGTAGAAAAAGGCCTATGAACTGTCGAGCTATAATTTTAAATGCTACTTCGCGAATTCCATTTGTACTATTGATTTTTTTCGGATTTAGCTCTGCTGGTCGAGGTGAAAACACCGTTGTAAATTGGCGGGACTTACGAACTTCACAAATGACAATTCAAGCAGAATCTTCTGGTCAGGGACAGGTGCTATCAACCTATCCGTCGTGGATGCAAATAATTTATACTCATATTTTGAATTGGGAGCCTCGAGTCAAAAATGACTTTGATATTGTTCAAGCGCCTTGTCGGCTTAGTTTTTCATCAGAAACCTTAGCCGATCGACTTTCAGAACTGAGTCAATTTCAAAAGCAAAAACCAGAATGTATTTATCTGCCAGATGCTGAAAATGCCACTGGAATCAGAAAAATATTTAAAGCCTTATCAGTTGAATTCGATCTTTCGGATACCAACCATTTTCGAAAAGTGGTTTTTGAATTGCCCGGTACCAATGGCGTTTTGATTCACGCACGTGGATTATTAGGTCTGCACGACGATAAAATTGCGCGCCCCTTGGTCATCTTAAGAATGGGAGTTCATGGCAATATCGATGAATTCTTAGCCGAGCGTTTTATTGCCAAAGCCGCCTACGAAGATTTCGGTTTTAATTTTCTGGCACTGGAAAACTTAACCAGCCATGGCTATCTGTCACAAGATAATCCCATGACGTTCGGTGGAGTTGATGAAGGCCTTCAAACTTTCCTTATTTTGCAAGATCTTAGGCGTTCTGCTTCAGGTCTAAACCATCTGATATCAGAGATTCATCTTATCGGCGTAAGTTTAGGTGCGCACGGCGTGTTTTTAACTGAAACTTTGGACGAGCAAAACGATCACTTACTAAAATCAGCGACAGTATTCTGTCCGGTTGTTAATTTGATTAAAACTTTAAATTTCCACAGTCAGGCAAGCCTTGGGTCGGCGTTTGTAGACCTTTGGAATCGCCGCCGCTTAAAAGCTGTTCCTGAAAGAATAGAGGAATTGGATCACACCGAGTGGTGGAAAACTTTTTTTGATTTAAAGCCTAGATTTATGCCTGCAATTATAAAATATTTGGATCTTCATCAGAGCAAACCGGCTGAATTGATGCCGGCGACAACGAAGTTTCCCAAAGGTATGCAATCACATTTGCAAAACTCGAAAACATTTTCAGCCATGAATGAGTTTTGGCCTTATTTTGAGAACTCCAAAACGCCGTTGTTAATTTTGACAACAGCGAAGGATATTTTAGTTTCAGAAGAAATTAACACGGATTTGATTTTACAAGGTAAGCAGCCGGGCAGTTTTAAACAGATAAAAATTTTGCAATTGGACCGCGGCACGCATTGTGGCCTGCCTCCAGATTATCAATGGGATTTTATTATTTCTATCCTAAAAACGCAGTGGCATTAATCATTTAAGTTGCTGCTGCCAAAAACCTGAATGCTCTGATAACTGCGTGACATAATCTTTCAAATCACGTTTTAAAGTTTCCGGAAAAAGGCTGTAGGGTTGAATGTGCTCGGTCGGTACATAGCGAAAAGTAAAATTTATTCGACGAGTTTCAAAAGATGTGGTGTGCAGATTTTCAAATTTAATTCCTTTATCTTCGACCCGCTGAACGCGGTGAAATAATTGCTTCTTGAATTTATCACCACCAAAAATTTGGAGGCTAGAGTCTTCAAGCCATTGCTGCAAAACCATATGGCTTTTATGTTCTTTGCCTTGACTTTTTACAAACTGGAAAAAAGCTCTTTCGCCAAATGATATTGAAGCAACAGGGCCTGGTTCAAAATCTTTGTGCTCTCCGACGCGGGCGCAGTCGATCGAAACATCATCAATATTTTTGTTGCCATAAAAATTGATAAGACAAGTATTTAAGTGCCATTTTTCCGGAACATCTTTCGGTGAAAAAGTTTGGCGCACTTCGCTTTCCACCTCGGCAATGATTTTTTTTAAGACGTTGGGGTAAGGTTCGGCGCTGACGCAGCGGTTACGTATTCCCTTTGGTGGATGGTAGTAATCTAAGCAAGCAAATTGCCAGTTTCCAAGCCAATAAACGGGCCTAAGCAATTCGCGATTGGCTTCTCCTGCAGGTGGCGGATTGGATCCAGAAAAACGCATTTCCCATATTGGAAAAAGTGTCTGCAAGTATTCTAAAATTTCTTTTTTTGCAGCTGATTTTATATAATTAGGTTTATAAATCAAATTTTGATATTTTGATGAAGATCGGTTAGTCTGATCGGGTCTTGATTTAAACACATATGTTAAATGCAATAGGTTGGTGTCCATGTCAAATTTCATTCACTCGCTGACAGTTGATCAAGCCAAGCGCAACCAACTTGTTGAAAAAATTTCGTTATTTAAAGGAAAAAAAATATTAGTCATCGGGGACGTTGGAGTCGATGAATACATTCTGGGGGCAGTTAAACGCATTAGTCCTGAAGCGCCGGTTCCGGTTCTTGAAGTTGATAGCGAAGACAAGCGCTTAGGCTTAGCGGCGAATGTCGCGCAAAATGTTGTAAGTCTTGGCGGTTCGGTCGAGCTTCTGTCGGTTATCGGTAGCGATGCAGGCTCAGAAATTTTACAAAGCTTATTGCGCGAGTCAAAGGTATCAACTGAGGGGCTTATTCTGGATTCAAGTCGTCCAACCACGCGTAAAACGCGGATTATGTCTGGGCAGCATCACCTTGTGCGAATTGACCATGAAGTGCGTAAAGTTCTTTCTGCAAAAACTGAACAGATTTTAATTGAAAAATTATCAAGCATGGTCGACAAGGTCGATGTTGTCGTTCTTGAAGACTACGCCAAGGGGATTTTTTCTGAAGGTTTAGTTCAGCAAATTGTGGGCATCACTAAAGCCGCTAAAAAATATTTAATGGTCGATCCGCACCAAACAAAATTCGCCGAATTTTATAAAGGCGTGAATTTAATCAAGCCTAATTACAATGAGGCCTTGGCCTTAACTAAGTTGCTCGAAGATCAAATTGAAAACCATACCGACGGCGTATTAAAAGTGGGGCGGGCTTTGCAAAAAATGACAGGCGCAGGTCAGGTTGTGCTAACTCAAGGTCCACATGGAATGACTATATTTTCGGAAGAAGAAGTCACTCAAGTTCCGACCTTTGCAAAGAAGGTTTTTGATGTCACGGGTGCTGGTGATACGGTAATTGCAGCATTGGCATTAGGTATAGCGGCAGGGTTAACGTTGAATGATTCTTGCATGATCGCTAATTTTGCCGCTGGCGTTGTGGTCGGTAAGGTCGGCTGCGTACCGTGTGAAATCGCAGATCTTATAACTTCTATACTGTCGACAGGCACTTAACAGCAACCGATTTGCTTCCTTAGATTTTTCCTTTACAACGCCTTGGTAATTGAATAGAAACTAGATCTTAACAAACAGGGAATTAACCCAACTGCTGTAATAAGCAGAGCAGATAAACTGCACCCATAGGAGTACCCAATGGCCGAAGATCTTTCAATTCCTACCGAAAATTCGATTCGTAATTTCTATTCGTTTACTCTGGAGGGCCTTGAAGCTTATCTAAAGTCTTACGGCAAAGAAAAATTTCGTGCGCAACAAATTTTTAAGTGGGTCTACGAGCAACGGGTAACCGATTTTGATTTGATGCTGAACTTATCAAAAAATTTACGAGCTGAATTAAAAAAATTAGTTACTTTTGAGCTTCCTCCGATTTTAAAACATTTAATCAGTGTGGATGGAACGCAAAAATTTTTGTTTGATGTTGGTGACGGAAATTCCATTGAAGCCGTTGTTATTCCCTCGGATGATCGACTTACGTTATGTGTATCTTCAGAAATTGGCTGCAATATGGCTTGTCACTTTTGTTTTACTGGTAAACAAAAATTAAAACGCCGCTTAGATATTTCAGAAATAGTTGGCCAGTTTATGCAAGTGCAAGATGTGATTGGCAAGTCAGGGTTAAAACTATCTAATATTGTTTTCATGGGCATGGGCGAGCCGCTTGATAATCCCGAAGCCGTATTCGCGGCCATTGATGTGATTCATTCTCCGTGGGGAGTGAATTTATCACGTAAGAAAATTACGGTTTCAACATCAGGGCTTATTCCTGAGATGCATCGGGTGGCTGATGCGAAAGTTCGACTGGCTGTTAGTTTAAATGCTTACGACGATGAAGTTCGCTCGCGCATTATGCCGATTAATAAAAAATATCCGCTGCGGGATTTGCTGAATGAGTGCCGGCGTTATTACCGGCAGACGAATGATAAAATCACCATGGAATATGTGCTGTTAAAAGGCGTCACTGATCAAATCGAGCATGCGCAAAAGTTAGTTAAGCTTTTGGCTGATGTTCCGTGCAAAATAAATTTGATTCCTTTTAATGAACATCCGGGTTCAGGATTCGAACGGCCTTCCGATGAAACCGTGCAAGCCTTTCATGCCGAAGTTATGCGTTTAGGTGCACATGTTTTATTACGCCGAACAATGGGTCGCGATATTTTTGCGGCTTGTGGGCAGTTAACAACAAAAGTTGATCGTCCAGAAAGCATGGATATATCAAACTCAAAAATTGGAGGAGTCAATGTCCGAAGTTTTAGTCGTGGGCAGCCTAGCGTATGATTCTGTTAAAACACCTTCTGGAAAGGCTGATAAATCCTTAGGAGGTTCGGCCAATTACTTTTCTGTGGCCGCAAGTCTTTTTGGAAAAGTGCGTGTTGTGGGCGTCGTTGGTGATGACTATCTTGAATCCGATAAAAAAATTCTGTGTGACCGCAATGTGGATTTGACAGGAATGCAAACTGTTCACGGGCAAACCTTTCATTGGGAGGGCAGCTACGAGCAAAATTTAAACGAAGCCGTCACTTTAAAAACTGAACTCAATGTTTTCGCGGCGTTTAATCCGCAAATTCCAGAAAACTACAAATCAAGCAAATATGTTTTCTTAGCTAATATTGATCCAACATTACAGTTGCAAGTTTTAGCACAAATGACGAAGCCGTTATTTGTTGGTATGGATACCATGAATTACTGGATCAGTTCAAAAAAACAAGAACTGTTAAATGTTTTAAGTAAAATCGATATTGTTTTCATGAATGAAACCGAAGCTAAAATGCTAACTCAGCTAAAAAATCCAATCACGGCAATAAAAAAAATCGCTGAAATGGGTCCTGAATTTGTGGTCATCAAACGCGGTGAATATGGCTCTACCTTGTACTCTAAAGAGGATGGCTTTTTTCAGTTACCAGCTTTGCCAGTAGAAAATGTAGTTGATCCAACCGGAGCCGGCGACAGCTTCGCAGGCGGATTTTTTGGTCATTTAGTCGCTAATTGCCAAGCGCGTCCTCAGTGGACGGATTTAAAAAAAGCAGTTTTAGCTGGAACTGTTTTTTCAAGTCAGACAATCCAGGACTTTAGTCTGAATGCCTTGATAAAAGTCGATGCTTCCAATTATGAAAAGCATTTGTTGAATCTGCTAAAGACCGTGTTGCCCAAGTAATTCATGTTACCGAAATGACTCGTTTTGAATCGTTTTTTTGATAATTCGGATTTCATGAGATTTCCTTTTTCTTGTTTTCA
>JAYUWH010000152.1:0-3142 GCA_043753645.1 Bdellovibrionales bacterium
GTCTTTTGTCGTAAATCCTTTCATATGTCCGATATGCGCACAGACCTGTTTGTTTACGACTGAACAAACTTCAGCAGAGTGTTCGTGGTCCGCAGCTAGCGATACTTTTGAAAAACTGATGACTGTTATAAAAATAAGAACGAATTTTTTCATTTATTTAAACCTCGTGATTAAAAGAAAGGATTTTTACTAAAGTGTTGCATTTTTTTCTCTATTTCTGCACTATGCACCACTACAAAAATAAAAAACTGGACCAACGAATTCTTAAGCAAAAGAATCGACTCCAGGCAATAGTGCACAAATCCAAATTAGTCGACAGCGCATATTTCATCGAATCCCTTTTTTAAGATGTTTGCAGCAAGGTGAGTCGCACTTGCCCGCCCGACCGCTTGAATTAAAAAAGGTTTATCTGTAGGAGAACTTTCAGGTATCCGGTTTGGAAAATACATTGGATTCGGCGCATGAGACAACGTGGCAAGCACGGCTAGGTGAAGTGCGGAAATTAACATCCCCGTGGCTGTTCCCACAGACTCTGTGGGAATAGCATTTTTTTGTTCTTCATTTTCAGTGTTAAATTTTTTGCTAAAGATGATTATTAAAGCAGACGCCTCTTCGAGATGATTTTTTTGCCAATTTGTTTTCAGTGGCTCTAGTGCTTGTAGAAAATCTTCCGAAGCACTTACTGTGTAAAACTTCAGTTCCTCGATCTCAGCGGACTTGCGAATTTGCTTCTTGATCAATGGATCGGTCACTATCGCAAAAAACCAGGGTTGAGTATTTGCACCACTTGGCGCTGTGGCCACACAGGTTTTTATAATTTCTAATTTGATGGCGGTAAATTCAAAAGCCTTCACTGCCATTTGTCGTTATTTGATGTCGCAAGATTATTCGCTTTTTAATAAGCTTGGATTCTTTCAGGATAAATTTTTGATTGTTCTAGATGATTCTGCCAGTATTCTATTTTGACTTGGTTTAGTTTTTTCACACTGACTCTTTTTTATTAAAGGCAGTTTGCTCATGTTTTTATCCGTGTTCAAATAGGGTTGATGGATCGCTTACGTTTATCGTAGTATCAGCGAGATTAATCAGAATACTAATGACGTAAAATCACACAACTTAAGTCGGATTGGGCTAGCACACACCGAGCACGAAGCTAAATAGCTTTCTTTGCTTTCCCTGAAATAATATTTTGGAGCATTGAATTTAAAATTTGATTGGATGGCGTTTCGTGAATGAATAAATGACCTCCAGAAAATATCTGAAAGTTAAACTCAACACTCGTCTGAGCTTTCCATTGCTTCAAGCGATTTAAAGGCAAAGTATGGTCACTTTCGCCGCCCAAGGCAATGATCGGAATGTTTAGCGGAACCTCGTCCACATATTCATAGCTTGATAAAGCGTTCATGTCATTTCGAAGAACGCCTATCCACGTGTCCTTCATTGAGGATTCAAGCATTTCTTTTTCTCCGTAAATGCTGCCAAAGATATTTTTGAACCGATTCATAAAAGCTTCATCGTTCATTGGTCCAAAAGAAGATGCAGCAGATCCCTTGTGCAACTGTGGCGGCGAACAGGCGCCCACGATCAGCTGCGACGGTAACGTGTGACCACGGCGACGTAATTCTCGAACCGTTTCAAAAGCGAATGCTCCACCCATGCTGTATCCAAAAAAGGCAAATGTTTTGTCTGACATATTAGAAATGACTTCAGCTAAAGGCCCGACGATAGATTCTAACGAGGTCATTTTTTCGCTAGACCTTTCCCAGCGACCAGGAAGTTGAATTGCACAAAGCTCGATCTCAGGAGGTAATTGCTGACTAAATTCTTTATACATTAATGCGGAGCCACCAGCGTAATGAAAGCAGAATAATCGATATACCGCCAAGGGCTTTGGATCCCAAATCTTTATCCAGACGTCAGGATTAGAATTCAATTCAGACACAGATTTTATTGCGGTTTCTTTTGAATCTTCTAAAGTGCTAATAGACAGATATTCAGCCAATTTTTGAACAGATGACATTTCAAATAATAGATTATGTCTAATTTTCGTATTTGAAAATATACTTTTCAGTTCGCTTGTCAGATTAACTAGTGTCAGTGAGTCTAAGCCCAGATCTAGAAAATCTTTATTTTCTTCAATTTTTTTATCAGTTTCAAAACCCAGAACTTGCCTGATTTGAATCTTAATTATTCTAGCAATCTCTTCCTTAGATCTTGATCTCATCATTTCTTTTGCAGGGATAAGTTTTAAATATATTTCGCCTACTTTTTCAATTTCCTTAGAAACCGTGATCCAGTGCTGCTCACGCTGGAATGGGTAAGTTGGCAGTGAAACGCAACGGCGATTTAAATTTGGATTAAAAAACACATCCTTTTGCATCCGAACATCCGCTATAATCAACTTAGCCGCTACTTCGGCTGCTGATGATTCCATACTTACTAGTAAAAATTTATCGTAATCTAAAGAAATGTTCACTTTTTTAGTCTGATAAGCAAGATCAAACCAAAAATACTTATTTGCTAATTCGGACATTGGCTGGATTTTACCTGATTTTAAGCATAAAAACGATGCTGTAGGTTTTTTAAAACTTACTTCCTCAAAGATAAGTCGATACTTTTCTATCTGATTTTGAAATTCCGGACTATTCAGTTTAACTTCCGGAAATGCCTTAAAGATTTTAAGCCCATCGTCATATGAGAATAAACCAGCTGCGTACGCAGCCGTTATGATGCCCCGTCCGTGCCCTGCAAATAAAATAGTTTGAATCTCAGACTTTACACATAGTTGACTTAATTTGTACTGATCTTCAAAGTTCGCAGATGCAGTAAATTCTAAAATGACATTGCTTATCACACCCCGAGATTCAGATTTAAAAATTTTAGGAGATTTCCGAGCTTCAATAAAAATGCGCAGCTGCTGTTTTAATTCATCTTTAGAACTGCCAACAACAGCAACTTTTTCCGAAAACACAGAGCGAGTCGTAACTGCCGAATAGCACAAATCTTCCACTTGACTAATGGTTAAGTCCATATCCAGTTCTTTGATGTAACGCTCGGCCATATTTATTAATGCCTTTTCGTTTTTGGCTGAAAAGCAAAGAGCCAATTCATTTTGCTTATAAGAGTCTAGGCGTGGCTTTAA
>JAYUWH010000153.1:0-3113 GCA_043753645.1 Bdellovibrionales bacterium
TACCAGCCCTTTTATCTGCGGAAGAGCGCCGTCGTGGTGCAGCTGCCGGAGCATCCAGCGGAGCAGCTGTTTTAGTAGATCCAAATGATCCTGCAGCAAAAGCCGTTAATTATGTGCACAACAATAAAGATATTAAAGACGCTGCGCTAAAGACAGAGCGTTCAGGAATTAAATTTCAAAATCAGCAATGCAAAGGTTGCGCATTTTATACATTAGATAAAGAAGCCACTGTGGCCGGTAAAAAAGCAGCTCCATGCCAAATGCCATTTTCCGCTGGAAAATCAGTTGCAGCAATGGGCTGGTGTTCATCGTGGGCTAAGCGCGCTTAAGATTTAGCAGGCTCTCGTAGTGCACGTCGAAGAATTTTGCCAACAGGCGTTTTTGGTAATTCAGTTCTAAATTCGACGTGCTTAGGAATTTTATAATTCGTCAATGATTCCCGGGCAAACTCAATAACTTCCTTCTCTGTCAGCGAAGGATCTTTTTTCACGATAACAACTTTTACAACTTCGCCTGAATGCTCATCGGGCACGCCGATAGCGGCAACTTCTAAGATCTTTGGATTTTTAGATAAGGCTTCTTCGACCTCATTCGGATAAACATTAAATCCTGAAACTAAAATCATATCTTTTTTTCGATCAACAATTTTTACAAATCCATCGGCATTCATAAGTCCGATGTCACCTGTTAATAACCAGCCGTTCTTGAAAACTTTGGCTGTTTCTTCCGGTTGGTTGTAGTAGCCGTTCATTACTTGCGGGCCACGGACACAGATCTCGCCCGCAGTGCCGGCAGCGACCTCATGACCATCATCATCCACAAATTTCACTTCGGTTTCAGGAAGCGGCAGACCAATTGTTCCTACTTGATCCGTGCCATCCACCGGATTGCAACAGACCACCGGGGATGATTCGGTAAGACCATAGCCTTCGATGACGTTTGATTTGGTTTTTGCAAACCAGTTTTCTTTGACAGATTTTTGTAAAGCGGTTGCACCGGCAACGCAAACTTTGGTTGAAGAAAAATCAACCTCGCTGATTTTAGGATGATTGGCTAAGGCGTTAAATAAAGTATTTACTCCTGTTAGAATGGTAAATTTATACTTTTTCATTTCTTTGATAAAAGCCGCGATATCACGGGGATTGGCAATTAAAACATTTTGTGTGCCGTACTTCATCAAGGCCAAGCTGCAAACGGTCAAAGAGAAGATGTGGTAAAGCGGAAGTGGCGTGATCGCAATTTCTTGACCTTCAACTAACTTTGGTTTCATCCACGCGCAAATTTGCAACATGTTCGCAATTATATTTTTATGAGTAAGGACAGCCCCTTTGGCAACGCCGGTGGTGCCTCCGGTGTATTGTAAAAACGCGGTGTCTTCAAGATTCATTTGAGGTTGCACATATTTACCCGCACGCCCAATAGCTAAAGCTTCTGACCAAGTATGATGTTTTAAACTGTAAGCTGGAACTAACTTTTTAACATAACGTATGACAAAGTTGATGACCGATTTTTTTAATAGCGGAAGTTGATCTCCGACATCGGTGACAATAATATGTTGAATGTCTGTTTCTGCCTGAATAGTTTGAAGTAAATGTGCAAACTGCGCCAAGATAACAATGGCTTTAGCACCGGAATCTTTAAACTGATGTTTCATTTCTGGTGCTGTGTACAGTGGATTAGTATTAACTATAATTAATCCAGCACGGAAGGCTCCGAACAGCACAACGGGGAATTGTAAAATATTTGGAAGTTGAATAGCAATTCGGTCACCTTTTATTAAACCTAAGGTATTTTGCAAGTAGCAGGCGAATTGACTCGATAAGATGTCAAGCTCGCTGTAGGACATATCTATTCCGAAACTACTAAAAGCGGGCTTTAACTTGAACTTACTAATTGCCTGATCGAAGACAGATAAAATACTTTGATATTCAGAAATATCGATTGTGTGTGGCACTTCAGGCGGATATTTTTTAGTCCAGATATTATTCATTCACTTAGAATGTACTAAATCCTTGCTAAAGTGAAAGGTATTTTCGCATAATATAAAAGTATGCAAATATTTTCGTTGGTTTTTTTTATCTTTCTTTTAACAAGCGCGGGCCAAGGTCCTGAGGCTAAAGTTAAGGCGCCTGAAGAATTGATAGGAAAAGAGTTTCGGGAAGCTATTTATTTTTCTGCAAGCTTAGAAAAGGAAGCGCTAAAAATATTAACACGTAATTCGTCTTTTGATGATCAAACTCTTTTTTCTGTACTAAGTTTTGCAGTCGAAACGAATTCAAGAGTTAAAAAAAGTTCCCCTCCGCATATGGATTGCAGTCGCTTTCGTTTTCAAAAAAATCTAGATAATTCGCGTTTCATTCAAGTCTACAAAGTTTGCGAAAAACCTGAAACACTAATTGCCGAGCTTCAGGCAAGTTTGGATAAAAAAAGGATGACTGTCGTTTTTTATACTACCAAGTGGACTTCCGTCATTGGCCTTGCTGCAACACTATCAGGTAAAAATATTGAATGCGAACTGAAAGTCGAAAAAAAGAAATTAACGGGACTTAATTGCAATCATTGGAGTCGGATGTTGAACGTCAGTACCACGGGTGCTGAGGAACTTCGTCTTAAAACCTTTTTGTTTGCGCGCGAATCGACCCCGCAATTTATTCTTAAAGGTGGTATCTATAAGGATTTGGTCGAGCGTAAAAAAATCGAAGTTTTAGTTCCACTGGATGGAAAAATAAAAAGAATCGAAAAGGAAATTGAAGTCATTGACGAATTTGCTGGGCGTGACGGGACCACCAACCCACCAGCTGTGTCAGTGCCACCAACACGAAGCGGGCGTATCACGCTAGATGGAAAAGCGTCGAGTCCTAGTCAGGTTTTTGAAATTCAAGAAAATCCAGATACTAAAAAAATGGCGCCGGTAAATCCAAACAAGGATGAATTCGTTCCATATGAAGGCCAACAAAACAGTGAAAATGGCGGAATTCCGCCTGTCGGTAGATAGCGTACAATTGACTATAGATCTAGAAACTCCATCACATAAGTGCACCCAAGCCCAAAGGGACAACCTAAAACCAGTCTTATTCTCGGATCTTAAGCTCGCCTAAGATCCTTTTATGCAT
>JAYUWH010000154.1:0-3110 GCA_043753645.1 Bdellovibrionales bacterium
GGCTGTGATGCTGCTGCTTACCGCGAAGGTGGCCCAAGCCCAAGAGGGCACAATCGAGATGCAAGTCGAGGCACAGGTTCAAGAGGCCATGCGGCTTGCGCGGATCAATGTCTTGCTTCGCGAGCTTGTAAAAGCCAAGGTCGTAGAAATTGATGAGGCCGGAAAAATCGTTGTGAAACAGTCTATCCGTGAGCAGCTTTTAAATAAAAATTTGCTGCAAGCAGCCGGTGGCGCTCAGAGTGGTCTTTGCGACTAAGGAGTTTTTTGTGGTGAAATCTAAAATGACTTGGGCGATTATTGTTGGTGCAATATTAATTGGAGGTGTGGCGATGAAAGGTATGAGTACAAATGTGCATCAAACAGATGCTCTCAGAATCGCATTTCCATATACAAAATCAGCATCGCAATATGAGCCAGCAAAAATCCAGTTGGCGCCTGAATATGTTTTTTTAGAAAATATATTCAGCCCCATTGTTGAGATGAATCCACAAACCGGCCAAGTGGAGTCAGGAATTGCAGAGAAATTTTATTGGAAGGATCTTGATCTTCACTTGGTCATCAGAAAAAATCTTAAAACCGTAGACGGTCACTCTATTACTGCCGACGACGCAGCCTTTTCATTAAAAAGGTTGCTGTCGCTTCCAGGTAACACCCACGGCGAATTTCAAGAACTTATTTGTGGATCAACCAGAGGGCAATCTGTTCAGGATCACTGTGAAGGAATTCGGGTTCATGGCAATGAACTGATTTTAAAGACGACTCATGCGGGCAAAACATTTCTTTTGCCCATGCTGGTGGCTATTGATTTCGCGGTTATCCCTAGATCGTCGGTTGATCCTTCAACTATGAAGATCACCGATTTTAGAAACACCTCTGGGCCGTATTATGTGGCCAATGACAGTGATACTGGCGAAATCGAATTGAAAGCCAATCCGAACCATTATCATTTCTCAAAAGAAATGCCGCAGACAATTATTTTAGTACCCACAAATAAATCAAATCCACGAGCGTCTCTGGAGGGTTTTCAGAACGGCTTGCTTGATTTTATCTCTACAGTTGATGCCGTTCGTGCAGATGATGTGATTGCGTTTAGTAGGTCACAATCCGATGCCGTTTTACATACGACGATGAATATCAGGTCCTTTGTGCTTACGTTTTCTAAACGGGGTCGTGAAGAGATACCGCCCATCGTTCGCTTTGCAATCGGCAAGGCTTTGCGCGAGTCTTTCTCAAAACGCTTCGCAGGCATAAATGGCTATGAAAATTCAAAGCAGTTCTTTCCGGTCTTCGGCGAAGCTGCTCTTGCAAAAGAAAAACTTGAAAAAATTGATGCCCATTTTCAAGTAAAGTCTGAAATTCCTAAAACAAAATTTAAAATTACCTTAGTCCGTTTGGGCGACACCGCAAAATTTATTGAGACCATAAAATCGGTGCTGCCGGAGGCGGAAGTCAGTGAAGCTGCAAAAAATCCAAACTTTCTAAAATATAATTCGACTGACGAAATGCCTCACATGGCAATCACTGGGCCTGACACCGGATTTCAGGAAGATATTGGTTTGATCACTTATTCTTTGAACGCTGGATATTTTGGCATGGAGCCAGAAGGTCGCAGAATTTGGCTGAAACAATATATGGACATGCCGGACAAAGCAAAACGCCTTGAAAGCCTAAAGGATCTCCATGAAAAATCCCTCAGCGCGCCATTTGTCGTCCCACTATTGATCGCCCCCTATGCCGCCATCATACGAAAACCTTGGAAAGCTGGGCTTTCACAACTCTATGCGAATAATCAATTATGGCTAATTCGCAAAAATTAATCTCATGGCTCCTTAATAATAGCGCAGAACTCAATCTGCAAGTGACCGAGTTCACCTGGGTCAGAGATTGGGACCTTATCGGCGTTTTTGATTTTCAAGTAACTATTGAACTTCATGGACGAACATTCACTGGCCGAGGAACTGCCCCAAGCGAGGAGCTAGCATTTTTAAAAGCCGGAGCTGAAGCTATCGAGCGAGCCTTTTGTGGCGGCTTAGAAATTTCAACTATGGGTGTTGCCGTCCACACGATTGAATCACTAGCCCAGCAGAATGCAAAGCGTGAGCTCGTTGAGAGAGATGCTTTTTTTGGTCACTACTGTTCCAAGACTTCGTTTTCAAATCTCGAAAACGATTTGATTTTCGAATTTGAACAGAAGTGGCCTAATGCTTTCCTTCAACTTCGAGACGGCAAAGTTGATTGCCATTTTTATAAAGCTGACTCGATGTTAGATCCAGTTTTTGTCTGTGTTTTTTCTGGTCCGAATAGAGCTTCAAAATTTGGGGGCATCATTGGCCTTGGATCGAACTCTCAAAAGTTAGAGGCTATGCAGACTGCTTTCTTTGAAGGCTTAAGAAATGTTGCGGTCAATATCAATCTCCAAACTGCTGACGCCATTTCAGAAATTGATTTTTTGAAAATTGAAAAACCCCGTTCAATCGACAGACAACGATTGGCCCGAAATATTGATTATTGGTCTGGGTTTCAACATTTGTTCGATGGCTCAACGGCCTCGGGGCAATCCGCTAAAAAATCCGGCGCGTCAGTAAATTGTTATCAACTGGTGAGTCCTTACCAGGAGTTGAAAAAGGCACCTGTATTCGTCTGTCGTGCAGAGTTTGTTAATCAAAATTTAGGGAATGTGGTTTTAGAAACTAGACCGCATTTTTTGGGGTGATGATGAATGATTTAGAACTTAAAAATCACCTTCAACGTCTTGAGCGAAAGCTCCTATTTATCTATTGCATAGGCTTGCTAGTGCTGACGACCCTTGCCTTGGTTTCAAATTATCTCATGAAGGACCAGGCTGCAAAACAAGCCACCAGTATGATCAAGCGAGCCATTGCTAGAGATTTTAGAGAAGTGGTTTACACCCTCAACGATGCAGAGCTCGATCATTTTAAAGCTGTGGTTTATTTCAATCAAGATTCTGAAAGATTGTTTTCGCTTCCAGCAGAACTTGATCTGCAATTGATTAATCAATCGAGTTTTTTAACAAGTCTTATCAATTCAAGAATTGAAACTAATCTTTATTTTGATCCGCAAGAAAAGAATAAAATTGGTTCTGTTATTTA
>JAYUWH010000155.1:0-9404 GCA_043753645.1 Bdellovibrionales bacterium
GTGCGACGATGCGCAAGTCATTCCAGGTGGTACAAAAAATTGTGGAGTATACGCAACGAATACGGCAAAGAATGTAGCGCTACCTGCATTTTTACCTCCGCAAGGATTTCCTGGAATAAAAGCGTCGAGCTTTCAAATTTCAACTGTTCAAGGTGTAGCAACAATTGCTTGGAGTCCACCAACCTCATGGACACCAGACTATACAGGATTTAAAATTTACTCAGTCAATCCATCAACAAACGCAATCACAGCATTAAGATCATGCCCGTGCGTAACCCCGGGAAGTTGTAATAATAGTGATACGTCATGTTCTGTTTCTGGACTTGCTCCGGGACGCACGTACCGCTTTCACGTTCGCGCCTACAACTCAGGAAATTTTGAATCGACATATTTAGATCCAGCATTAAGTTATGCAGATAAAAAAGTCGCTGATACAACAGCACCAACATTCAATTCAGGTTTAACAATTGGCGTAGCACCAACCTATGTTTTAAATTGGGCTGCCGCAACAGACGATCAATACACGGGAGACGGGGCAACGATCAATTACAAAGTTTATCGCAAAGCAAATTCAACATTCACCACAGCCACCAATCCTGCAGCCAGCGGACTGTTAGTCGCGACAACGACAGCTACGACCTACAGCGATTCGGGTTGGCTTGATGGAACAACTTATTATTACGCAGTTTGTGCACTGGACAGTTCAAGCAACACGACATGTGATGGAACCGTTCAGTCAATCAGTGTCACCGATGTGACTGCGCCAACGATTACTAGTTTTACCACGCTAAAAACATCACAAGCGGCATTAAAACGTTGGGATCTAAATTGGACGATGGCTGACAACACGACATCTGCATCCGCGTTGCGTGTGCGATTGTATCGTAGTGCAACCGCTTCGCAAACTTTAGCAACGACCTCGGATTCGTTAATAGTTGATTCAGTGGGTGATACTGCTTTAACCGCTGAAATTGGTCCCATGAATCAAACAAAATATATTAATTATTTATTATGGGTGCAGGACGCAGCCGGAAATATTGCGACTCGAAATTTAAGTGTGCTTTCAAGTAATGCAGTTACATTAAATAATGTTCAACGTAACACTGGAACAACTGGTGGTGGGCAGTTGATCATTATCACGGGAACGGGATTTTCGAAAGGTACTACGAATGGTTTTGGAACCAGCACAGGAATTACACTAGCTGGTGGCGCTTGTTCATCTGTGGATGTTATTAATTCGACATTGATGAGCTGTATAACTTCGACTGGAATCAACGGGCCAGCAGTCGTTGAATTAACAAACCCAGAGGGTTCGTCAACAACTCAAGCGGGATTATTTACTTATCTATCTTCAAGTTCTGAAGTGTGCGATAATCCAGGTACATGGGGCACCGGTATGGCAGCGGGAACAGGCATTGTTAGTGATCCATTTATTATTTGTAACGGCACTCAATTGAATAAAATACGCTACAAAATTTCCGATGGTTATCCATACAACTACATTGATGGAAACTACTATTTTAAATTAGGTGCAAATATTAATTTGAATGGTGTCACTTTCCCGTCACTTGGTGGCGAGAGTAGTGGACGCGGATTTACTGGAAGTTTTGACGGATCTAATTATTCTGTCTTGAATTGGACAAGAACTTCAACGGCATCAAGTACCGGATTTTTTGGTAGCGGAACTGGAATTACCGTTCGAAATTTGAAATTATTAAATGCAGCTGTTAGTTCGAATGAAACGAATACAGCCATGCTGCTCGGCTACGGCTTTGGCGTTACAGTTTTAGATAATATCACATTGACTGGTTCAGCCATATCCTCGCGGGCAACAGGTGCTTGCTGCGAAAATGCGATCGGTGGGTTGATTGGAGGTCATCTTGGAACGACACTTAGCATTAGTAATATTACGATGACGGCTACGGTAACTTCGAATGGTGAAAAAGTTGCAGGTATCGTCGGTACCTACAGCGGTTCTGGTACTGTTACCATAACGAATATTGTAGCTGATCTTATTGTGCGAAGCGCCGGAAATCAACTTTTTGGATTTGGCTCTTTTGGTCTTAGTAATGGCACACACACATTTTCAAATATAATTGTAAGAGGTTTCGCTGATAGCGACATTACCTACGGGTCTGGCGGCGCAGGAGTTGGATTTGGTACGTATTCAGTCAGTCCGACTATTAATATTTCAAGATTTGGAATTCTTATGGAAACTAATCACCTAGGTGGGTCAGGCGGACTGACTGGCGCATTTAATGTCTATATTGCAAACGGAGCGCCGATTTATAATATTTCAGAAAGTTATTTTTCGGGAAGTGCAAATTATGCATCCTATGGAAATTCATATAACTTTTCATTTTTACGAATCTCAGGAGCAGCCTCTGCTGCTACTATGAATTTAACTGACAGCTATACTCGTGGAGACTTGGCGGCCGGCTCAAACTATGCGCCTTTTTTTACAAGTAGTAATATTTCAAACATTACAAACTTCTTTTCTGCGACGACATTAACTGGTGGGTATGCTAGCAATGGCGTAGCAACAGGCACTGCTACAACTGCTGCAGTGAACAGTTTTTGGGACTACGCACTAGCTGGTCGTCTAACAACAGAATATGGTACTTTAGCAATGACATCTAAGACAACAACGCAAATGAAAAATCAAGGTACCAACATCTATTCAGCTGCAGGCTGGGATTTTACACCCGTCACAGGAAAATGGAAATGGTGCGGCGTCAGTGACTATCCACATTTAATGTGGGAGACGTGTCCGTAGTTTAGAAATCCATATTTTTTAAAACTTTAATAACCACGCGGCGATTCTGTGCTTGATTTTCGACGGAAGCAATTCCGCGATTATCTTCGTTTTTAATTAGTGGTTTGCTATCGCCCCAGCCGATTGCTTTTAGTCGGTTGCGATCAAAGCCAGAAGATTCAAAAAGTCGCAGCACGGTGCAAGCCCGTACGCTTGAAAGTTCCCAATTCGACGGGTAGACTCCTCCGCTGATCGGGACGTTATCAGTGTGGCCCTCGACGATGATGCCGAAGCCGTCGGCCTCTTTGGCGACCACGGGAATAATTTCTTTCATTAGCTTTGCGCCTGAATCTTTTAATTGTGTTGAACCTGAATCAAAAAATAGTGCTCCTCGAAAATTAAGTACGATGCCGTTTTCAACTTTTTCGATGGCAACTTGATCGGCCAAGCCTTGTTTTGCAATTGCTGCCTTTAGGGAATCTTGTAGTTTCTCGAATGGAATTTTGTATTCGCCGCCAAATACCATTGTGGTTTCTTTTTTTATTTGTTCAAATAATTTGTCATCAACTTTTGAAAAACTTTGAAGCATCACAAAAAATCCGACAAGCAAAGTCATCATGTCAGCGTAACTAACCAACCATTGCTCGTTTTCTTCGGCATGTACGCGATTTTTTACTAAAGATTTTTTTACCGCTAAACGCTGAAGATCTGCCATAGCCATTTCGTCATCTTGGACAACGTTTAAGTTGTCATGATGCAAATTATTGTTTGGATTGGATTTTTCAGCTGGATCTGACATTAAGCGGCTTTCTTATTTGAAACGTTAGAATTTCGTTCGCTTGGAAGCAAATAACTTTTTAAAGTTTCATAAACCACAATAGGATGCTCTTTTTGCCGTAATAATTTAATTCCATGCAAAATGATTTCGCGGCTAACTTCGTCTTCTTTGTTAAGCTTCGCTAAGTTTTCACCCATCGGAATTAAAATCAAATTGGCAACGGCGATACCGTAAAAGGTGGCGACCAGACCAATAGCCATGGCAGGACCGATCAATTTGATCGCTTCTGGCGAGCCCAGACTTCGAAGTAGTGCAATCATACCAAGTGTTGTTCCCATTAATCCAAAGGCTGGTGGGAAACGGCTGATCACTTTAAAAACGCTAGCGTCCGCATCGTATCTCTTAAAGTGGGTCAGTGCGCGAAGCTCTAATATTTGGTCCTGCTTTTGCGCATTTATCGTGCCTTCTAATAGTAATTCGACAGCTTCTTTTAGAAAGTGGTTTTTAATTTTGCTTCGACTTTGCTCTAAAAATGCTGGGCTTTCTTTTTGACCTTGTGCCAATTTGACGATTTCGTCGATCACGTCTGCATGTTTCGGCGATGAAGGACTAAAGATTCTTTGCAGAATCACTTTAAACATTCCAAGCAGTGTTTTTACCGGAAAGCAAAGTAGGGAAGCTGCAAGCGTTCCACCGATAACGATTATTATAGCATGCTTATCTAGAAATATTTCTGACGCTGATCCTGTACCTAGAATTGAGTACACAATGACGACAGCTGCCGCACCAATACCAATCAAAATTGAAAAGTTCATAGAAACCTCGTGATCCCTTTTTCGGATCAGTCTGGAATTAAATAAGTCTAGGCCAGTGCTTTTGCATTGAAACTGGAGTTACGTCCAAAGCGTAAACAGGTCTTTGGTTCATCTTGTTAAAAAGCTGGATCATACCGAAATGAAACATATCAAGGAGGCACAAATGAAAAATATTTTTGTAATTTTATCACTGCTTTTATTTTTCTCATGTGCCAGCAAGCAGGTCATAATCAACTCCAATCCAGCAGGCGCCGACGTTTACAAAGGCCAAGATAAAATTGGGACAACGCCTTTGAATTTAGATTCAGAAAAGTTAAAGCGCATGACGGAATCGGGTGTTATTGAAATTGCACTACGTAAAGATGGCTTCAACGAAAAAATATTTATTTTTAAACCTGAAGGCATTGAAACATATAACTTAAATATGAACAGTCTGGTTGAAATGCAAACGCAAATGTTGCCAAGCCAATATCGCGGTACCATAAGCGCTATCACACGCGATTTACTTATAATTCAGGGGCTTATTTTTTCTAAAAAGCTACCAGAGGCCAAACAAAAGCTAACCTCATTTCAGGAAAAATACCCATTTATCGCGGCCAGTTTTGTTTTGTCATCAAGCATTGCTTTACTAAATTCTGATTTGAAGTCAGCTTATCTGGACTTAGTAAAAGCTCAGGCGTTAGATCAAAATGATCCTCAAATTAAAAAAATGCTTAACGAAGTGGCCTTAAAAATACAGGATAAGAAAAATGAATAAGTTAAGAATAATATTTTTCTTGCTTCTGGTGTTGTGTTACAACTGGGCTACAGCGCAAAATTTCAAAGCGATTGATCTGGATTTAAGACGTATAGAAAACAATTTAAAAAATGAATTTGAAAACAGCCTAAAGTCTTTAGTTGGCGAAGACACGCAGTTTGCGGTGCAACTTTACTTCAAGCCCTCAGCAGTAGCAAAAAAAGAGCAAGTGCCATCATTGAGTGGGTCTTTGGACACTTTTGAGACAGGCTATATGACCTTGCCTGTGTCTGATTTAAAATTTGAAAAAGCGGAAAAAGCACCAAGTGATATGACACTAAAACCCTTTGAAAGTTTTGAAGTGGTTTTGACATTACCTGACGATATGTCTGTGCAAAAGCGAAATCAAATTGTCGGATTTACTAAAAGTTACTTCAAGCAATACAGTCCGAAAATATCAGAACAGAAATTTATAGCGGCCAAAGATACAAAAGACAAAAAAGCAGACTTAGAATCAGATAAAAAGAAATTTGAAGACTCCGAAAAACGCCAGCCATGGAAGGATTGGGTGTACCCAGTTCTTATTCTTCTTGGTCTTTTCGCCGTACTTGCTGGAATTTATTTATTCAGTCGATCTTTTGGCATGGGTGCAAATTCTATAGCGGATGCCATTGCTCAATTAAGAAATATACAAATCGAGCAAAGACTTCCGCTTGAAGAAAAGCCAGTGATTGAAGATAAAAATAAGATGGAATTTTCGCATTCGATCAGTCTATTTAAAGACCAAAAGCATAAAAATTTAGAAATTATCGAAATCGCATGCGCCAATAAGCCTGATTGCATTGTTAAAGCCTTTAATTCTGACGAAGCTGATTACTGGGGAGTGGTTTGGCTTTTGACCGAGCTTAAATCGGAAAATCGCCTGCAGCTGAAAAATATTCTTGGCGAAAACTTTTTTAGAAACTCGAGCAGCCGAAAGCCAAATCAATTTGACCCGTACAATTGGCTGCAAGAGATCGCTGAAAAAGTCACATTGTTTCAAATTCAAGGTGAAAATGAATTCGAATCCTACTTAAATCATGAAGAGATCCGTCAATTGTTCTTGTGGGACAAAGAAGCTTTCAAAATCCGGGTCAGTCAGGATTCGCGGCCTGCCGCTTGGAAAATGGCGCAGGATTTGTTGAATAGTAATGAATTTTCGATTTTAACTGAAGGGCTGCACCAAGATATTTGGAAAGCAATTATCAACGCGAATGAGGCTTCGACAAATGACCTGAAATCTGTTTATGCAGATTATTCGAAGGAACTTTCTTCTGATGGAAAGTCACAGCAATCGAAGTTGAATTTAAAGAAATACAAATTATTAGTGCCAGAACTTCTTAAAAAGTACCAGCAGCTTGGTTTTGTAGAAGACGAGATGTTCTTAGATGAGATCAATCAATCCCAGCCTGAGTTGTTTCAGTTGCTAAAAGCTGAGCTGTTGACACTTTCGGATTTTAAACTTATTCCGGCTGCTTTTTTGAAAACATTTCTGTCACAGTTAAGCACGCAGCAAATTTTTTCCCTTTCCGTAAGCTTACCAGAACCTGAACAGGCTTGGATTGACAGCCTGATTCCAGATGGGAACAGAAAACTGATCATTCACGATTTAGTCAGTAAAGCTTCGGAAATGGATAAAAAAACAAAAATGGCTGCATTGAAAGAAACTAAGGCTCTGTTTGGTATTCTGAAAAACTGCGAAAAAAATAATGAATTTGAATATGAAATAAATAGGGTTCAAGAAGTCGCATGATGAAGTATTTAAGTCCGATCATTTTCATCCTGACAAGTCTTTCAGCCCAAGCTGAATTGGCGAATGCTTTTTACCTTCGAACGGGTGCTGAACTTTTGAAAAATGATGGTACACGTAAGGGGTCAAGTACTAATTTAGGCGGACTAAATCTCATTTTATTTTTTCCAATCCAAAAAACGCTTTTAGTTGGTGCCGGGTATTCGGCATCTTTTGATATAACAAAGGGATCTTTACCGATTGCTGGTTATTCTATTCACGGTAAATGGTACTTCAAAGGCGAAGGTGCGACAGATCGGCACAATGATCAGTGGGGAAATTCTTCGATTAAATCGCTGCAATCCTATTATGCGGGCTCAGCATTCACATATTATTCGTATTTTCTAGGACGTGACACGCAAGCCGCTGACGACACGGTTCGGTTAGAAGGTAAGTACTCAAATCTGAATATTTATGCTGGAGCTGATTTTGCAATTGATGAAAAATATGGCTGGAATATTGAAATGGGTACAAGTGCAATGACAATGGCTGGCAGCGATGACCGTGTTAAAATTAAAACAACATTTTTTTTAGCTGGGATATGTTACTTCTTTTAAAGGTGAAGATATGGATTTAAAGGAACAAAGAAATTTGAATTGGCTCGAAGTTGAATCAAGCGAAGTGATTCATCCCGATAACAAATTGTCAAAATCTGAAAAAGAAAATATTTTTAAAAAAATAAATCAACTGATGCAAATCGATGATCAGCAAAGCGAACAGATTGCGAATATGTCGCAAAGGTTAATGCATCAGGCAGAAGCCGCCAATCGTGCTATTGCTAAGAATGAACAGTTAGAAAAAAGTAATTTAGAGTTTTCTGAAAAAGTGGAAGTGCAGATTAAAGTATACGAGGAACTTAAAAGTTACCTGCGGTCAGTCGAAAATTCGTATATGGAGATTATTAAAAATAAAGACGAAGTACTAGTGGCTTTAAATAAAAACATAACGCAAGCGAAATCAAAAACGGCTAGCATGTTGAAACAGATTCAAGAGCAACAAAACTTTTACAAAGAACAAGAAAATTATTTGCAGGAAAATTTGCGCGTAGCAGAAGAAAAAATCGAAAAATTAAATGCTTCTGCTAGCAATCAGCAAACCTTAGAAATAATGTACCAAGAAAAAGTAGATCAACTTTTAGCACAGGTTTCTCAGTTAACTGAAGTAAATCTTCAAAGTGCAGTTCACAGTCAAAGTGGAATATTCGCGCTGCAGGCCGCTGCAACGGACCTGGCAAATCAGCGGAATAGTTTTGAAAAAAGAACTCTTGATCTGGAATTATTAAATTTGAATCTGAGCATTGAAAAATCGGAACTAGTGAATCAAAATCGTCAGCAAGTTGAAAGTCAACGGGCCGAATTCGATCAATTAATGTCGCAATTAAAAAATGACATGAATACAAAGTTAAACTGCACTTTTTCTGAAAAAGAAATAGTCGAAAATTTATTGGGTGTTCAAAACACCGAAGTTCACAAATTACAAGCTGAAAATCAAGTGCTGAAGAGTGACCTTTTAAGTCAAAACAGCAGTAATAGTAAACTCACTGAAGCCCTATCACAAGCCACTCACAACTACTTAAAAAGTGAATTGGAATTGGCGCAAGCGTGGCAACAAAAGGTTGATCGAATTATCTCTAAAAAAGAATCAAACGAAAAACAATCTGATCTACTTGCGATTGAAAATAGATGTCTTAAATCAGAAAATCAAACTCTGCGAAATGAATCGCAGCAAAAAAACGAGATTCTTAAAAGTTCAAACGAAAGTGTCGCCGAAGTCAGTCAAAAGTATTTTCAGAGCATCGCTGAACTGAATTCAAGTTGGCAGGAAAAACTGACACACGTCGCATTTGAAAATGAACATGTAGCAAAAACATCAAATAGACTTGAGATTGAAAATCGATACTTGCAAATGGACAATCTAAAAATGCAGGCTCATCTGGATCTGGTTAAGGCTGAGAGTTTCGAATTGAAGGTGAAATCCACAGAGCTTTTAGGCGAAATGAACCAGGTAGCTTTCCAGTTAGAGCATTTAAAAGGATCGTCAGAGCAAAAGAAAGTAATGGAATCTTTTTTATTAGATCTTATCCAGCAGCTAAATCAGAAAATAGAGAAAATAAATTATCGTAGTGAGATTTTTAAGGAATTCAGTTCAGTTGCTACGACGACCAGTCTTGAGGCTTCGACCTCCTCTACTATTGTCGAAAACTGGATAAAATCTCGTCTTGATTAACAAAATTAGGTCATTTCGAGCAAAAAAAACCTCAGGTCGTAAACAGAATCTACTTGTTGCAGCAGTCTTTACGGCAAAACAATGCCATGACTGGGACAGTCTGAAATGGCGAACAGCAGATTTTACGAACTGGCATAGGTTGAATAGAACATTGTTTTCAGTTATGCTATCGGGGTTTAAACTGTGCCCGTCGAGCGTGAAATAATAGCATTGGTCATTCAGCCAAAAGAGAGTCGACAAGATGCGGGATTCGGTTCAAGGCGCCC
>JAYUWH010000156.1:0-27832 GCA_043753645.1 Bdellovibrionales bacterium
TAAATGGAATCCACATCTTTTAGAATTTCGCAGCGATCGGCCTTTAGAAATCCTGCCATGGCCACAGCTGAGGTGTCTGAACCACCACGACCTAGCGTCGTGATTTCTTTGGTGTTGGCCGAGACACCTTGAAAGCCCGCAAGAATCACAATCTTATTTTGCTTTATAGCTTCTTCAACTCGGAAGGCTTTGACATCAATTATAGTTGCGTTCACGTGTGCATCATCAGTTAAAATGCCGGCTTGGCTTCCAGTATAGCTAATGGCGTGGGCCCCTAAATCATTAAGTGCCATACTTAATAACGACATGCTGACGCGTTCGCCAGTCGTCAGAAGCATATCTAGTTCACGAAGATGGGGATTCGGTGAAACATTTCTAGCTAGTTCAATTAATTGATTCGTTGTCTGACCCATGGCACTGACGACAACAACAACTTGCGTGCCGGTTTTATGAAGTTCGTTAATTCTTTTCGCAACTTGTTTTACATGTTCAGGCGTTGCCAAAGTAGCTCCGCCGTATTTTTGCACGATTAATTTTGCAGGTCTTGAAATATCGGCTATTGAAGTTTTTGTGTCAGATTTTTTTTCAAATATCATTTTTAATCCAACGCAAACTTTTTGTTTTGATCACGAAAGAATTGTTTAGCAACTGTCAATGAACCCAAAGGGATTCGTAAGTGATGACCACTGACTTGTTTTGGAATGTATCCCAAGATCAATTCAGAATTTAATTCGCGCATTGATTTTCGCGTGATTCCAAGGTGATCAGCTAACTGATCGACGTCAGTGCCTGACGGTGCATATACCATTTCGTATTGCAGCGGATAAAGTGCATCAATGTCCCGAAATCCGTATAAGTTTGGAGCTTTGGCAATCATCAAAGCCGCAAGTATTTTAGGAACGTAGTCTTGGGTTTCCTGAGGCAAGGCCCCACGCCGAACTAATTCCCAGTAGTCATTGGTACCATGCTTTTTAATTTGTTTTCGAAGCCCATTTTCACCCATGTTGTAGCTCGCAGCAACTAGGTACCACGATTTAAATTCAGCATTTAGATCTTTAAGATATTTGATTGCAGCTTGAGTGCTTTTTTTAATATCACGGCGTTCATCCAACCACCAATTTTTCTTTAAACCGTAGGAATTTCCTGTGGATTCGATAAACTGCCATGGACCCACAGCTTGAGCCGTGCTTACTGCATGCGAAGAAAAACCACTTTCAATCATCACCATGTAGGCCAAATCTGTCGGAAGGCCTGCATTTTTTAATTCCGTTTGCAGTAACGGCATGTACTTTGTGGATTTTTCAAGCCAATCGCGAAAAAATCCTTTACCGCGCGTCTGAAAATAGGAAATCCAAAAGCTAACTTTTTTATTGTAGGTGACGGGTAAGTCAAAAATAAAATGATCTGTTTTGTGAGTCTGCTTTTCTTCCAGAAGTTTTAATTTTTGTCTTAGCGAAAGAGTCGCAATCTTATTAACTTCAATAGCGGCATGGGCATGAGAGCTTACAAAAATTAGGATTAGAAAAAATTTAAAATAGGCGTGCATTTGTTCGTCAAGTATCTCAAAGAAATAAGGCTGCGGTCGAGAGGACTTTTTTGACAGTCGAGTTTGCTTGTTCTGACAATTAGCTGACAGGACCTAGACCTCAGTCGATGCACCAATGTGACTGCGTCGGTCGTCTATTCAAAGAAGTTGAGGCTAGAAAAATATTTGTAGATTTAGGTCGAGTCGCAGTCGTGGTGGCACTTGTGTTGCTCTTTTTTAACAAATAGCCAGTAAGGTCAGGAGAAAAGCAAATGAGTACAAAAGGAATTTACACAGCCTTGAGTGGAGCATTAGCACAAACTACGAAAATTGATACGATTGCAAATAATATTGCCAACGTTAATACCACTGGCTTTAAAAAAGATCAACAGACTTTTAGCGAGTATCTAACCGCGATGGAAAAACCACCAGAAGTTATCCAAGTTCCGCGCGTACCAGCAAATATTGAAAGTTTTTACGATATGAACGGCGGCGATAAAGGTTTTGTTGATGCTTCAGGGACTTATACAAATTTTGAACAAGGAAGTATGAAACACACTGGCGGAAAATTAGATGTTGCTATCGACGGCGCAGGATTTTTTGAAATTAATACTCCAGCCGGCGTTCGTTTAACTCGTGCCGGAAATTTTACCATTGATGGTGATGGCCAATTAGTTACCAAAGATGGTCATGCTGTTTTGCTTGAAGGCGAAAACTCTGCAGGAGCAGATCAGCGCACAGTCCGTTTCTCGGGACAAGCATCAGTTTATATTTCAGATGCCGGCGAAGTTTTCGATGGCACAAAAAATATGGGAAAACTTTCGATGGTGCAGGTTGCAAATCCTGATTGCCTGCAAAAAGTTGGAAATAATAATTTCGGATTTAAGTCAAATATGGCTCCGGAAATCAGCGCCGTTAAAGTTCCAAGCCTTAAACAAGGCTTTTTGGAAACCAGTAACGTGAATATTGTGAGTGAGATGACAGATATGATTATGGCGCAACGGGTTTTTGAAGGTACGCAAAAGGCCATTCACGCCTACGATCAAATGGCAGACAAATTAATAAATGTAGTTGGCAGCGTAAAAGGTTAATTGAAGGGAAACAGATATGATTAAAAGTTTAAATACAGCCGCAACCGGAATGTTAGCACAGCAAAACAATATGGATGTAATCGCCAATAATATCGCAAACGTGAATACGACAGGCTTTAAAAAGGGTCGCGCAGAATTCGAAGACCTTGTTTACCATAATTTAAAAGAGCCCGGACAAGCGTCGGGTTTAAATTCAGTGACTCCAACTGGAGTACAGACAGGACTTGGCGTCCGAACAGCTGCCGTCCAAAAAGATTTTTCAATGGGACAAAGTTTAATTACTAAAAATCCCCTAGATCTACAAATTGAAGGCACCGGTTTCTTTCAGGTTAAAACACCAGATGGAGAAATTGCTTACACCCGTGATGGTTCATTTAAAAAAGATGGCAACGGGCGCATTGTCGACAAGAACGGTAACACCTTAATTCCTGACATTACGATTCCGCAAACCTCAATTGCTTTAGAAATTTCACCTTCAGGCGAAGTTCGTTGTATCAATGATAAAGGCGGCGATCCGCAAGCTTTAGGTCAAATTGAAGTTGCAAATTTTATTAATCCGGCTGGCTTAAAAAATGTGGGAAAGAATTTATACTTGCCAACAGCTGCAAGTGGTCAACCTAGCCAGCAAAGACCTGGCACAAATGGAACCGGATATTTAGCTCAAGGTGAAATCGAGACTAGCAATGTTAATATTGTTGATGAAATGGTCAACATGATTACGGCTCAACGTGCTTATGAAACAAATTCGAAAGTCATTCAAACCTCCGATCAAATGATGCAAACTGCGGTGAATGTAAAATGATGAAATTATCTCTTAAGTTTTTAGTTATATTTTTTCCTTTGATGGCGCTTGCGCAACGTCAGTCTGAAATCGTTTTTCCATCAGCTGTTGAAATTTCGCCACGGTCGGTGATTACCGCATTTGATGTGGTCGAAACCCGTAATTTAACCGACGAATTAGCTTCAGAACTAAAATCTATTGAATTAGGCAACTCCACCACAGTTCGAATAGAAAAACGTGAATTGGTGCATAAATTAAGAAATTTAAAAGCCAAATTTATTTTGCCGTCTGAAATGAAGTTTTTAAAAAGCCGCCATCTTATTTCTAGAATGGAGCTTGAACGCAAAATTAAAAATCAGTTAACAAAAACATGCGCTGATTGTGATCTACAAATTCAAATCTCATCTGTACCGATGAACGTATCAGCTGACTGGGAAATGGATTTGAATGTCGATTTAACAAAGACTTCGATGATGATTCCCATTCAGTCAACCACACAAAATGACCGTAAAGGTTGGATTGTGGGCCAGATTAAACGATACCAGCAAGTTCCCGTACTTAATCGTGCTGTTAAAATGGGTGATGTTATTACTCAAGATTTAGTTACGATTGAGAAACGACAGTTATTAAACGCCCGTGAAAGTGTTACCAATCCAGAGCAATTAATAGGAATGCAGGCCGCACGTTATTTGAATGCAGGTCAGACGATTTCTTATGCTGATTTAAAAAAAGAACAAGTGTTGAAAAAAGGTCAAATGGTTAAAGCGATGGTAGGACACGCCTTCTTCGAAGTCTCTATTTCAGCACAAGTCGAAGAATCTGGTTCAATTGGGGACGTTATTAAAATTAAAAATATGGATTCGCAAAAAGTTGTCGCAGCCCGTGTAATTGATAAAGGATTGGTAAGGATCGAATAATGGCAAAAATAAAAGTACAAATCTATCTTCTTATCACAGTTAGTTTAATGATTTTTTCTTGTGCCACGCAAAAAGTTGGGCCACCTCCAGAAGGCGTTTCTCCGCCACCGGAGCCCGTGGTCGAAGAAAAACCTGAAGTAGAGCCGTTAATGAAATATTCAGATCTAAACAACATGGCCCCGCCGTCGGACCGCAATTACCGTCGCATGACAAGAAAAACCATGGAAGAAGAAGCTCAGTTACAAGCTTCAGCAGGATCTTTGTGGGTGATGGAAGGCCAAACAAGTTATTTATTTTCGCAGAATAAACATCATAATGAAGGAGATCCTACTTCAATTAAAGTTGAAGGATCAGCCTTGAAGCAAATTGAAACTAAAGTCGCAGTCATTCAGGATTTACTAAAAGAACTTGAAGTCCAAAAAATAAAAGCCGATGAAGATCAAAAAGTGCAAGACAAAGAAAAAATGCGTTTAGCTGAAGAAGAAAAAAAGAAGCAAGAACTTGCCGATATGATTGCTAACAACGACCCAAGATACGATCCTTATGCTGGACAATATCCCGTGGATCCGGCTGAAGCGGCTAGGCAACCTGCTGCAGACGGAAAGAAACCTGAAGAATCAAAAGAAGCGGATAAAACAGATATTGTTGATTTAAAAGAAATCGAAATTATTCCATCGCGGATCGTTGAAAAGATGCCTGACGGAATGTTTCGGATTCGTGGGCACCAATTCTTAACCATAAAAAGACGTCCGTACAAAGTAATTGCGACGGCCATCGTACGACCTGAAGATTTTAACGAAGGAAGCATCAGTTCTGCGAAATTGTTAGAACCGCAGTACGATGTCATTCATATTAAAAGGACCGAGTAATGCGATCATTAATATTAGTAAGCTTTTTATTTTCAACATTGCTTGTGCAAGCGGCACGCTTAAAAGATATTGCAAGTATTCGCGGCGTTCGCGAAAATCAACTGATTGGTTACGGGTTAGTTGTTGGTTTAAAAGGGACTGGGGATTCGCAAGCTGAATTTACCGGAAAATCTTTTGCACGGTTAATTGAAAAACTAGGCGTAAAATTAGAAAAAGCCGACTTACAAAGTAAAAATGTAGCAGCTGTTATCGTTACAGCAAGTTTACCTGCCTTTGCAAAAGCTGGAAATCCGATGGATATCACAGTAAGTAGCATTGGGGATGCGACCTCGCTAGTCGGTGGAACTTTATTACAGGCGCCGATGCGTGCAGCCAATGACGAAATATTTGCTGTCGGACAAGGTGCAGTTTCGATCACTGGCGACGGCAAAGAAATGCATACAACTTCTGGACGAATTCCAAACGGCGCTATCATCGAGCGCGATATTCAAGCCGATTTTTCTTCGAAAAAAATGTACCGTATGACCTTACACAATCCTGATTTCACGACAGCAGCGCGTACAATTTTGACAATTAACAAAGAATTGGGTGGTTACTATGCTTCTGCGAAGGACGCTGGAACGATCGATATAATTACGCCGCCAGCGTACGAAAATAAAGGTGTTGAGCTTTTAGCGACAGTTGAATCCATCGAAATAAATCCGGATCAACGCGCACGCGTGCTAATTAATGAAAAAACCGGGACCATTGTCATTGGAGAAAAAGTTAAAATATCTCGAGTGGGGCTTAGTCACGGAAATTTGACTTTAAAAATTACTGAAGATAAAGGCAAAAAATCAGCAGGCAGTGTGGACGATAAGGTAACAGTCTTAGACACCGGTGCCAACGTTGGCGACTTAGTACAAGCCTTAAATAAATTGGGCGTATCGCCCAAAGATTTGATTTCGATTTTGCAATCTGTGAAAGCGGCGGGCGCTTTACACGGAGAACTTGAAACAATGTAATTTATTTTGGTCTTCAAGGATTGAAGGTCAAACGGGAGGGGTTCTTACTTTTCATCAACTAGGATGGTCCAGGTGCTGTTCGGTATAAAAAAATTCTTTCGCAGGAAGCTTTTCATATCAGCGGTGGCAATCATAAATCAGGATGATTGCGTTTGTCGTCGCTTGCGCTTTGGAAAAACACATGGATGTGGAATGAAATATAGGAACCTTTCTCACTTTTTTTTCAGGGAAGAAATAAATGTCTGAAATCAATAAATTAAACCCCAATGTATCACAGTTAAATCCTTTGAAAACCGGTCCTATGGCCGAAAAAAAAACAGCTGTCACTGAAGCTAAATTCCGCGAAGTTGCTGAGATGTACGAAAAACATTTTATCCGTGAAATGATGAAGGAAATGCGTTCGACGGTTCATGAAAGCGGTTTTATGAAACAAAATAACGCCGAAAAAATGTTCCGTGAACAATTAGATGATGACTATGCCGACAAGTGGGGAAAATCTGGGGGCATGGGCCTGGCGGATTTGATTCATGGCCAATTAATGCAAAAATATGGTCCGCAATTTGGTTTAAAAGAAAAACTTGAAAAACCGCAAGGTCCAATTGATCTTAACTTAAAATCAAATATTTCGACTGTTCCGATGGCGCAGGCCACGTCTTCAGATGTGTTACATCTAAAAATTCAAAGCGAAGAAAATGCGTCCACAAAAACATTAGCGCTGAAGAATCCGTGGGCTGGAACTTTGCTAGATAAAAAGTACTTGGATATGGATCAGCTGCAGTACCGCATTAAACACGACAATGGACTTGAAAGTCTCATTTTGACACGCGGAAGCGGTCTGGGTGAAGGCGAAAATGGTGACGGGAAATTGTCGGTGGGTGACGAGATTGGCGCGGGAAAACAAATAGGTTGGTTGGATTCGTCTAGCCCGTTGTTCTGGACAATAAAACCTAGTACTAAAACCAGCGTCTCAGAATGATTTGGTCCTTTTGTCCCTGTATGATACACTTAAATAAGGCTGGAGGCTTGTTATGAAAATTACTCACAACAAAATCGGACAAAATATTAATCTGTCGGATTCTTCGAAATCAGAAAAAACATCTGAAAAAAATAAAGCGGATGGTATAAAAAATAAAAGCGGTGCCCAAGGTGCTGATCTGTTAAAAGATTTGGGATCTGTTAATGGCAGTGAAGCTTCCAAAGTTGATTTATCGGAACGCTCGAAAGACATTCGACAAATTAAGGAGCTAGCAACCTCATCTCCGGATATCGACCATGCTAAAGTCGAAAAATTTAGACGTTTAATCGACGAAGGGAAATACAAAGTCGATGCAAAATCAGTCGCCGATAAAATGGTTGACGAGCAATTATTGTCTTCGGGAACTTCGAACGAATAAATCGCAGTCAATTTTAGAAAATAAAGATTAGGACAACATCATGACGCAAAAAATTTTCGAAAAATTAGTTAAAAACTTGGAAGAAATTACCAAGCAGTACCGTTTACTTTTAGACTGCGTGCGCAAAGAAAAAGAAGTTTTGATCAGTGCCAATATTGATAAATTAAATGAAAACAATTTATTAAAAGAGCAATTGTTAACACGAATTAAAAGTTTAGATAGCCTACGTGCAAACTATGCTGCTGAATTAGCGACGAATGTGGGTGCGGATGCGGCTCAGCCACGTTTATTAGAAATCGCGCAAAAAATTGGTGGAGCTGAAGCTGACCGGTTACGCTCGATTCACTCGACGTTAGAAATAATCACAAACCGCTTAGTGCAAATTAATAAGGATAACGCCCAGTATGCAGAATCGGCTTTAAAAACTGTAGGTTCAGCGATGGATAATTTAAAAGAAACTTTGATGGGTCAGAAAACCTATCAGAAAAAAGGTGCGTATCAGCCTGGCTTTGATAAGTCGGGCCACTTGGTTCGTAAGGAAGCTTAATTTATTTTTGTATTTAGAATAGGCTTCATGATGAAGCTTATGTAGGAAGGGCACGGATGGCCAAGATCCACGGTTTGTTAGACATGGGTAAACGCGGAATGATGTTAAATCAATCTGCCTTACAAACCACGTCGCATAATATTGCAAACAAATCGACTGAAGGTTATTCGCGCCAGCGTGTAGATATTCAAACTAATCCTGCTGTTGATGAAGGTCGTCACCGCATCGGAACCGGCGCTATGGCCGCAGGAATATCAAGAACAAATAATCCATGGCTAGAAAAACAAATCGAACGCGAAGGTTCCTCATTAAGTTTTACAGACGGTCGTGCCAGTGGATTACAGAAATTGGAATCTGTATTTAATGAGCAAACCGTAAAAGGCCTTAACGGATCCATAACAGAATTCTTTAACTCGTTTCGTGAATTAGCAAGTAATCCTGAAAGCAATGTATCTCGTACTGTAGTTCGTGATACCTCAATGAACTTAGTAAAGAACTTTCAAGATATGGACCGCCAAATAGATTCCGTAGCCACTGATTTAAATAAACAAATTGAATCGGGCGTGCGCGAAGTGAATGGCATGGTTAAAGAAGTTGCGCAGTTGAACGAGAAAATTTTAAATGTCGAGACAACGGGTGCTAATGCCAACGACGAACGTGACCGCCGGGATTTACTAGTTAAAAAATTATCTGAAAAACTAGATATTAATTACGCTGAGGATTCGAAAACCGGTATGTTAAACATAACCGCAGGAAGAACCGGTATTCTGGTTGCAGGAACGACGTTTGAACAAGTCAAAACCAGCACCAACAATGAAAATAAAACTCAAGTTCTTTATGAGTTATCAAAGGGCGGGTTGCAAGTTGATATCACGGATCAGTTTAAACGTGGATCTATTGGAGGAGCCATTGAAGTTCGAGATAATTTGGTTGCCGATTTAAAAACCCATTTAGAAACATTGTCTTATAATATCTCGAACGAAGTGAACAAAGCTCATATGGAAGGCTTTGATCGCAGTGGTAATGCTGGGATCAATCTATTTGATATTCCCCAAGATGGTCAATTTACAGTTCAAGATCTAAAAGTAAATTCTGCGATCATTGAAGACTCAAGTTTAATTGCAGCGGGCGCAAAACCCAATTCAGTCGGCGATAATACGACGGCTAACGTGATACATTCTTTGCAATTTAAGCCGATTATGGAAGAAGGCAAATACACGTTTGATGATTTCTATAACTCTAAAGTGGGGCAGATTGGAATTTTAGCTCAGCGTGCAAATAGCGACCTTGAATCGCAGCAAAATATTGTAGATCAATTAAAAAATACCAGGGAATCTATCAGTGGGGTGAGTCTGGATGAAGAAGCAACAAAGATGATTGAGTTTCAAAAATCATTCGAGGCCAATGCTCGAATTATTAAAATGGCCGATGAGATGTTCGATACGGTTTTAAATTTAAAACGATTATAAAGTAGGAAGCCTTAATGCGTGTAACTGATAAAATGAATCAAACACAAGTCACCGCCAACATGCAGAAGAATCGTTCTGAACTATCGACTTTACAAAATCAAGCAGCCACGGGGAAACGCATCACAAAGCCATCTGATGATCCAACGGCTTCGGCAAAAATTTTATTAAATCGCACTGAAAATAAAAACATGGAGCAATTTGATAAAGGAATTTTTAATGCCAAGACCTTTCTAGAGTCGACGGAATCAGCCTTATCGCAACTGGGTGAAGTTTTAGTTCGCGCCAAAGAATTAGCTATTCAAGGTGCCAGTGACACCAATGGTGGAACTCCGCGCGAAATGATTGCCGCTGAAGTTGAACAAATGTACAGCTCGGTTGTCGAAATGTCGAACCGCCGCGTGGGTGATCGTTACATGTTTGCAGGTCACAAGACATTGACTGCGCCATTTAATCGCGACGGCGAATACAGTGGTGACGATGGAGAAATAAAAATTCCAACTAACAAAGGCAGCTTTGTTGCGATGAATTTAACGGGCGACAAGATTTTTTTAGGCCGTGGAGTAGGACAAGATGGGACTATCCGGCCAAGTCGTGAAACTCCTCAGACGGTTGAAGATTTGCAAACCTATAAACTTTCAGAAGCCGAGCGTGAATTTCAAAATGATCAACACGAAGAAGGTCATATCGAGACGCGAGGTCCTGCAAACGTCGGCCGGATTCATAAACTGGGAAGTACCGATCCCGTTATTGGTGGCACCGGCGTAAATATTTTCAATCTTATGCAAGGTCTTGAAGTCGCTTTAAGAACAAACGACAAGTTTGGAATTCAAGATGCGCTGGAGCCGCTCGAGCAGGCGTTAAATCAGATCACTTTAGCGCGCTCGGAAATTGGTGGTCGAGTCAACCAGCTAAGTGCCTCATCAGACGGCATCCAAAAGATGATCGTGGACAATAAAGTGACTAATTCTCAACTTGAAGATGCTGATTTATTTCAGGTTATGACAGATTTGAACAAATCAGACACCGCTTTAAAGTCTACATTGGAAACATCCAGCAAATTAATGCATTTAAGCCTCCTTGACTTTATCAAGTAGAACAAATATTTAACTTCCGCCGAGATCAACCGATAAGCGGCATGTGCATTTATAAACGCACGGATGAAAAGGAGTTTTCGTCATGCTCGTACTTACAAGGAAGTTAGGTGAATCCATCGCTATCGATGATCACATAAAAATACGTGTTGTCCAAATCAAGGGTAAGCAAGTCCGTCTTGGAATTGAAGCTCCGAAAGACACCAAAATACACCGTGAAGAAGTTTATTTAGCGATTCAAGATCAAAACGAGCAGTCCGTTCAGGTCAGTTCAGACAAGATCAAAGACATTTCAAAGATGTTAAAGCCTGAATAAATTCACTCCCATATTTGAGAGTTGCTGCGTCATTTAAAAAAATATTGATGGGAACTGGATTTAGGTCCAGAATTTTACTAACCATGAATCATATTTGATTTGTCGTATTAATTAGCAGGGGGTTATGTGGTTATAAAGACATCTCGATTTGATCTTGTTGAGTTCAAAATCGATGACGTTTTAACCTTTCCTGAAGGCCTGTTAGGCTTTAAAGACCTGCGTGAGTTCGTACTACTAGATGATCCCAATGACGATATTTTTGCTTGGCTTCAAAGCTGTGAATTACCTAGCGTTGCCTTTCCGGTGTTAGAACCTGAAATTTTTGGTCACAAATATAATATTTCTTTAAATCGCACGGATCTTGAGGCGTTAAAATTAACTGCTGCTGAGGTGCCTTCGTTTTTTAATATTATTACAATTCCAGATGATCCAACACAGATGACTGCAAATATTAAAGCTCCGATTGTTATTAACTTAAAAGGTCGCTTAGCTCGTCAATGTGTTTTGCAAGACAATCATTTAGCAATCAAAGAACCAATTTTTACTAAGCTTCAAAGCCGAGTCGTACAATTTCCACAGACGACTATAAAAAGCCAAGGCCGCCAGTTGAATTTAGCTGTTAAGCTGACTGACAAAGGCTCAGTTGACCAAAATATCTAATTCATAGATTCTAGCGGGATGCCTTTTCCTGACATTTTTTTTTCCAAAGCCCAAAAATTAATTAATATTGGCCGCCTTCGTGTGATTCAGGACTCTGATCGGTTAGATTTGCCAATGTACTTAAATCCAAAGCATATTCCTTGGAATGAAAGTCAGGTGGATTGGAGTTCTCGCAACTCATTTTTAAAATCACTTTTAAAAGTATCTTGGCCGACAACACGAATTGCGATTTCCTTTCAGATTATCGCAAGTGCTTTTTCATTCACGACTCCATTTTTAGTTCATGCGTTCGTTGCAAGACTGCAAAAAGGATCTTTTTCCAAAAGTGATTTAATTGAACTTTCGTTGTTGGCCATTAGTTTCGGATTGTGCGGAGTTGCCAATGGAATTGTATTGCAACATTATTTTTTTCGGACTTTAAACTTCAATCAAATTACCAATAATCTTGTTAATAAAAAAATATTTTTGCATTCGTTAAAGTTATCCACCGTCGCAAAAAACAAATTCCAAGTGGGTGACATAGTCAATTTCATGAGCTCGGACTCGGATGCTATCGCTGATAGCTCGATCACGACAATTGATTTGTCAAATGCCGTTGTGCTGTTAATCGGATGTTCCTTAAGCCTATTTTATTTTATCGGCTGGTCAGCTTTAGTGGCCGTTGTTGTTATGGCTCTATTGATTCCATTAACGCAAAGCCTGTCGAAACGGTTTATGATACTAGAGTACCAAATGATGTCTTTTCGCGATAAGCGCATGACATTGATGACACAAGTGATGAACGCCATCCGGGTCGTAAAATACTTCGTGTGGGAAAAAAGTGTACTGGCTGAAGTTTTGGATATTCGGCAAAAAGAAGTTCACGCCAGGTACCAGTTAGCACGTGCCGAAATCGTCTGGGGCTTGGTTTACACGTCGATCTCTTCGATCGTTTTATTTTCTGCGCTACTAACGCATGTACTTCGCGGCGAAAAAATAGATTTGGCATTGGTTTTCACCTGCATTTCTATATTTGCTTTGATGGAGGATCACTTCGGTGGACTTTCAAAGTTTATAAGCCGTTTTATTAACATCTTAGTTAGTGCTAGTCGCATAACCGACTTTTTGAAATCGGATAAAGTGGATGAATCAGTTGCCTATTTTCCCGAACTAGCGGCCTCAGCTGCATTTGAAAACGCTAGTTTTAAATTCCCGGATCAAAATGAAATTTTTAAAGATTTAAACTTATCTCTTTTTGCAGAAAAATCATTAGCAGTTGTAGGCCCGGTTGGCAGTGGCAAGTCAACTTTACTTCAACTACTACTAAAAGAACTTCAGCCGACCTCGGGCAAGTTAAAATTTAAATCCAGCTACCAGCAAGCCTATGTCTCGCAGGATGCATTTATTATTAATTCCAGTCTAAAAGAGAACATTATTTTTGGTGCTGAAAAATTTTCAGACGAAGCCGTACAAAACGCACTATATGTGTCTGCATTACAATACGATTTAATGTCCTGGCCTACAGGCTTGGATACGGAAATCGGCGAAAAAGGTGTCAACCTTTCCGGTGGCCAAAAACAGCGGGTAAGCCTCGCTCGTGCGGTAATGGCCGATGCGGATCTCATTTTATTAGATGATCCTTTATCGGCCGTGGATCCATTGACTGAAGAAATTCTAAGTCATCGACTGCTATTTGGTTTATGGAAGAATAAAACGCGGGTCATGGTAACTCATCGGTTAGAATCCTTAAATAAATTCGATCAAATTCTTTTTTTACAAGAAGGTCAACATTTCATCGGCACCTTCGCAGAGCTTAGTGTATCCTGTGCCCCTTTTAAAAAGTTTTTAAAAACTCATGATGCAAACAAAAGTTTAGGGGCTACGAACCCAGTCCCAACGGCTTCAAGTAGTGTCCAGCTAGCAACGACCGCAGATTCAATTACAGAAAAATCGCGAATCACAGAAGATGAGGATCGCGCCATCGGTGCCGTTAATAAATCCGTGTACAGTGATTACGTGAAAGCCTTAGGCGGAGAAAGTATACGTCACAAGTGGATTCTGCTTGGTCTTTTTTTAGGCGCGGTGGCAGTGGTTGCAGCGCCGGTGATACAAAAACTGTGGTTGTCGCAGGCCAGCCGATTTGCTGATTTGACTCCGTTAAATATAATTGCAGTCTACGGGGCACTTGGCGTGTTTACTATGCTGGTAACTTATATTAGCAATTCGTTTTGGACATTGCGGGGCATTCGTGCCGGACAATCTTTTCATGATCGTATGCTTAGGTCCGTGCTGTACACTCGCATTCGCTTTTTTGACAGCACTCCGGTCGGACGTATTTTGCAAAGATTTTCTCGCGATGTTGAATCCGTTGATATTCATTTGCAATGGAGTTTCGATCACACTATTCACTCGTTATTTCATATTACTATTTCGTTTTTTTTAATTGTCTTTATTTTACCGTTAGTGATTGTATTTTTAATACCAGTGCTTTTTATTTATTACCGCATTCAAAATGATTATCGACGGGTGGCCCGCGAATCAAAACGCTTAGATTCGCTAGCAAGATCCCCTCGCTTTGCACATTTTAAAGAAACGTTGCAAGGTCTGCATGTGCTTCGCGCTTTTCGACAGTCTGATTGGGCCATCGAACAATTCTACGCAAAATTACATCACTCAGCTCAAATGTTTTATACACAGTATATAGTGAATCGATGGTTCTCGGTGCGGATACCGCTGGTGGGTGCAGCAATCTCGTCGGCAACTTGTCTGCTGATCGTTTACAGTAGTCACAAGGGCTACGTCGGTGCAGGTTTAGCAGGTTTAGTGACTATATATGCTCTGGATTTTTGGCGCCATCTCAATTGGGGAGTTCGCATTTTTTCTGAACTGGAGTCGCGCATGACCTCTGTCGAACGCTTGCAGTTTTATATTCAACTGCAGCATGAAGAAAAATTGGATTCGGTCTGGGCGCCGGTGGAGTGGCCCCGGTCAGGTCAACTGGAATTTCAAAACGTTAATGTTCGTTACGCAAGTCATATGCCGCTAGTTTTAAAAGACGTCAGTTTTAAAATTCCATCTGGAGCACGTGCGGGCCTTATTGGAAGAACTGGCTCGGGTAAATCTACAATTTTTCAGACGGTATACCGCTTTGTAGATCTCGAATCCGGGGATATACTTTTGGACAATCATTCCATTCAAAATTTACCTCTAGAAAGCTTAAGAAAAAATCTAGCGGTGATACCACAAGACCCCAATTTATTTTTAGGAACACTACGAAGTAACATTGATCGCTACAACGAGGCCACGGACGACAAACTATGGGACGTGTTGCAAAAGGTATCTTTAGGAAATTTTGTGCGGGCATTGCCAGATCAGTTGAATTTTCAATTGGCTGAAAATGGACTTAACTTATCTCAAGGTCAGCGCCAACTTATTTGCTTAGCAAGAGCTTTACTCATGGACGTAAAAATTATTTTCTTAGACGAAGCCACAGCAAGTGTTGATGTAGAAACAGATGCCTTGGTGCAAAAAGTAATACGGGAATCGCTAGGCGGAATTACGCTGGTAACGATTGCCCATCGCCTATCAACACTGGATGGTTACGACATGGTCATTGAATTGCAAAATGGCGCCGTCGTCTAAAAAGTCATTTAGTTATTCCGTTATTTGCGGTAAACTTTTTTCGGCCTTCGCGCCTAGGTCTTTTAGTTTTTCAACTTGCGATATTAAATTTCCGCGACCTGTCGACATTCTGCTGGTAATATCGGAATGAACTTTAGTAGCTGAGCTTAACCGTTCACCTAAAGTTTCAATGTCTTTTACGATGCCTGCAAATTTGTCGTACAATTCTCCGCCCCGTTTTGCGATTTCAAGCGCATTTTTTTGCTGTCGTTCTTGCTTCCACAATGAAGCCACAGTTCGAAGTGTCGCGAGTAAGGTTGTTGGGCTGACAATTGCAATATTTTTGTCCCACGCTGTTTCAAACAAATCGGGTTTTAAACGAAATGCCAACGCAAAAGCTGGCTCAAGTGGCATGAAAAGCATTACAAAATCAGGTGAGATAACTTGTTCTGCCATATGATATTTTTTATCTGATAATTCATTAACATGACGCTTCAGCGATTCCACATGAGCAAGTGCAAATTTATCTTTGTCCGTTGAATTTTCTGCGGAAACACTTGCCTCATACGCAACCAATGTCATTTTTGAATCGACGATCAAGTGTTTACCGTCTGGCAACTTCACGATGACATCGGGCCGTAGCATTTCGCCCGTTGTGCTACGAATTGTTTCTTGGGTAAAAAATTCTTCACCTTTTCTTAAGCCTGATCGCTCTAGCACATTTTCTAAAATCATTTCTCCCCAGTTGCCTTGGGTCTTATTTTCACCTTTCAATGCCAAAGCTAAATTTTGTGCTTCTTTGGACATTGTTTGATTAAGCTCAATTAGCTTTGCAATTTCTCCTTTGAGCTGGCCGCGCTCAAATCGCTCGGTCGAGTAGGTATCGCTAACTTTTTTCTCAAACTCTTTGATGCGTTCTTTTAAAGGGTCCAACAATGAAGATAATTGTTTTGAATTTTGCACATCAAACTTCGAAGTTTTTTCATCAAATATTTTTTGGGCTAAATTTTCAAATTGCATCGTTAACTGAGACTGCATCTGGGCCGCTTGTTGCTTTTGCGTCTCGACGGATTGTTGTCCAATTTCGAATTTTGTCTTCCAGGTCTCGGTTTCAACACGGGCGCGCGAATGCACGACAAAACCCGTAATAGCAGCCCCAAGAAGACAGCCAATGCTAGCTGCGATCCAAATCATAAGAGTTCCTTTTCAGTTGCAAATAACTTCAAAAATACATTCTCACGGTAGCAGATTTCTGCTAACTTGTCCCCATGACAAATTTGCGAGCTTGGATTTTAGCAGCGCGTCCGAAAACATTATCAGCTTCGGTGGTTCCTATTGTCGCAACGGCTGGAATGGTACATGGCCAAACGGGCCACCTTCAATGGTGGATTGTGTGGTGTGCGCTATTTTCTAGCTTTTGCATTCAAATCGGCACTAATTTTGTAAATGATGCGATGGATTTTAAAAACGGCGCTGACACCGAAACACGTTTAGGTCCTATGCGAGTCACTCAACAAGGATTTTTCACTTTCAAGCAAGTTATGATCATGGCGACGGCGTTTTTTGTTGCGGCCGTTGGCTTCGGTATACCGCTGGTTTTTCACGGGGGGCTACCCATTATTATTATTGGTATCGCATCGATCATCATGGGCTACGCTTACACTTCAGGTCCGTATCCCTTGGCCTATCGTGGGCTTGGCGATTTGTTTGTGATTCTTTTTTTCGGCTTAACGGCAGTTGGTGGACTTCACTATCTGCTAACGGGCCAATGGACCCTTCAGTGTCTGGTGTTAGGTGTGCAAATTGGTTTACTAAGTACGATCTTAATTGCCATTAATAATTTACGCGACATTGATGAAGACCGCTTAGTTAGCAAAAAAACTTTGGCGGTAAGGCTTGGTAAAAAAGGTGGAAAAAACTGGATCGGTTTTTTATGTATAGCTCCTTTTTTGGTCGGTTACTACTGGGTTCATACGCAATTGCTTTGGATTTATATCGTTCCGCTGTTTAGTTTCCCCTTAGCATTGTCACTAGCAAAAAAAATATTTCGGAATGAACCCGGCACTATATACAATCAGTTTTTAGCTTTGGGTGCGGCCTATAGCTTATTATTTAGCATTCTGCTGGCCATTGGATTTCATTTCCGATGAAAATATATTTCTTTAAATATCAATTAAAAAAAAAATTCCTGTTGAATGCGAAAGACAATTCGCAAGTAGAAAACGGGGCCTTAATTAAAGTTGAAGATAACAGCGGTCATTGGGGAGTCGCAGACCTCAAGCCATGGCCCTTGCTAGGTGATCTGTATCTTGATGAAGAGCTATCAACTAAAGGTCCGCTATTTCGCCGAAGTCTAAAACTAGCTGAGGATGATATGATAGCTAGAAGAAATAAAAAGAGTTTATTAAAAGATCAGGTGATGAATAACAATATATTAATTACAGATTTTTCGAAATGTAAGCTTGATAAAATGGTAGGCTCGACAATAAAAATCAAGGCCTCAAAAAACCTTGAACAGCTTGAAAATTTTTTAATTCGCGCAGCCACGCTAAATTTAAAAATCAGAATAGATTTTAATAGTGTTTTGGAGGCTGCAGAATTTGAATCATTTATTTACAGATTGCCGACAGCAGTTCTAAAGAAAATTGAATATATTGAAGATCCCACGGCTGAAATTCAACCTGATTGGAGTCAGTGGAATCGCAAAGTACCACTTGCTGTTGATTTTTGCACTAGGAATTATAGAGAGAACAAAAATGCTTGGACATTTTTAATAATTAAACCAAGTCGTCAAAACAGTGACGCTCTGATCATCGATTGTATGGAAGGTGAAAAGCAATTTACTCTAACTTCGTCGATGGATCATCCTGTTGGGATAGCCCATGGATTAAGGTTTGCCCAAGAGTTTCCCGAGATGTGCGTAGGTTTTTCAACGTTGCAGCTGTACGAGTCAACTGAATTTCACAATTATTTTGTTCAGCACAAGGATACAATTAATTTTAGTGCAGAGGCATTAGCAGATTATGGAATCGGAATGACAAAAGCTTTGCAAAAATTAAATTGGACAGCGTTATGAATCCTTTTAATTTTCTGAGTTCGGTGTTTAATCAAATGCTAATAAATCCAAGATCTTGCGAGGGTGATAAAAAAGATCAATACCAACTTAAATTAAAATTTGAAGAAATTTACGGTGATAAAAACTATTTTCTGATTCCAAGTTCGGGTTCTTCAACAGCTGCAAATGAAAGTGTAAAGCTAATTGCACTACATCAAGATGCGATTCTGAATTCGGCTAAACGAGTTAATTCGTTTTTCAATTTAGATAAAGTACACGGAATTACTAACTTCGGTTGTGTGCTACCAACTTTTCATATTGGCGGATTAGGTATTTACGCCAGATCTTTTTTAGCAAAGGGCCAAGTGCACCAGCAACCATGGAAGCCAGAGGAGCTGCAGGCTTGGCTAGAAACAAATCAAATTCATGTCCTTTCGCTAGTACCAACTCAAGTCTATGATATTGTGCAGCGAAAAATTCCTGCGCCTTCGGCTTTAAAAGTTGTTTTTATCGGTGGAGCAAAATTATCTGCAGATCTTAGCCAAAAAATAGAAACACTTGGTTGGCCGGTCGTTGAAACCTACGGAATGACAGAGACAGGTTCTATGATTGCAGGCGGAAAAAACATGATGGAAGTATTGCCAGATATTGATGTCGTTCTAAACGATGGCAAATTAAAAATAAGATGCAATTCTTTGATGACATGTTCGCTGCAAAAAATTGATGACAATGTTCACATTGTTACACTCGACAATGGCTGGCTTCAGACGAAAGATGCGGTTGAGCTAAAGTCTGCAGGGTCTAAAACCGTGATTACTTTTCAGGGTCGTGATGGTAATTTTATTAAAATAAATAGCGAAGGAGTTTCGTTATCACAACTACGAAATTTTTTTGGTGAACACGACAGCTTAGTTTTACTTGCAATGCCAAGCGATCGAACCGGAAATGAAATAGTTGCCGTTTATGAGGCCACGTTAGCTGCGGCAGAGGCAAAAAGCCATGTGCAACTGTATAACGAACGCGTACGTCCATTTGAAAAGATTAAAAAAGTTTATAATATAGCCCAAATTCCACGAACAGAATTAAACAAAATAAAATATCCTGCTATTGCAGATTTAATAAAGGGAAAAAATTATGAAACCATTTGAAACGCCGTGGTCCGTAGGTTCGATGTTAATATGTAACAAGTGTGGCAAAGCATTTGATAAACCAGAAAATGCGGACAACCTAAAATCAGATCTACGGGCTTTTCTGAAACAAGGCGATAATCACAAAAAGATTAGGGTCATGGTTAGTGGTTGCCTGAATGTTTGTATTTCTGACGAGCAAGCTGTGGTTTATCAGCCAATTGAAGGCAAAGCGCAAACATTTACAGTTGAAAAAAATTATGAAAAAGCCTTAAAAGAAATAAAATCAATTTTAGTTGAAAAATTAAATTTACTTCCCTAAACGCTTTTCGCTAGAAATTTCAGTTGCCAGTACGGCTTCAATTTCGCTAGCTGACCATAATTTTCCTTTACCTACTCCGGGGCAAAAGGTGGCTACATCTTTGGCCCACGTTTTTGCATTCATAACTTCGTTCCAAAAAGGCCACGTTCGGCATTGGCTGGGACGTCCTTCATAAACAGAGCAGCGCTTGCCATCTAAAAACATGCAATCCATGTTTTTTAAATCTTCTTTTAGATGCCAAACGCCATTCGTGCGGTCACAATATTTTTTGGTAAAGTCACTGGTGCGAATTTTAAAAAACTCTGCAAAGCGGGTTCGATCTTCAGGAGTTAAAAACACAAATCCATATTCTCCGTGGGACGTGCAGCATTTTCCTGAACCTTGACATTCAAAGCGCAGGCCATTCTGGTAAAACTTTTCGTTGGAACTCATGCGGACACTTCTTTCAAATAAGGAGCTAGCTTTTCTTTCAATTTATTGGGGATCTCGATTTTTTTGAAGGTTTTCAGATCTAAACAGGTGTGCACAAGGTTAACTGTAGCATAAGTCACGTCGTCCTTTGAAAAACAATATTGCATTTGAAAAGAAGAGCTCGAAAAAGCAGTTAAGCAAACAGCAATGTTGTAAGTTTCTCCTGCTATTAGAGGTTTAAAGTAATCGCATTCAGCATGACGTATAGGTGCCAGGGTTTTATTGTTGCGAAAGAATTCGTCCCAAGAATAGCCTGCCGCTTGTACAAATAGCTCTAAACAATCGTGTGCTAACGAGAAAATATGGGCAAAATACATGATTCCGGCTGGATCAGCCTGATGAAACTTGATTTGAACCGAATGCGTGAAAGATTTTACCATGCTAATAGCTTATGCCTTAGCTTGTCTTGACTCAAGACCAAGAATTAAGAAAACTGCTGCTTGCCATGGTGTTTAAATTATTTTCCAAAAATGACTTTCCAGCGTATTTGCCAAAGCTGAATGCTCTTTATGAAGAGCTTTTTTCAGGCGGTAAAGGATTTCGTTCGAAGTTGGTGGGTTTAGTGTCGGATCCCTTGGGCGTTTCACAAGATACGCAGAATTTATTGAACCAAACTATCGAATTTATTCATAATGCCTCATTACTTCATGATGATCTAGTTGATCGATCGCATTTACGCCGCGGGAAAAAAGCAGCCTGGCTAAAATACACACCTGAGTATGCCGTGCTAGCTGGTGACTACCTACTTGCGCGGGTCATGGTGAATTTGTCGGGTCATGGAAACATAAAACTAGTTCAGTACACCAGTGAAGTTATTTCGGATTTGCTGGAAGGCGAATGGCTGCAAGATTCTATTGTCGGAGATTACTTTGTAACACTCGAGCAGTTGGACCGCATACATAATTTAAAAACGGCATCACTTTTTAAATGGTGTTTAAGGGCTCCGTTTATTGCCTCCGAAAGATATGACAATAAATTGCATCAAATTTTAGAAGAAGTTGGTACTTTACTGGGGCAACTGTTTCAGCGTGGTGACGATCTGCTGGATTATAATATCCGGAACGATGAAGGAAAAGCCGTTCTTGGAGATTTGAAGTCGGGGTATTTAAATTCCTTTGGAAGTTTTATCGCTGCTGACATGACCCGCGAACAAATTGATAAAATGGTCCGGGTCAAAAATCTTGATGAACTTGCCCTTTGCTTTTCTGACAATTTAGAAGCTGGAAAAAGTATTTTGTCGAATAATGTAAGCAGGTTTGATGCTGAAAACGAAAAATTGATCCAGTTGTACGAACACCATTTGCAGCAATTGGCAGCGCTGTTGGTGCCGGCAGAGCAAGGGCTTATTCAAAATCTTAAACCATTGACTGAAATTTTGTATTGGCGAAGAAAGCCAAATGCCGGATGACGAATTCCCGTTTTTTAACACTAGATAAATCAGATTCTAAATTTAATGACACCCTTTGGGGTAAAATTGAAAAAGGCACTGTTGCTATACCTATCCAATCCTTAAATGTTGGTACGTATGACGAAAGTGTGACCTTCGAGTTGAAGAATTTATATCAAATTGAAAAGCCCAATATTTTTTTACTCTTTAGCAAGATTATTAAATTAAATAGTTTTGTATTCATTTTATTTCCACTATTTTATGTTCTTACTAAAAATATTTTAAACGAATCTTTGAGCGATCCATTTTCATTGAGTTTAGCAAGTGTTAGCTTATGTTTATTGTATGCGGCCCTTAATATTAGAAATGATATAGCTGATCATATTTCGGGTTTCGACCGCGTTAACATACCCTACACGCACAAACCTATTCTTGAGGGTTGGATCACAGCAAAAAAGTCGGCATTGCTTTCATGGATTCTGATTGGTGGTGCCGGCTTGTTTTCGATACCCGTACTGCTGTTGCATCCAGAAGAAATTATGTTGATGGTCATCGTGTTCGCGTTGGTGTTAGCGGGTCAATTTTTAAACCGCAATGCTTACAAAGAAAAAAAAATTGGTGAAATTATTTTATTTCTTTTAATGGGCATGGGAATAAGTACAGGTTTACAACTTGCAGCAGGGGCTAAAATTGACTCAAACATTCTAGGATTCGGATTTTTTTGGGGCTCGGTCATTTTATTTCTGGTCCATATCAATAATTTTAGCCACCTTCTTACGTCGACTCAGGCCGGTATAAGAAACTCCATCACTTCGCGCGGTTTTGATCACGCAAAAAAATTTTTATTTACTTGGTGGTGTGGATGTTTGCTTCTAGGGGCGTTATTTCATGCTAATTTTTCGACAAAAGAAATGTCAAGAAGTCAGACTTTAATTTTAGTTGTGGTTAGTCTGCCATTTTTTTTAAAACTTAAAGCCATTCAGAGTCCTATTGGTTCTGACCTGGTTCGAATTCGAAGATTGGCTTATCGAATGACTTTAGTAATGATTTTCGTATTTTTTATTGAATGTATTTATCTGCTAGGATCAAAGTTAAATTGGACAATTTAATTGAATGGATAACGACTGATCATCAAGATTCGAAAGAACTGCGTTCGAAATGGCAACGTTTTATAGCGGAAACGTCGCAGGATTTAAGCGCAATCAAAAGTATCGATTTTACTAAAGTCGCACCTAACATTATAGATCTGCAAGGCCGCAAGTTTTCGATTGATTTCCTTAATGACAGAAAAAATTATCACAAAAAAAAAGGTTCGATAAAAACAGAAATTATTAGCAGGGCCTTAGGGGCGGGTCGATTGGGAAATAAGGTTTTGGACTTAAGCGCCGGGCTTGGAATTGACGCTATTTTTTTAATGCAAATGGGTTATCAAGTTACGGCCATTGAAAGAAATCCGCTGGTCTTTCTAGCGCTGGATACAGCTCAGCAGCTGCTACCGCTTGATGTGAAAGAAAATATTAAATTTGAATACGACTCGGCAATAGCTTTTCTAGCAAAGCAAAAAGAGCATTTTTCAGCAATTTATTTTGATCCCATGTTTCCCGAAAAAAAGAAAAGTGCCTTATCGAAACAAGAGATGATGTTTTTTCGCGATTTAATTGGTTCAGATAACGATGCTGCAACCGTCATCGAGAAAGCCATTTTAAGCAAGTTGGCCCGACGGGTCGTCGTCAAAAGACCGCTAAAAGCCCCCTTTCTTTACCAACGGCCCAATTCGACAATTGAAGGAAAATTAATTCGATTTGATATCTATGGAGTAGTCTTATGATTCGAAAAATATTAACTGCATTAGCACAGGTCGCACTTTGTTTTTCTGCTGGGCGGTCACAACTTGAAGCTATGATGAAAATCGATTTTAAGATTGGTGAAGAAAAACAAAACTGGATGCAACTTTGTTTTTCTAATTTAGGTAATTGGCCACTTTATATAATCTCGACGGTAATGTTGTTTGAGCCCAGTCGTTATAGCTGGTCCTTACAAAAAGTATTTGCTGAACACCTTTCAATTTCATTTTTTTTATTGGATGGCCATTTGCAAAATATGGTGATTTTTGCGATCGTGTTTTTTATTGCTGAATGGATTCTAAGATCACAACAATTTCTTCTTCTAATATTAATCTATTTTCTGCTTAAATCAGATATCCATATTAATCTAGCGACCACTGCACTTATTGGAATCGTATTTTCTAATTATTGCAATTTTTGGTGGTTGCATCTGGACTTAGAAAGCCGTTCGCGAAAAATTTGGAAAACTTTATGCCAGCTGCAAATTCTTGGGTGTGTTGTGGGCGGTAGTCTTTGTCTTTGGCTTTTAAATTACTTCCATCAACAAGGCTATTTTGCTGCAACGCTGGCTGGAAGCCGTTATGGTATTTTCATTTTATTCATCACAATAATTTATTTTCTTCAATTTTGCATGACCGCACTTTGGGGTCATTTTTCCATTAAAGTTTCTATTGAACCTTCAAATTTTCCAATTAATTATTCGACAGCCAACTGGATCTACCGAGTACCATTATCAGCGCATTTGAAAAAACGACTAAGGCAGCAAACCGGCAAATATATGGAATTGCATACCTCGAACCTTCGTGAGCTGGCGGAGTTAAAAGATCTTAGTCCAGCCACCATTCCAAGAAAAATATCAGAAATCCTTCATAGCGAGTTGAGGTATCTAAAATTAGCGTCTTCGCGATTGACCAGCGAATAACATCACTTCAAAATAATGCCTATGAGCGCTGACGAGATAAAAGGCCTTAAGGCAACTATTTTTCAATTACAGGCCGACCTTAAGGCTAAAAATGAAGAAGTCATGATCTACCGCAACGAGCTCATTAAATTTTCGAAACAATTGGATTCGCTGATGTCTGGAATCGCTGTTGATATGAAATTTTTAAATGAAATGCAGAAGGTTTTAGCCCCGACAAATTTTCCAAATATTCCCGGCTTCGAAATCAGCCGAAAGTTTGTCTACGGCAGCAAATCCGGCGGCGATTATTTTGATTTTTTCGAATTTGATGATAAATTTCGTTTCGGTGTTTTAGTTTCGTCTTCATCGGGTTATGCAATGTCAGCATTATTCTTATCTTTTATTTTAAAGTTTACTCATGCTTTGCAGGCCAAAAAAGGCATGCCGCCCGAGGAAATTCTTCAGCATGTGGGTGCGGAAATTAAAACGAGCGCGCAGGCCAACGACCTGACTCATGCCTTTTACATGGTGGTTGATCGCAGAAATTATTCTTTGCGATTTTGCGCAGTTGGTAAAATATTAGGATTTTACATTCCTGCTGGGAAACCAGTTCAAGTTTTAAAATCAACAGTAAGCCCATTTGGGCAGCAATTTTCAGATACCTTAACCGCGGCCGAACTAGAATTAGAACCAAATTCAAAACTTTGTATCGTAACAGATGGTCTTTCTGATGTTTTAGGCAGCGAAAAAATCGTAAAAATTCTAACTGAAAATTCAAAAAGTTCGGTGCACGAGCTGCGCAATGAACTTTTATTTCAAGCACAAAAAATAAGTGGCCTTGCAGAGCCCGTCAGAGACCAAACTGTTGTCGTTATCAATGTCTCAGGCCAAGTGATAAAGCTAGCCAAAACCACATAGCTCTGATAATTATTTAGTCATCATTTCGAAATTTAAAAAGGAGTACCCATGGCTGATGTACAAATTTATGAAGGCGCATTAGATAAAGGTCTTGAGGGAGTTGTTGCGTGCACAACGGCAATATCTTTCATTGTCGGCAATGATCTAAATTACCGTGGTTACACAATCGACGACCTTGCAGAGCACTCTACGTTTGAAGAAGTCACCTACCTATTATGGAATAATAAATTGCCGAATGCCGACGAATTAGAAAAATTCAAAGTAGAGCTAAATAAAAATATGACTCTGGATTCTGCTTATTTAAATATTTTAAAAACTTTACCAACCGAAGGCGTACATCCAATGGCATGGCTGCGCACAGCCGTTTCCTTGATGTCTCACTGGGATCAAGATGCCAACGACAATTCCAAAGAAGCCAATCATCGTAAGGCTATCCGTCTAACTGCAAAAATGGGTTCTATCGTTACCGCTTTTGAAGCCATTCGCAATAAGCGGGAAGTGCTAACACCAGTTGTAGGAAAATCGGTTGCGTGGAATTTTATGCGAATGCTTAAGGGCACGGAGCCTGATGCTGAATTGGTTAAAATTTTCGATATCTGTTTAATTTTGCACGCCGATCACGAATTAAATTGTTCAGCATTTGCAACCCGGGTGACGGCCTCATCATTGTCCGACATGCACTCAGCCGTTGTTTCCGCTATCGGCGCCTTAAAAGGTCCTTTGCATGGCGGAGCTAACGAACAAGTTATGGTTATGCTAGCAAAGATTGGCACCATAGAAAAAGCGAAACAATTTGTGAAAGACGCTTTAGATGCAAAAGAAAAAGTGATGGGCATCGGCCACCGTGTTTACAAAGATGGTGACCCACGCGCTGCAATTTTACGAAAATTTTCAAAAACACTTACCGCTAAAATTGGAAAACCTGAACTTTACGAGATGTCTGTCATGATCGATGAAACCATGAATAAAGAAAAAGGCCTTATGCCAAATGTCGATTTTTATTCTGCAACTGTTTATCACGCAATGGGCATCCCAACAGATATCTTTACGCCCATCTTCGCCGTTTCACGCATTGCCGGTTGGATTGCCCACGCCAACGAACAATACGAAAAAAATCGCATTTATCGCCCACGCGGAAAATGGCAAGGCAAAGAGGGTTTAAAGTGGGCCCCTGTCGAAAAACGGTAGAAACTTTTGGCGACACTTTTTACAAAAATAATTCAGGGCGAATTACCAAGTTATAAAATATTTGAAGATGATCTTACTTTTTCTTTTTTAGCTCTTGATCAGGTCAACTTAGGCCATGTGCTTGTTATTCCAAAACAAGAGGTAAATCATTGGTTTGATACTCCGCCTGACATGATGACTCGCGTTGGTTTGGTTTCTCAGAAAATAGCTAAGGCTATAAAAGAAGTTACACAGTGCCCAAGGGTAGGTGTAATGGTGGCGGGTTTTGAAGTGCCGCACTATCATGTTCACTTAATTCCGGCTTGGAGCATACCAGACTTAGACTTTAAAAAAGCTCGACGTTTTTCAGATCCAGAAATGAAGGCCGTTCAAGAAAAAATCGTAGCGGCCCTGGGAAAATTGCCAAAATAAATATATTTTTAGATAAAATTCTTAAATTTAGACCAATAACGAATTCTTATAGATCACATGAAAAAATCCGTTTTGCATAAGGGTTTTGGCTAATGTATCTTACCTTTAAGTCGTTCGTACGGCTGGAAAGGTGGTGGTGTTATGATTCTAAAATGTGACATAATAAAGGCGGAGGTATCGGTTACTTAACCGTTACTATGCTCTAGACGCGGTCAGGGGCCAAAAACCTCCGCCGTCAGCGTCATGTTAGAGGGTCGACTTAAACTTAAACTGTTTTCGTCGGCCATCTTTTTTTGTACTTTCAAGTTAATATATAGAGACCACATTCGACCTTGTTTTCTTATAGATTTCGCATAGATTTTAAAAATGAAAATTCAGAGTTTTATCAATAACAAATCTATTTCATCAAATAATATTTCATATAAAAAAAATCCCTTCAGTGGCGAAAATATGCACGAAGTTGTTGCTTGTGATGTTATGCAGGCCGTGCAAGCCATTCAAACAGCGCAGAAGGCATTTTCCGCATGGAAATTGTCGACTTATGAGATGCGAATTCAACTGCTAAAAAAAATTATAAACATTATTGAAAAAAGAAAATCAGTATTCACCGAGATGGAAGCGAACGATCAAGGGTTGCCGTTTAGTTTTGTGGAAGCCCATGGAATAGCCGCTTGCGTAGATTCCTGTGCGAGCGCCATAATTGAATTAAGTTCGATTCAAGATAACTCAAACAAATTTTATTCAGCCGTCGGAGTGATTTCGGTAATAGCATCGTGGAATCTTTCACTCCGAGTCGTTTTTGAGCGAGTAGCGCCGGCAATTGCTGCTGGCAATGCGGTTGTTGTCAAAGTTTCTAGCGAAGCGCCTTCGACGGCAGCAATTCTTGCTGAAATCATAACTGCCGCTGAAGTGCCAGAAGGATTAATTCAAGTTATTATCAGCTC